>JAAYGN010000152.1 GCA_012727715.1 Desulfovibrionales bacterium | reverse complement strand
GTTTGCCAATCAGCCACAGGCAGCTCGTGCTTTTCACCTGTCTTGCGATTTTTGACTTCCAGCACACCGCGTTCCAGACCTTTGCCGCCAATAACAATGTGCATGGGTGATCCCAACAGGTCCGCTTCATTGAACTTGACTCCAGGGCGCTCGTCCCGGTCATCAAACAAGGTCTCAATGCCCTGACTTTCCAGCCAGTCATGCATCTTTCGGCCCAAGGTCATGACTTGTTCATCCTTGGTGGACATGGCTAAAATGGTGATCTCAAAAGGAGCAATGGAGGGTGGAAAAATCATGCCCTGCTCATCATGATTCTGTTCAATACATGCGGCCACCACCCGGCTGACCCCAATACCATAGCAACCCATGATCATGTGCTGCTCACGGCCATTTTCATCCAAAAAAGTGGCATTCATGGACTGGGAATACTTGGCACCCAGCTTGAAGACATGGCCCACTTCAATGCCCTCAGGCATGGTAATAGATGCCCCACAGGCCGGACAGGGGTCATCCAGGGTGATGGAGCGCAGATCGGCGTATCCTGTGGGTGTGGCGGTAGTGGATAACACAATATCCCGCCGTGGATCCACATGGATCAAGTGAGCGTCAGCAGCATTGGCCCCGCTAACAAAATCCGTGGCCTCGGCCAGAGCCAGGTCAGCATAAATGGCGTCAACTTTTAGGCCCACTGGCCCAGCAAAGCCCACAGGAGCACCAGTCCATTTTTGGACCTGCTCCGGGGTAGCCAACTCCACATTGGTGGCCCCAAGCAAATTCTTGATCTTGACCTCATTTGCTTCATGATCCCCGCGCACCAATATGGCCACAGAATTTCCATCCACATCATAAAGCAGGGTCTTCATGAGCTGCCTTGGCGAAACAGCCAAAAATCCCGCGACTTGTTCCACAGTATGCTGGCCTGGGGTGGCCACCTGCTCATACGGAGCACAGGTTGTGGTACAAGGTGTGCCCGGTCTTAATTCCGCTTTTTCCAAGTTGGCCGCATAGTCACAGGCTGTGCATACCGCCAAAGTATCTTCCCCGGTCTTGGCCAAAACCATAAATTCATGAGAAAAACTGCCGCCAATGGCCCCAGAATCCGCACTCACAGCCCGATAGACCAGACCCAGACGATCAAAAATACGTGTGTAGGCATCATACATGGACCAATAGCTGGCATCAGCCCCGGCATCATCCTTGTCAAAGGAATAGGCGTCTTTCATGATAAATTCCCGACCACGCATCAGCCCAAAGCGAGGGCGGATTTCATCTCGAAACTTGGTCTGGATCTGATACAAATTTAAAGGCAATTGGCGGTAGGAACGCACCTCACCCCGCACCAGGTCAGTGATAACCTCTTCATGGGTGGGGCCCAGACAATAGTCACGGCCATGACGGTCCACCAACCGCAACAGCTCCTTGCCATACATTTCCCATCGTCCGCTTTCCTGCCACAGGTCAGCCGGCTGAACCATGGGCATGGAGATTTCCTGCGCCCCGGCCCGGTTCATCTCCTCACGCACTATCTGAGCTACCTTATTAATGGCCCGCAGTCCCAGGGGCATATAAATATAAATACCTGACGTCAGTTTTCGGATCATGCCCGAACGCAACAGTAATTTATGGCTGACCACCTCGGCTTCAGCCGGGGTTTCTTTTAACGTTGGTGCATACAATTGGCTAAACAGCATGAGTACGTCTCCTTTGATTGAATATATCTTGGGCTACAATTTCTTCACGTTAGGCGGACACTCTGTGCACTTCTGGCCAGGACAAAATCAAACCTCTCCCCGCCTCTGTAAACGCCGTTCTTCCAAAAATTTTTCCAGCTCGTCCATAAAAATGGATAACAGCTGATCTTGACCACGCACCTTGCGGATAACCTCACCTTTACGAAAAATAAGTCCCAAATCCCGGCCACCAGCCAGGCCAATATCGGCCTCCCGGGCTTCACCAGGACCATTGACCACACAGCCCATGACCGCCACAGTAAAGACATCCTGCACATGCCTGAGCCGCTCTTCCACAGCTTGAGCCAATTCCACCAGACCGATTTCCGTTCGTCCGCAGGTGGGACAGGAGATAATCTCCGGTCCACGCGACCTAAGACCCAAAGCGCGTAAAATTTCCCAGGCCACCAGTATTTCTTCCACCGGATCAGCAGTCAGGGAAACACGCAAGGTGTCGCCAATGCCTTGGGCCAGTAAAATCCCCAAGCCCACCGAAGATTTGATGGCTCCGCGCATGGGTGTTCCGGCCTCGGTCACACCAATGTGCAGGGGATAATCCACCGTCTGGCTCATGAGTCGATAGGCAGCAATGGTGCCCAAAACACTGGATGATTTGAGGGAGATTTTAATTTCATAAAAACCCCGTTTTTCCAACAGACGGACATGGCTCAAGGCACTGTCCACCATGGCCTCGGGCGTAGGGCCACCGTATTTATGTAATAATTCTTTGTCCACAGAACCGCTATTGACTCCAATACGGATGGGCACCTTGGCCGCCCGGGCGGCATGGACCACGCGATCAACCTTGTCGGGGCCGCCAATATTGCCTGGATTGATCCGCAGCCCCTGAATACCTGCTTCCACAGCCAAAACTGCCAGACGCGAATCAAAATGAATATCCGCAATCAGGGGCACAGGCGAGGCATGGCAAATGGGAGCCAAAGCCTTGGCCGCATCCTGATCCAAGACAGCCAAACGAACAATCTCACAGCCAGCCTGAGCCAAAGCTGTGATCTGGGCCAAGGTCGCATCAATGTCCCGGGTGTCTGTATTGGTCATGGATTGAACCCGGATGGGGTTATCTCCGCCAAGAACGACATCTCCAATGGCCAGCACGCGGGTTGCCCGCCGCTGAGGCAAAATAGAATCAATAGTGTTCATGAAGGCATGACCTAATGAATTTATGGGATAAAGCCAAGATAAGGAACAGACCGGACGCTTAATAAAATTGGCCAGCCTACTTCCAGCCAATAAAATTTATTCACAACTTCACCAAATTCATGAACTTTGGTGTTAAAGTCAGACCAATCAAAAATACCCCAACGATCGTAATTGCTCCATCTGAGCTTCCTTGCGGCTGTCGCGCCCCGATCGTTCACCTTTTCCAGAAGAAGACGTACACGGTACACAACCCAGGGATCGATAGCCCTGATTATATAAAGAACACCAGGGGATGGAATTTTTAACATGAAAGGTCCAAATATCCAGCTCGGTCCATTCCAAAATAGGCAAAGCCCGAAGGTGATCATCATATTCTTCCAGCCAGGATCTTTGGGCTCGATCCGAATGTTCGTCTGCTCGCACTCCAGTCAATAAGGCCGCAATACCCAGCTTGGAAATCATGGCCTGTAGGGGCTTTATTTTAAGATCTCCACAACAGGAAATGGGATCAGCAGCCAAAGGATAGCGAGACAAGTCAAAGTCTGGCCGCGCAACCTGGACATCAATGTTCCAGGCCCGGGCCCATTGGTCACGAAAAGCCAGGACTTCTGGAAATTTGCACCCTGTATCCACATTAATGGCTCGAACCGACATATCTGGAGCAACTTCAGCCAAAAAATTTCGCCATAGATAAAGCACTACTGTGGAATCCTTGCCTCCGGTCCAGCCCACAGCCACATTGGAACCATATTCATTATAAATCTGGGCCAATCTGGAACAAGATAAAGATATTTTTTCGGCCAGGGTTATGGTCATGCATTCTCCTTACAATCCTGCTAAAATCTTGGGCACCTGGTTCACGCTCCATGTCCAGTTAAAGACCTATTGTCATGGACAGACCCGCCCCATTCTTCATCTTGACGCTCTCTTCTCCTTGGCGCATGCAAGACGAACTAGGGCAAGGAGCAAGTATGCAGCACAAATATTGCCATTTCCGCACTCCCCTTCTGGTCATGACTGCCATGACTCTAGCTTTGGGACTGTGGATCTTTTGGTCTTGGCTGGGCTATGTAGAACGAGCCACACAATGGCGTCTGCAACGCGCCCAGGACAGCTTTGAGACTCTCAATGCTGTTATTGCCACCTTGAGTAATGGCGAACTCACGGATTGGAAACAAATTGAAAGTGTCTTGAGCAGCACTATCCGCAATTCCAGAACAACCTTTGTGGTAGTCCAGGGCCGTTATGGTCGCCTGGCCCAAGTAGGTGCGCCCCCTGATTTTTTAGCCACAGACACCACACGAGGCCAAATAACCACAGAGAATATGCTCATATTCTGGGCTCCTCTGCAACCCATAAATCCCCCGACCACTTGGGCTGAAGCCTTGATTATTCCGACACCAGGCCGGGGACTTTGGCCCAAAACCAACCCAGTTATGTATTTGGGATTTCGCGCACCCCAGGAAAACTTCTGGTCTTCATGGTTTTGGCAACGCCAAGCTTCCATATTTGTAGCGGCTCTGGTCTGCATCTTGGCCATGACCTTTGTCTGGATAGCTCTTATCCGGCGCCGGACTTTGACTGCACAACTGGCGGCAGAACGTTTGCGCACTGCCCATCTGGAAGAATTGGGGCTGGCTGCCGCAGGACTGGCCCATGAAACTAAAAACCCCTTGGGTATCATCATGGGTATAGCCCAGCAAATCAGCCAACGGGATGATATCCCCAAAGATACCAAGCTGATGTTGGAATATATCATGGATGAAGTGGACACCGCCAGCTCTCGTTTGGGTAATTTCATGAGCTTTGCCAAACCATATTCTCCTCAGCTCGCCCCGGTCGATATCGCCAACCTGGGGCAGGAAGTGGCTGAAATTCTTGGGCCAGAATTTGAAGCCCATAATGTCACTCTCAATTTTCAAGTTCCGACCATCAAAGTCTGGGCAGACTGGTCCATGCTCCGGCAAATTTTGGTCAATCTGCTCTTAAACAGCCTTCATGCCTCAAAACCAAACACCAGAGTTGAGGTTCTCTTACAAAATAAAAAAGCAGGATTACGTCTGCTCATTATAGATCAGGGATCCGGCATTGCCCCTGATTTGCTGCCTGATATTTTCAAGCCCTATACCACGGGCTCACCTTCGGGACATGGGTTGGGACTGGCCATTGTTCGACGTTTGGTGGAAGCTCATCACTGGCAAATCAGGGCGACATCCAGCCCCCAGGGAACAACCATGACCATTTCAGAAATCAAACCTGCTTGGGAGAATATATGACCAATACCCTGCTTATTGTGGATGATGAAATTCGATACCGCGAACTCTATGCCCGCCTTTTGCGTGAAGCAGGATTTCATATTCTGGAAGCCCAAAATGCAGAACAAGCCCTGGTTCTGCTCAAAGATGAAAAGCCAGATATGATTATTAGTGATGTGCGCATGCCCGGAGCCAGTGGTCTGGAGTTGTTACGTCAAACTCGTACACTCTGGCCAGAACTGCCTTTTTTACTCATCACCGCCTATGCTGATGTGCGTGGTGCAGTGGACGCCCTTAAGCTTGGCGCTGTGGATTATTTGGCCAAGCCCGTGGACATGGACGAGCTTTTGTCTGCCGTGCGCGATGCCCTGGGTGTAATTTCAGAGCCTATCCCAGACCTGCCTCCTGAAGCTCTCAAAGGCATTGTCGTGGACAGTCCGGCCATGTATGCCGTGTTTCGCGATGCCTTTCGGGTGGCTGCCAGTGATGCCACCATTTTGCTCACTGGTGAAAGCGGCTGTGGCAAGGAAGTGGTCGCCCAATTTATCCACCGCCATAGTTTGCGTCAGGATAAACCCATGGTCGCAGTCAATTGTGCCGCCATTGCCCCCAGTCTTTTGGCCAGCGAACTATTTGGCCATGAAAAAGGAGCCTTTACCGGCGCTGTAGCCAAACGCAAGGGCTATTTTCGCGAGGCTGATAACAGCACCTTATTTCTGGATGAAATTGGGGATATGCCCATGGAATTACAGGCCTCATTATTACGAGCCACGGAAACTGGACACATCACCCCGGTGGGCAGTGATCGAGAAATTGCCGTTGATTGCCGCATCATTGCCGCTACCAATCGCAAACTGGAAGAAGATGTGGCTGCCGGAAGGTTTCGCCAAGATCTCTACTACCGCTTAAATGTCATTACCATTGTTATTCCTTCCTTACGAGAAAGAAGGGAAGACATCCCAGCCCTGGCCCGTTTTTTTCTTGGTCAGGACAAAGTTGACGCCAAGCGCCTCTCCCGTGCGGCCATCCAGGCCCTGCAAGCCCACGACTGGCCGGGCAATGTCCGCGAACTGGCCAATGCCATGGCCCATGTGCGCCTTCTTTGCCAATCTGATGTGATCTTGCCCGAACATCTCCCTCCTTCAGTACGAAAAACTGGAGCAGAACCAGCTCTTCCCCTTTCCTTTGAAACACCTGTTCAGGTTACCAAGACCCTGGAAGAGCAAGAGTACGATGCCGTGGCCGCAGCCTTGCAACAAACCAAGGGCAATAGGACCAGGGCCGCAGAATTACTGGGTATTACCAGGCGTGGCTTAATCTATAAAATCAAACGCCTGGGGCTGGATTAAAATCAAGGCCATGATTGTGATCCGTGCTTTGAAAATTCCTGGCATAACTGCGTGTATTTCAGGCAGAGGATTTTCTGTGCAAGAATTGCGCACTCTTGGTTACGAACCACAGTCATAAAATTATTCATTCACTATCATTAAAATTTTTAATAATAAAATCATACTGTTTTATCTTTTTATATTTCTGGTCCACTCATTGCTTTGAAAAAAGCTAAACAAGGAGGAACCATGAATATCAACAAAAATACACGAGCTCTAGTCCTGGCCCTAGCCCTTGGACTTCTTTTATTTAGTGCACCTGAAGCAATGGCTAAGAAAGAAGCAAACACTGCTCAAAAAGGCCAAGGTCAACATCAAAGTCCCAGACAACGACAGGGAGAAGTGCCACAGAAACCCCAAAACCCGCAAGAAATAACCACGTCCCAGGACTCCAAGGCCGGCCAAAATCGTCTTCCTGGGAACCGGAGTGACAAAAATAATATTGTTCATAGCGCAAAAAAGTCCCAAGAACAAAGACCAAATTCATCTCTTGCCAAAAGCCAACGTAGAGACAATCCAGCACAGGACAAAAGGACTTTCAGACGTGGATCGCAAACAGAACAAGGCCAAAATCGACAAGGCCGAGCAAAAGACCCTTCCCCCTCCACCATAACACCTGGCCAGCGCAATGCTCCTGGTCAACATGGCTCACCTCAAATTTCAGGAAAACCTGCTGTAACGCATCAAAAAAACACCAAGCAAAGTCCCCCCAAAACCTGGTCCTCAAATAATCTCAGGGACCAGAGAGGGAAATCTGGTTTACGATCAGATCAAGTTACAAAAAACAAACATTCTAAAAACAATACACCCAGCTCTTCTGTTATTGACCAGCAAAGAAAGGACAAAAGAACAAGGTATGCTGTTCCTGCTCCAAGACAACATGGCAAGGCTTTACGGCCGGTAACACACCGTCCGGATTGGAGTCGCCATCCTGGAGCACGCATCCACAGCCGACCCACAACCAAGGTTGTAAAACATGTTGTCCATCACCTGCCAGCACGACATTCTGTAATCTTGCATGGTGGGCACAAATATCACTATCATTCCGGACGATACTATCGTCCCTACGGGGCAGGATTTATTCTGGTACGCCCACCTGTAGGACTCTTTATGCTGCACCTGCCCATTGGTAGCCGGACCGTTATTTCAGCAGGCCTTAGCTACCATGTCTTTGGAGATGTTTATTACCAGGCAGTTTCTGGAGGATATCGGGTAGTGGCACCTGTCCGGGAAGAGGTGAACTCTGCCTGGCCAAACCAGGTTATGGTCAATGTAGAACTTTTGAATGTTCGCTATGCTCCCAGTGATGAAGAAGAAATTATTGCCCAAGTGGATGGCTATACAGTGCTTGACGTTTTAGGAAATATCCCAGGCTGGTTATACATAGAAATTCCTGGAGCAAATATACAGGGATGGGTCCAGGAAGAATTTATTTCTACCTCTATTGGCATGGGATAAGGCTTCATGTTCATCTTCATGCCCCGCTGCAATGATCTTTGACAACGCACTGCTTGAAATACATCGCAGGTCGATGTAACCAAAAGATATTCCCTCAAACTTTAGCCAGGATGTGAGTATGCAGCGCTCTGTCAAACGATTAGCTCATATCAATTTTAACGTGCCTGGGGTCAAGCCTGTGGGCCTCAAAGCCCTGCACCTTCTAAACACCGACGATCCAGATACGTCGGAACTAGCCAGAATTATTGAACTTGACCCTGCTATTTTTGGCTCTGTACTGGCTTGTGCCAATTCACCACTTTTTGGCGGCATTTCTGAAGTGGTTGATATGCGTACCGCCCTGGTACGGTTGGGAACAAAAGAAATTCGTCGCATTCTTTTTCATGTGGTACTGGAATCGGCCTTCAGATCTGATAATGCGGAAATCAACAAGCTCCTGCGCACCCTCTGGACCCAAAACCTGACTATCTCCCTGATCATGCAACGTTTGATTCAAGACTGTCCCGAAGTCAAAACTTTGCCCTTAAAAGTGATGAGTATGGCCTATCCACTAGGGCTTATGCATGTTCTTGGTGTTCCAGTGCTCATATTGAATTATTTTGAAAAATTTTCCACATTTATCCACACAGAACTGACTAGACCCGTCCCAGAAATCTATGCCCTGGAAAAAAAATTCTTTGATGATTTTGATCATTTTGAACTGGGGAGTGAGCTGACCCAACGCTGGGGATTTCCTGATTATTTCTCAAAAATAATTCTTGGCTACCATCAACCTGAGCCCAATCTACCCCAAGAAATTCTCCCCCTGCACTCTCTGCTCAGGCTAGCCCGACACGTGGCCTGTGACATGAATTATTGTGTTCTTAAAAATACCCCACAAGACTACTGGTTGCAGGGCAACTGCCTCGATATTACCAATATTGACATGATAGATGTAAAAATTGATGTGGTTGACCAGCTGGGAAAAATATCAGCCATGTTTTCTTGATCAATGGTACGTGTATGCGGAAGAATGGAGAAAAAACCATGCGTTCTTTGCTAGCCCTGATCATCTGCACAGTATTGATGGGATGTGCAACCCGGACCTCTTCATCAGCTGCCCAGGAACAATGGCTGGCCTTGAACCATGAATTTATCACCAAGTACACGGCTGGGGACTTTACGGGAGCCTTGCATAATGCGCAGCAAAGTGTGCATCTGGCCCAAAGTTTTTATCCGCGAGAAAATGCTGAGCTGGCGACCTCTCTCAATAATTTAGGGGTCATTTACCTGGAGCTTGGCCAATACCAACTGGCAGCAGATCCTTTGGAACAAGCACTGCACATGCGTGAAAATGTGCTCGGACACAATCATCTTGAAGTAGCCATTACCCTGGGAAATCTTGGAGAACTGGCCATGGCTCAAAGTGATCTTGCACAAGCCAAAGATTACCTTCTTCGGGCCATAACTATCCGCGAACTATACCCAGACGCCAATGAGCTTGACCTGGCCTACACCTTAAATACCTTGGGTGAAGTATATGTGCGTACAGGGCTTTTTGAGCAGGCCCAAAAAGTTTTGGAAAAAGCCTTGGCCATCTTTGGAGATAAAACAAAACCCCAAAGCCCCTTGGCAAGTCGCACCCTGGACAGCCTGGCTGCCATTGCCCAAGGGCAAAAGCAGTATATCCTGGCTCGTTCCCTTTTGGAACAGTCTGTAACAATAAAGGAACAATTACTCGGCCCACACCACCCCTGGCTTATTGCTACTCTGACCACCTTAGGTGATGTGCTCTTGGCCTTGGATGATCCACAAGAAGCCAGTCCCCACATACTTCGTGCTGTAAGTTTGGCTGAACTCACCTTTGGAGCGGACAGCACGCGAGTCCTGACCTCTTTGATCTCTTTGGGAAATCTCTACAAAGCCCAACAACAATATGCTGATGCTGAACAAATTTTTGTACGTATTTTGAATTTACAAGAAAAAAACACACCTCAAGACCACAGGGGCATGGCCCTATCCCTGGGCAATTTAGCTGCTGTGTATTCTGCTCAAAATCGTTTTGCCGAGGCTGAGCCTCTGTATGAACGTGCCCTGGTCCTGCTTGAGAACTCTCTGGGCAATAAACATACTTTGGTGGCGCAATTATATTATAATCTGGGTGTGGTGAACCACAAAATTGGTAATTTTGATCAGGCTGAAACCATGTTTTTACAAGCTCTGAGCATTTGGGAATATCTCCTGGGGTCCAACGCCAAGGTCGTGGCTGATACCCTCAACACTTTGGCTCTGGTGGCGCAAGATGCAGGGAATATCAGTATGGCCCATCACTATACCCAACGTGCCCAAAAGATTTCCCCTGAGCCCTAATCTGTAAGTGAGTACAGTACGTCAACGACAAATACCAAGGAAGTCATTTTTTAACATCCACATAGTGGTCCTGCGCATGGCACCGCCTGGCCTATGTGCATATAATTCTTCCCAAGAAATGGACTTGCGGGCCCACACTAAAATACAGCGCATGAGTTCCAAATCAATGCACTCTTCAATGCCGGCATAGATAATGGGAAAATCCTGTTTTTTATAGATAGCCCATCCCAATGCAGTTGTATGAACAATATGACTGTATTGCAGACGCTCTCCAGCATATCCTTGAAAGATTGTGGCATAGTCCATGGCCAGAGGATGTATAGTCCTGGCTTCTTGTTCAGGCACAGGCTCGTTGTTCAGTTCTGTCCACAACGCGCAATACTTTTGGATGATCCCAGGCCAATCATAGAGTTGACGCGCCCGAGTTCGGGCTCGTTCACCCATGGATTTACGCATACCAGGATCAAGCATACGCGTAAGGGCCTGGGCTAAGTCCCCCACATCCACAGCCACATCCTGAGCTAACCATAAATGGTATATGCTATCATAAAGTAAAGGAGCCATCAAAGAAACCAGATCCTCTATTCCGCCATCTATGGTCAACACGCGTATGCCGGTTTGATTGTGGATAACAAGATCACGGTATCCACTATAATCTGAAACAATAATCGGTTTTCCTGCTGCCGCAGCTTCCAAAACAGTCAGTCCAAAAGTTTCCTGAGGATTATCAGCTAAGGAAATAACAACATCTGCGCGGTGCAAGACGGCATTCTTTGTCTCCTCCTGGGGTGCCTTAATAACCATAAGCTGCAGTCCAATATTGGCAGCAAGGTTATATAACGCTCCAGACCAGGCCAAACTTTCATCAGTACTTCCAGCCAGAACCAGACAAAATTGCCCCAAGTCCACTCCTTGCTGCCCCAGGCGCTGAAAACCCCGTAATAGGGGCAATAAATCCATCTTGGAATAGGGGCTGATACGGCCCAAAACCAAAAAAATTATCTTCTGATCAGGAAGATCTGCCACTGCTGTGGGAGTGACCGCAAAGTTGTCACACCACACGCCCAAAGGAATAATCCTGGTCTGGGGTATTTTTCCCTGTATAACCCGGGACAAATGCATAAGTTCTTCATGCACAGCCCGTTGTCCGGCTTGGGAAGTAGCGACGATGCAGTCACGCGGGGTAACGCCAGCCCAGATATGTTGGGCAAAAGCTGACCCATAACGAGCATAGGACAAGGTATGGGTTACTCCAGTAATGGGAAAAATATACTGGGATACTCTATTGCGTAGAGCTGCCAAATATCCCTGACTGGTCAAACAATCGGATAAATGAAAACAATGATATCTTGTGGTCGCCAATTGGGAAGCAAGGGCTGTTCTGGGAAAAAGAGCAAGTTTGGGCAATATCTGGGGATAAACTCGTTGCAGGTAGTTCCCCAAGGTTTGTCTGGTAGTTTTATCAGATAAAAAGAAATGATATCCATCAAAGGGATCAACACGCAGCAAGGCATCCAAAAATCCTTGATTGGCCACCTTACGCCCCAAAATCGGCCCTGGTTCAAAAAAGGGATCCAATGTTCCCCAAATGGAGTGACCGTTATTGTTCATGTCTGCTCCGATTGCAATTTTTGAACCTGCTCTACAAAAAAATGAGCAGAGCCAGCTGGCAATGTTATTGCTAACAAGAGGAACAGGCGTCAAATATTTTCTCTTGGGAGGGTTTTCATGGATACGCCCCAAAAATTATGTCTGGGTCTTGACTGTACCCCCGACCTGGCCGCGCAATTACGCAGCTTGCTGCCAGCATTCCATAGTTTGACCAATCTGTCCTCCGCCATGTTGTCTCATTATCTGGAAAAATTACATGGTCATGAAAGTGGCTATATCTTTATTTCTGAATCATCCTGGGAAAAGCTCTCTCCTGAGGAACGCCAGCAGCTCACTTGTCATGAACCATGGCAATATATTCTTATTGCTGACCAACATGGTCCCCAGGTAACAGAATTTATGGCTTCTGGTGTTTTTCTCACTGTAGTCACCTTTCCATTAAACAAGGCAAAAATTGCCCGGGCCTTAGCCCAGGCGGAAGAAATCTCCGACATGTACCAGGATATTTTCCTGATGGCGCGCGAGATAAGTTTGGAAAGAGAGCTCTTAACCAGAAAAAATGAACAATTGGCTTTTTTTAACCGACTCTTGACCAGAGCCACTTCAACCCTGGATCCAGCAACAATTATTGCTAATTGTACCCAAGATTTATCCATACTTCTTGAGGTTCGGGCAGTTTTGGGCGTCTTTTGGACCAGCCATGAGCACCAGGTTGAAGCAGAAGTTTTTATTCCCAACAGCCTGGGCAATGAGCATCAGGAACAATGGATCAACCATTTGCTTTCAGTAGCCCAACGCTACACTCACGAGCGCATGTATGGGTACCAGGTCACTCTTGTCCCCTCAGAGACTACCCCTCTTTTGCAACCAGAGCTGGAGCAATTGGTCACCCAGCCTCTTTTAATCGGGGAAGAGGTTATTGGAGCTCTGGTTATTTGCTCCAAAGAAGCCCAAACCTTAGGCCAGGATCGGGTACAAGTACTGGCAGCTGCAGCCAATCATCTGGCCCTGGCTCTGCGCAATGGCTTGGAATTCCGAAAAACCAAAGTTCGAGCTGACCATGATGGACTGACTCGTATCTCTAATCGCCAGAATTTTGACGCTCGTTTGCGTGAAGAGATTAAGCGACATCAGCGTCACCACCAAGAATTGAGCATGATGATGATTGATTTGGACTACTTCAAAGCTGTTAATGACACCTATGGGCACCAAGCTGGTGACATGGTTTTGCAGGAAGTCGGACAGATTTTACAAAAAACCCTGCGCGAATCAGATTTTCCTGCTCGCTATGGTGGAGAAGAATTTATCATTCTCCTGCCGCAAACTGAAGAGGAACAAGCCTGGATGCTGGCAGAGCGTTTGCGTACTGTCATTGGTCAAACCATCTTTCGCTTTCATGGCAAACGTTTCCGGGTCACAGCATCCATTGGTATTGCCGGAATCAAGCCTGGAGCACTGACTCCTCCTGAAGAATTTATCCGCAATGCCGACGTAGCTCTGTATCATGCCAAAACCAATGGACGAAATATGGTCTGTTGCTCAGCCATTGAGGAAATGGTCGCTCCTTAAGCATAGCTAAGCCTGCTCTATCAGTGCCCTTTATATCCTGAAGAGGTATTCACACGCTCATCCTTATCTTGACGAAGCAAAGGGATGGGTGCATGAAATTACAATGTAATTTCTGGTGTACTTCCCGTTGTTCTTTATACTTCAGCGATATTGAGCACGTCCACAGTCTAGCGCGTAACACGTACATCGTTTTATGCCGTGAATAGCCCTAGGTTCGCGGCTTTTTCTTTCACGGAGGTTTATCATGCTCTATGACGTAGCCAATGAAACCATGCCCAGAGAGGAGTTAGAGGCCCTCCAATTGCAGCGCCTCAAATCCATGCTGGAAAAGGTTTATTACAATGTACCTTTTTACCACAACAAATTTCAGGAAATGGGGGTTAAGCCCGAAGGTGTGCGTTCTCTCAATGACCTGAAGCATCTGCCCTTTACAGAAAAACAAGACTTAAGAGCCAATTACCCCTATGGTCTTTTTGCTGTACCCAGGGATAATGTGGTTCGGATTCATGCCTCCTCAGGCACGACAGGCAAGGCTACAGTGGTTGGATATACTCAACGTGATGTCAATAATTGGGCAGAACTTATGGCCAGATCCATCATGTGCGCTGGTGGCAGCCGTCAGGATATTGTACATAATGCCTATGGTTATGGACTTTTTACTGGTGGCCTTGGCATGCATTATGGTGTGGAACGGCTTGGCGCAACTATTTTGCCCATTTCTGGTGGAGGTACCAGACGCCAAGTTATGCTGATGAAAGACTTTGGCTCAACCATTTTATGTAGCACCCCATCCTATGCTCTGTTTTTGTATGAATCTATTTTAGCAGCCGGCATCAATATCTCTGATCTCAAACTGCATACAGGCATTTTTGGAGCTGAACCCTGGACTGACAAGATGCGCCTGGATATTGAGAGCAAACTCCAAATCAAGGCTCTGGATATTTACGGATTATCCGAAATCATGGGGCCTGGCGTGGGCATGGAATGCCGTGATGCCCAGGATGGACTCCATATTTGGGAAGATCAATTTCTCATGGAAATCATAGATCCTGATACAGGAGAACAACTCCCTATAGGTGCAACGGGTGAACTGGTCATCACCACCATTAGCAAAGAAGCCCAGCCCCTGGTGCGTTATCGTACCCGAGATATCACGAGTATCAATGCCATTCCATGCAAATGTGGGCGCACCCATCGACGTATTGCCCGCATC
>JAAYGN010000151.1 GCA_012727715.1 Desulfovibrionales bacterium | reverse complement strand
CGCACTTGCAGTTCAGCAAACAGACGCTGGGTGGCCGCCATGACGCCATGGCGTTCCCAGAGCTGGTGGTAGGATAAAAAGCGTTCAAACCACTCTTCAAGAAGGGCGCTATCAGTGTCCAGTTGCTTCAGATCCTGAGCCTTCAGGCCAATGAGGGGCATGGCCAGGGCCGTGCGCAGGGAACTTTGGTGCTGACAACGAACAATACCTTGGAGCACGGACAATAATTGGCTGGCTTCAGCACTGGCCCAGACCGAGGCATTGTGGGTGGTGACACTGGCAATACCTACCTGAGCCAAGGCCTGGTGCATGGCCAGGGCCTGCTTATTGGTTTCTACCAAAATGGCGATATACCCAGGTTGGAGCCTTTGCTCGCCAATGACAATGCGCTCTTGTCCTGCTTGCATCAAGAGACGACTGATTTCTGCTGTAACGGCCTGGCAAATTTTTGGTACCAAGGAGTCTTTATTGACAGGGGAACCATCCGGACTCTTGACTTCCCAAATGGTCAAAGGCGGGGTGGCGGGGTGATCAAGGTCCATGAAGCGTTGATGTTCTCGGTGAGGAGCATCAACTGCCTGATATTGTATATTGTCGTTTAAAAAGGGATTGTCTGATTGTGAAAATATACGGTTTATAGCGTCAATAAATTCCGGTGTGGATCGATAATTGGTGCCCAGCGTAAAGCGTTGCTGACAATTTTTGCCTGCCTCGAGGTAGGTATAGAGATCAGCACCCCGAAAAGAATAAATGGCCTGTTTGGGATCTCCAATAAAAAAAAGACTATGGCCATGGAGGGCAAAGATGGTGTTGAAAATCTGGTATTGCAGGCCGTCGGTATCCTGAAATTCGTCAATAAGGGCCACCTGATATTGGGCGCGGATCCGAGTGACCAGCTGATGCTGCTGGATTGCTTCATGCATACGCCGCAGAAGATCATCAAATCCCTGGACACCCAGGGCTTGTTTGCGCTGGTCCAAAGCAGGTAAAAGGTGGCGGATAAAGCGTACTTTGAGGGTTGTGATAAAGGTTTTGCTCTGTGTTTGAAAGAGGGCCATTTGATCTTTAATGTGCTCCAGGGTGGAAAACAGGCTGTGTTGTGGTGGCGCAAATTTTTGGGTAGCCATGCTGTCCACGTAGGTTTGGGTCATTTCATACACCCGACCAGGCAAGCCTTCTTTGGAGTTTCTCTTTTCATCCAACCCTGGATTGTGGATAAAGTCCTGGACAGCTTGCAGGCGTTCTTCCAATTTTTCCTCAGTGAATTTTCCCTTATGCAGGGTGTGAACTTGATTTAAAAAGACCTGACGTACTTCAGCACAAATGGTGGGCCAAGTATTGGCCAGTTCAGAGCAGAGGTTGCGGATATTTTGGTCGATATGCTCCAGAGATGGTTGGAGTTCTTGGGGTTCACAGCGCAAAGGTTGCGCTAAAAAAGGAAGACAGGCCAGGGTCATTAACGAGTCCGGAGTAATGGCCTGGCGCGCGGTCTTTCCTGTCAAACCTTGCAGGGGCAAAAGATGCTCACGCCAGAAATCCACACAAACCTGGCGATAAAGATCCTTTAAGTCTGGTACCAATTCTGTATCCAGTAACGTGCTGCATTCAAAGCTATTTTGGGTCAGAACGTGCTGACAAAATCCATGGATGGTAAAAATGCGGGCCAGGTCAAAATTGCGCAGGGCCTGTTCCAATCGGTGGGCAGCTTGAAAAAGACCGTGGGGAGGGGCATCAAAGCGTTGTATCAGCGCTTTTTGCCACTCTTCTTGAGCTGTATTCTTGCCTTGAAAAATAAGGGCCAGTTCTTTGAGTCGGGCACGGATGGTGGCTCGTAATTCCTCTGTGGCCGCATCCGTAAAGGTGACCACGAGAATTTGGTCGATGGTCAGATTCTTTTCGAGCAGGAGGCGGACAAAAAGAACAGTCAGGGTATAGGTTTTTCCCGTACCAGCGCTGGCTTCAATGAGAATTTTACCTTCCAGAGGTGCAGTGGATAGGTCCAGGATTTGGGTCATGATTGGTTTTCCAAAATTGGTTGGTACACTGCTTCGGCCACATGCATAAAGTCATCCCAGTCAGGATCCTGATCTTGAAACAAAAAGGACAAGTAGGGATCCTCCTTTTCCGGGGATAGAGAGTAGGCATCGCCGACCCAATTTTTCATTGCGTGGTGTAAAGCCGTGTCCCGGTCTTTGGGATAACGTCCTGTGAATCGAGCTTGGGCAAAAGCCAAAGAGGTGCGAGGAAAAAAGGGCAAGGGCTGGACTAGTCCATGAGCATAGAAATGTAGCAGGCTCGTTAAGAGCAGATCGGGATTGGCTGGAGGAGAGAGTGTCAAAACCTGGTCCTTGCCAATATGCCTGGCCTGGGGGGTCTGCCCTGAGACCAGAGTTGCCAGATATAAAATCCACAGACTGAGCATGTCTTTAGCCTTGGTTTTGGCCATGCGGTAGGTAATGAGCTGGGATCCATACAGGGGGACATGCCCCTTGAGCTGAAAAGTGCCCAGGCTGAGGTCAATGGCGTATGGCTCGGGTTGGGCATCTTGGGTTATATATCGAATCTGCCTGGCCAGGGTATGAATTTCCTGGTCAAGCTTGTTACTCACGTCTTGTCCTGCCTGTCCGGGAGGCAGGATCTGCCAGGACAAAAGCAAGTTGTGCACATTGCTCTGAGGCTGGGTCAGGTTAGCGGTGAGGAGTTTTTGCAAAGAATCATAGGCCTCCAGCCCTGTGGGTTCCACCAGGGGTTCTTCATCCGGAAGGCTATGGGCTTTGCTGGCTGGCAAAATCTGCCTGGAAGACAACAAATAACGACAGGGATGAGTAAAAAAACGAATCAGAGCATCCAGGGATACTTGGGCTTGTTGGTCCAAATTCTTTTGTTCTTGTCTTGATGCCGGAGAAAAAAACGGCTGGCTGGCTTGGTCTTGGGACAGGGTTTGGGCAGCATCCCTATTTTGTCTGGAATAGGAAAACAGGTTGGAGTCCGGGGTGAAATACTCAGGGTGAAAGGCCTGGAGTTTATGATGAAAAGTTAATGTTGCTGATGGCAGGTGTTCATGGACACGATAGTTGTTATCCAAAAAATCAAGAAGCTCGGATACCAGCACTGAGGGAGGGGCTTCGGAGTTATCTTTTTGTGATAGACCGGGATAGGTCAGGATCAGCTGATCCCGAGCAGAAATAATACTTTCCAAAAATAAATATCGGTCATCCTCGCGGGTATTGCGATCGCCCCGGCGAGATCGGGCAGCCAACAGGTCAAAACTTGGGGGAGTATGCTGACGAGGAAAAGCTGTGCTGCTCAGTCCGGTCAAAACAATGATTCGAAAAGGAATAGAGCGCATGGGCAAGAGACCGCAAAAGGTCAGCCCTGATGTTAAAAAACCTGATTCTCCACTGGTTTCAGCCAGGCGTTGGTGCATGAGATAGCGCATGGTGCGCAGATCTACAGCAAAATCATCCATATAATCTGTGAGCTCGGTAATGGTGCGACGCAGGGTCAGCAGACCTTCAGCCAGGGCGTGGTTTTGGGGAAAAAATGTATCCACAACCCAGAGCAGAGTCTCGCGCCATTCAAGGGCGCTGCGGGCCTGATGCACTTTAGCCCAAAGAGAACCAAGATGATCAATCCAAGTGGCAAGTTTACCAAGCAATTCCTGTTCAGAGGTGCTGGTGAGGGGCAGGGGGGCAAGGTCATGGATGGGCGTGGAGTCACCCATCATGTATCCCAGAAAAAGACGGCTTAAGCCGCTGGTCCAGGTGTTTTGTCCGTGCTCGCCCAAGCCCATGTTTTTTCGAAAGGCCGCATCAAGGCCCCAACGTATATTGGCCGCACTGATCCAGCCCAAAATTTGACGAGTTTGGGCTGCATCCACATCCAGATTTTGGCGAATGGGAGCCGCTTCCAGCAAAGCACTCACGCGTGAGGCTTCAAAACGATGCAGACCAAAGTCCAAAAGTTCCAGGAAAAGGCGGATAGTCTCCAGGGCTTTGGTGGGTTTGCGATCAGCAATGGAAAAGGGGATATATTGTGCATCATGCGGCCCAAAAACAGCCTGGATAATGGGAGCATACGCATCAATATCCGGGTTCATAATCAGGATATCCCGGGGGGTAAGGGTGTCGTCTGAGGCGAGAAGGTCTAGGATCAGATCCTTAAGTACTTCCATTTCGCGCCAGGGGCTATGACAACAATGCACCTGGATAGAACGATCCGTAAAAGGCAGAGGATCTGGATGGACAGTGAGGTCCAAAAGATCTTTTTGTAATTGGCCCAAAAGAGTACCCGAATCAGGCTCGGCGTAGCTTTCTATTTCCCGCAGCTCATGTTCCAGCAAAAGCTCCAGAAAATCCTGCCCCACTGTACCGAGATCAGCCAGGGGATTATTGTCTTCTGGATATTCCCCAAGAGACAGATTTTGCTGGCGATAGTGCTGCTGCTTTTTTTTATGAGTAACCAGGTCACCCCAATATTCCCGACAGGGGCTGAGTAAAAAAATATGGATGGGGATATGGGCAGACAGGGCTTGTAATAATTGGAGATAGATAGGGGGCAAGGTGGGGATGCCAAAGACACAGACACGGGTAGGCAAATTTTCCTGGACATGATCGTGAGCAAGAATGGTTATGGCCCGGTCCAGGAGCGCGGCTCGATGTACTGACCCCATATGGGAGACGAGCTTGCGCCAAATTTTGCTTTGCCAGGCTTCGTGGGCCAAGGTAGTCGCGTGCTCAAAATCTCCGCTAAGAGTTCCTTGTTCCCAGGCCTGGGCCCAGGTGGGACGAAAAATAAGGTATTGGTCAAAATGATAGGCAATGCGTTCTGCCAATTGTACGATTTTAAGGGGTGAGTCTTCCTCTAAATACTTGTGTAAGGGGCCAAAGTCTGGGTCATGGCGAAAAGTTTTTATGTGTCGGGCAATATACCAGAGCATACGCTCCTGGCTCATGGGGTATGCCTTGGGTTGATCAGGGCACAGACGTAAACAAAGATCATGGGCAAAGGCCACGGGAAAGGGAAAGTTCAGGTGAGCACATATTCCATGTTGATCCGCCAGACGCATGGAAATCCAGCGTTGCATTCCAGCTGATTGCACAACAATGGTTTGGGGTTCCATGGGGTCCCCTGGTGTGGCCTGAATCATGGCCAATTGTTCAGCCAGAATTTCCAGGCGATTGGAGCGGTGCAAGATCAAGGAGGGCATATCCAAGTTTTATGCAGACTCAACAGCCAGTCCAACTTCAGCCTCAATGGCGGTGATGGCTTCAATAGCCAGGGTCAAAAAAGCCGTGAGGTCCAGACCAATATGTTCACATTCCTTGATGGTCTCCCGGCAGACCGACGCTGCAAAGGACTTGTCCTTCATTTTTTTCTTGAGACTTTTGGGATTCATGCCGTGCATTCCCTCGGGGCGAACCAGGGCCGCAGCATGAATGAGGCCTGTGACGGTTTCTCCACAACGCAGGGCATGGTCAAAAACAGTTTCCGGCTGATTACCGTTTATTTCATTATGGCGCTGGATAGCCAAAAGGGCCTCTGGGGGCAGTTTGCCTGCCAAAAGCTGGGCGCTGAGCAAACCATGTTGGGTAGGGGTATCTTTGGTGTCCTGGTAGTCCAGGTCATGGAGCAGGCCGGTCAGACCCCAGAGTTGCATATCCTGTCCCAGGTGGTCTGCTAACTTACGCATAACGGCTTCAGTTTCCAGAGCGTGGACGACCAGATGCCCTGCGACCCTGTCCTGGAGCAAAGCCAGAGCTTCTAAACGTTCTATCATGAGAACCTCCTTGGTATTACCCAATAAAATTCGGTGATTTTTCAGGCTTGGTCAAGGCTCTTGTCTATTGAATCTGAGAACTGGTGCTGGAGTGATTGATGTTTTGTTGCTCTACGCAAGGGGATCGTGCTTATCCAGACAGGCTGCTCCAAGTCCCAGGGCCAGAAAAAAGACATCACGGATCATGTACCATTGCATGTTGGGAGTGAGGGTCACCGCAGTACTAAAACAGCCGCAATCAATATCCAGCCCACGGAAATACGCACTGACAAGAGCAGCCAAAAAAATGAGCAGCATGGTGTTGGCCAGAAAAAAAACTGCGGGTGCCCAGAAACGACACACAAGTAAAATAGCCACAACCAGTTCCAGCCAGGGCAAGGTCAGGGCAATAATATTGATCAAGATATGGGGCACGATTTTGTAGTTGGCAATGCTCAGGGCAAAGTCAGCTGGAGCAAAAATCTTGGGCAGGGCTGCAGCCAAAAAGATGGTAACCAATGCCCAACGGGTCAGTTGGGCCAACAGGGCCAGAGTGGTATGGATGTGGGAATTACTCATGGAGTGCTTCCTGATGTGGTGGGCAGGTTTTCATTCTTCCACAGCCCCCAGCCGTTTACGAGGATATAGACATTGTCTAGCCCCTGGCCTTTAAGCATCTCGGCCAGTTCGTGACTGAGCTGACAGAGTTCTCCGTCACAATAAGTGATCAAAATTTTATCAGTCAATTGGTCGGAGATTTTGGGAAACTCATAGTCAAAGTAATCTGGGGGGATAGAGAAAGCACCTTGAATATGTTCCTGGTTATAAAAGTAGTTATCCCGGGCATCCAAAAAAATGGCCCGCTGGGAGACAAAAAGCAGAGTGGCATCTTTAAGGGAAATCTCTCCACTTTGGGCATCCAGCTGTACTTGACTTTCTTGGGCGTAAACCATGGGTAATGGATCTGGTCGCAGCATATTGAAGACAAGGGCCAAACCAACGGATAGGGCGAGGATAATGGTTATGTGCAAGCTATGCGTTGTAATTTTTTTCATGGTGGTATTGTTGCTGTTTAAAAAAGTAGTTCTCGGGCTGGAGTTGTTTCAAGTCATATTTGTTGGGAGGTAGAAGATGATTGTAGACCTGATGCGCAAAGACTATACAATTTACATGGAAAACAAAAGGGGAATAGCCTTGGCTACTCCCCTGGTCTGTCTGGTCGGGATGAGAGGATTTGAACCTCCGGTCTCTGCGTCCCGAACGCAGCGCTCTACCAGCCTGAGCCACATCCCGAAAAAAAATTTTTTAGCCAAGAACTGTGGCCTTGGCAAGGGCTAATTG
>JAAYGN010000150.1 GCA_012727715.1 Desulfovibrionales bacterium | reverse complement strand
ACCACCCTTTAAACTTGCAATACGAGTGATGGCCGCGGTCAAGGTCGTCTTGCCATGGTCAATATGACCAATTGTTCCAATATTAACGTGCGGCTTCTTTCTCTCAAACTTTTGCTTGGCCATAATTTAACTCCATTGTCATTTCTTGGTCAATTCTTCAGCAAGACTTGCTGGGACTCGTTCATAATGATCAAACAACATAGTATATGTGGCACGCCCCTGAGTCTTGGACCTAAGATCTGTGGCATAGCCAAACATGCTGCTCAAAGGCACATGGGATCGAATGATCTGCATTCCGTGACGCATTTCCACACTCACAATGCGTCCACGCCGTCCATTCAAATCCCCCATAACATCCCCCATGTAATCATCTGGGGTCAGCACTTCAACAAACATTATTGGCTCAAGGAGAACAGGCGCAGCTAGTTGGCAAGCTTCCTTTATAGCCATGGAGCCTGCGATGTAAAATGCTTGTTCAGAGGAATCCACCTCGTGAAATGAGCCATGAACCAATTCAACCTGTACATCCACCATGGGAAAACCGGCCATAACACCGTTGGCCAAAGCGTCCTGGATGCCCTTGTCAATGGGTGCAATGTATTCCTTGGGAATAACTCCGCCTACAATGCTGTTCACAAACTCATACCCAGTACCGGGCTCAAGTGGAGCAACATTTATAACCACATGTCCGTACTGCCCTCGACCGCCAGACTGCTTGGCGTATTTTAAATCTTTTTGAGCAGGCTTGGAAATGGTTTCACGGTAAGCAACCTGGGGCTTACCAACATTAGCATCAACTTTAAATTCCCGGGTTAAGCGATCAACAATAACCTCAAGGTGCAATTCACCCATACCGGCAATGAGAGTTTGGCCTGTCTCCTCATTGGTTTTGACCTGAAAAGAAGGATCTTCCCTGGTGAGTTTTTGCAAGGCTTGACCCAATGCATCACGGTCAGTTTTGGTTTTGGGCTCAATAGCTACTTCAATAACTGGTTCAGGAAATTCCATGGACTCCAAAAGAACAGGTCTTTTAAGATCACAAAGAGTTTCACCAGTTCCTGTTTGTTTTAGACCCACTGCCGCAACAATATCGCCAGCATAGGCTTCTTTTATTTCTTCACGCTTGTTTGCGTGCATTTTTAATAATCGGCCAACACGTTCTTTTTTTCCTGTGGCAGCATTTAATACCGTGCTACCTGCCTGAAGTACTCCGGAATAAATCCGCAAAAACATAAGATTGCCCACAAAGGGATCGGTCATCAGTTTGAAAGCCAATGTACTTAAAGGCAGATCTTCAGAACACTCACAAGAAATCTCATCACCTGTCTCAGGGTCAGTACCCATCATGGGAGGAATATCAACAGGAGAAGGCAAGTAATCGAGAACACAGTCCAAAAGTGCCTGAACTCCTTTATTTTTAAAGGCTGAGCCACAAATTACAGGGCAAATTTTCATGCCTATGGTGGCTTGGCGAATCCCAGCCATAATTTCTTCTGGCTCTAATTCTTCGCCTCCCAAATATTTTTCCAACAGGGTCTCGTCTTCCTCGGCAATGGCTTCCACAAGATTCATGCGCCATTCATCAACAAGATCGACCATATCAGCAGGAATTTCACGGATATCCACAACTTCACCCTGAGATCCCTGGTCATAATACAGAGCAACCTTACGCACCAAATCAATTTGACCCTGAAAATTTTCTTCAGATCCTATGGGCAAATGCAAAGGAACAGGCTTTGCTTTCAATCGCTCTTTGATCATGTCCACAACACGAAAAAAGTCTGCCCCGGACCGATCCATTTTATTTACAAAAGCAATACGCGGTACATGATAGCGGTCAGCCTGGCGCCACACAGTTTCAGATTGTGGCTCCACACCTCCAACAGCACAAAATACCGCCACTGCACCATCAAGAACTCGTAAAGAGCGCTCAACCTCAACAGTAAAATCAACGTGTCCGGGTGTATCAATGATATTCACCCGACAATCACGCCAAAAACATGTTGTGGCCGCAGAAGTTATGGTAATTCCGCGCTCTTGTTCCTGTTCCATCCAGTCCATGGTGGCTTCACCATTGTGGGTCTCACCTAGACGATGGGAAACACCGGTATAAAAAAGAATACGTTCGGTAGTCGTTGTTTTGCCCGCATCAATATGGGCCATGATACCGATATTTCGTTGTTTTTGTATGGGAACACGTTTTGACACTTAAAAAACCTCTTTACCAGCGGTAATGTGCAAAAGCCTTGTTGGCTTCAGCCATTCGATGCGTATCTTCACGTTTTTTGATAGCGCCACCACGGTCATGAAACGCGTCCAAAAATTCAGCTGCCAAGCGAGAAACCATTCCCTTTTCCCCTCTGGAGCGGGCATAGGTAATCAGCCAACGAATAGCCAAGGCTTCCTGACGCACTGAACGCACCTCCATGGGAACCTGATAAGTGGCTCCGCCAACTCGCCTGGACTTGACTTCCATGAGGGGCTTTACTTTTTCAATGACCTGCTCAAAAGCCTTGATAGGCTCAAGATCTGTTCTTTTGCCAAGTTCTTCAATGGCATTATAGAAAATTTTTTCAGAAATGCTTTTTTTTCCATCAATCATCATTTGATTGACAAATTTTGTTGCGACCCGACTCCCATACTTGGGATCAGGCAGCACTTCACGCTTTGGCGCTGGACCCTTGCGAGACATATGTCAAACTCCTTGTACCTATTTGGGACGTTTTGCTCCGTATTTGGAACGGCTCTTTCGGCGATCCTGAACACCGGCCGCATCCAAAGTACCTCTGATAATTGTATAGCGGACGCCCGGCAAATCCTTGACACGCCCACCACAGATCATGACCACAGAGTGTTCCTGGAGATTATGCCCTTCACCAGGAATATACGAGGTAACTTCAATTCCATTTGTAAGACGCACTCTGGCAACCTTTCTCAGGGCTGAGTTCGGTTTCTTAGGCGTGGTGGTGTAAACACGCACACACACCCCTCTTCGCTGTGGACATCCTTGCAAAGCAGCCCTTTTTTTCCCTTTCACTTGAAGGACTCGCGCTTTGCGAACCAACTGATTAATCGTGGGCATTTTCAACTCCATTAATAAACATTTTGAGAAGGGAGTTCGTAATGGAACTCCCCTGTCCTGTCAACTTCAAAATTACGAAGTCCTACTCAGACTATGAATCAATGAGAAAAGGATCATTCTCCAATTCTTCTAAAAACTTGTCTGGACTTTCAGGCTGTTCAGGCACAAAAATATCATTTTCTATATATGCCCTAAAGCCTGTACCGGCATTGATCAAACGACCAACAATAACATTTTCCTTTAAACCGTAAAGGTAATCTCTTTTGCCTATCATAGCAGATTCCGTCAGGACCTTGGTTGTTTCCTGAAAAGAAGCTGCTGAAATAAAAGACTCTGTAGACAAAGAGGCTTGAGTGATGCCCAAGACCAACGGTTCAGCAATAGCTGGAGTAAGACCAGCAGCTGCACATTTAGTATTGGCTTTTGCAAATCTGTTTTTGTCCACCTGCTCTCCCAAAAGAAAACCAGTATCACCAGGATCTACAATGGACAACTTTTTGAGCATCTGGCGAACAATGACCTCAATATGTTTATCATTAATGTACACCCCTTGAAACCGATATACATCTTGCACACCATCAACCAAGTAGGAGGCCAGAAATTTTTCTCCTTTAATCTTCAGCAGGTCATGCAGATCAGGTGCACCTTCAGTCAACAATTCACCACACTCAACAAAGTCGCCCTCGCTAACACTCATGTGCTTACCCTTGGGGATAAGATAGGTATGGGCGTCGCCGACCTCAGGCTCAACAATAAGTTTATGTTTACCCTTGGAATCAGGACCAAAGCTCACAATACCATCGATTTCTGAAAGGATTGCCTGATCTTTGGGTTTTCGCACCTCAAACAGCTCTGCAACACGTGGCAAACCACCAACAATATCCTTGGTCTTGGTGGTTTCGCGAGGCTTTCGGGCAATGACATCGCCTGGCTGCACAGTATCTCCATCATTGACCATGATAATGGCACCCACAGGCAAATTGTATTCAGCAAGAGAACCAGTATCCGGTTTTGTTTTACATTTGCCGTCTGTATCGCACACAGCAATACCTGGACGAAAATCAACAGAACGGAACTCAATAATGGTCAACGCAGATTTACCCGTTGCCTCATCAATTTTTTCCTGAACAGTCCGACCTTCTACAATATCAGTAAACTGAATAATACCATCAACATCGGTGACAAAGGGTTCATTAAAAGGATCCCATTCTGCGAGACGATCTCCCTTTTTCACTTCATCGCCATTTTCAAAATAGAGCTTTGCCCCAGAAGGCAGGCTGTACTTCTCCCGTTCCACGCCCTGATCATCAACGATGCGCAATTGCCCACTCTTGCCCATAACCATGCGTTCACCACGACTATTGGTAACAGTACGGACTCGGGACAAAACAATACGACCTTTATTGATGGCTTCATAGCGACTCTGCTCAATTTCTTTGGAAGCAGTGCCACCGATATGGAAAGTTCTCATGGTCAGCTGGGTGCCAGGTTCGCCAATAGACTGAGCAGCAATAATACCTACTGCCTCACCGACATTGACCAAATGGCCACGTGCCAAATCACGTCCATAACATAAAGCACAGATCCCATGTTTGGATCGGCACGTTAAAGCTGAGCGAATAATAACAGTAGAGACTCCTCTACGTTCAATTTCACCAACCAACTCTTCATTGATTACTGTGTTGGCTGGGATAAAAACTTCACCTGATTCAGGATCAGCAATGTCATACATGGCTACACGGCCAAGGACTCGCTCACTCAAACGTACTGTAATTTCACCACTTTTAGTAACATGAGACAATTCAATGCCATCTACAGCCTTGCAATCATGTTCACTAATAATCACATCTTGGACCACATCGACCAATCGACGTGTTAAATAGCCAGAGTTGGCAGTTTTTAATGCTGTATCTGCCAATCCCTTTCGGGCTCCGTGAGTAGAAGTAAAGTATTGCAAAATAGTCAGGCCTTCGCGAAAAGATGCCGTAATGGGCGTCTCAATAATTTCGCCTGATGGTTTAGCCATCAGTCCACGCATACCGGCCAACTGACGAATCTGTTCCTGATTACCTCGAGCGCCAGATGTGGCCATCATATACACAGAGTTAAAACTATTGCAGCGTTCTTCGGCCTTGGTCGAAATTTCAGCTCGCAGTACATGATGCTTGTCTCCCTTATTGCTTTGGGGATTAGCAATAATATCATACTTCAGCTCACGCATCATTGCTTCAGAGACATCATTTGTAGCCTTGGTCCAAACATCCACAACTTTATTGTATTTTTCAGTTCTGGTAATAATACCTTCACGATATTGTTGATCAATATCAAAAACATCATTGTAAGACTGGTTTAAAATTTCAACTTTTTCTTCTGGAATTTTGAGATCTTTTACCCCAACTGTAATTCCAGCCTGAGTCGAATACTCAAAGCCCAAATCTTTGAGCTTATCACACAAGATTACAGTAGCTTTGGTCCCGGCCAAGCGATATGCTTCACCTACCAAACGTCCAATTACCTTTTTACTCATTTCTCGGTTGTACACTGCAAAGGGTACTTCCTCAGGGACAATGCCGCGTAAAATAATACGCCCTGGTGTTGTACTTTCTAGTTTACCATTAATGCGCACCTTGATGCGAGCGTGCAGGACAACATGACCCGCATCAAATGCACTGATCACCTCATCTGCATCGGCAAAAATCATCCCTTCACCCTTTTCAAAGGGTCGTTCTACAGTCAAAAAGTATAAACCCAAAACAATATCCTGAGAAGGAACAATAATGGGAGAACCATTAGCAGGAGAAAGGATATTATTGGTGGACATCATCAGCACGCGGCATTCAATTTGGGCCTCCACTGACAAAGGCACATGCACAGCCATCTGGTCACCATCAAAGTCCGCGTTAAAGGCAGTACAGACCAAGGGGTGAAGCCGAATTGCCTTGCCCTCAACCAAAATAGGCTCAAAGGCCTGGATACCCAAACGGTGCAGCGTTGGTGCACGGTTCAGTAAAATGGGATACTCTCGAACCACTTCTTCCAAAATATCCCAGACAGCGACTTCTTCACGCTCCACCATTTTCTTAGCACTTTTGATGGTGCTCGCATACCCGCGTGCTTCCAGTTTGGAGTAAATAAAGGGCTTGAAGAGTTCCAAAGCCATTTTTTTAGGCAATCCGCATTGATGGAGCTTCAAGTATGGGCCCACAACAATGACGGAACGACCCGAATAGTCCACACGCTTACCAAGCAAATTTTGTCGAAAGCGACCTTGCTTACCCTTGATCATATCTGACAAGGACTTCAGTGGACGACCATTGGTTCCAGTAATAGCTCGCCCGCGTCGGCCATTGTCAAATAAAGCGTCAACAGACTCCTGCAACATACGTTTTTCATTGCGAATAATGATGTCTGGAGCCCCAAGTTCAAGCAAACGCTTCAAGCGATTATTGCGGTTGATTACCCGTCGATAAAGATCATTAAGATCAGAGGTTGCAAAACGTCCTCCATCAAGAGGGACCAATGGTCTCAGTTCAGGTGGAATGATAGGTACAACTTCCAAAATCATCCATTCAGGCTTATTGCCAGAGTCAATAAATGCCTCAACAACCTTCAACCTTTTGGCCAGTTTCTTTTTCTTTGTCTGCGACCTGGTGGACTGAGATTCTTCGCGAAGCTCAACCCGCAATGTAGGCAGATCAATTTCCTGCAAAAGTCCTTTGATAGACTCAGCACCCATTCCTACTGTTATGGCCTCTTCACCATAATGATCCAAAACTTGAAAGTACTGTTCCTCAGAAATGACTTGCTTCTTTTGTAGAGTTGTTTCACCTGGATCCAAAATAATATAGGAATCAAAGTATAAGACCCGTTCCAGGTCTGCCATGGTCATATCCAGTAATGTACCAATTTTAGATGGTAGTGATTTTAAAAACCAAATATGAGCAACAGGTGCAGCAAGCTCAATATGGCCCATGCGTTCCCTGCGGACTTTGGATGCAATGACTTCTACACCGCATTTTTCACACACAATACCTCGGTGTTTCATGCGTTTGTATTTTCCACAATTACATTCGTAGTCTTTTACTGGACCAAAAATCTTAGCACAGAACAAACCATCTCGTTCAGGCTTAAAAGTACGATAATTAATGGTTTCTGGTTTTTTTACCTCACCAAAAGACCATTCACGAATTTTTTCTGGTGAAGCAATACTAATACCGATTGCCTTCAAATTCTGACTATTAAAAGCGCTGGATGCAGCACCACGTTGAGTAAAGAGATCATCAAGAGTCATTATATTTTCCTCTTTCTTTGGTCATAATACATGGGTATGCTCTATAGCCCTTACCCTTTTCGAGCCCGTTTTTTATCTTCTTCGATCAAAGTGACCTCAAGCCCTAGTGCCATCATCTCTTTGACCAATACATTGAAAGATTCAGGCATTCCGCTTTCAAGAAAATTAGAACCCTTAACTATCTTTTCATACATTTTAACCCGTCCGTTGACGTCGTCGGACTTTACGGTCAAAAATTCCTGTAACAAGTACGCGGCCCCATAAGCTTCCAAAGCCCACACTTCCATCTCTCCCAACCTCTGACCACCAAATTGGGCCTTTCCGCCCAGGGGTTGCTGCGTAACAAGAGAGTAAGGACCTGTAGAACGGGCATGTATTTTTTCATCCACTAAATGGTGAAGTTTTAAGTAATACATATAACCAACAGTAACCCGATTATGAAAAGGAACTCCAGTCCTACCATCATAGAGCAATGCTTTGCCATCTTCTGGAAGTCCTGCACGTTTGAGCAAAGCCCAAATCTCATCTTCCTCAGCACCGTCAAACACAGGGGTTTTCATGACAATACCATTATTTAAAGACCTGGCAGCATCCAATATTTCGTCATCAGTCATAGAATCAAGCAAAGAAAGTGTTTCTCGATCAGAAAATATGTCTTTCATCTCTGATCGAACTTGCGCTGCACCCTCCTCCACCATGGCAGCAAATTGCTGTCCAAGAGTTTTGGACGCCCAGCCAAGATGTGTCTCCATGATCTGTCCAATATTCATACGTGATGGAACACCCAAGGGATTTAAAACAACATCCATGGGAGTGCCATCAGCAAAAAACGGCATGTCTTCTTCAGGCAAAATATTGGAAACAACACCCTTGTTTCCATGACGCCCTGCCATTTTATCACCCACATTGAGCTTCCTCTTTACCGCAACATAGACCTTGGCCATCTTGATCACGCCAGGAGGAAGATCATCGCCCTCAGTCACCCGTTCACGCTTGCCCATGTAGATGTCTTTAATAAATCCGAGTTGTACCTCATAGAGCTCAATCATTGCCTTTACGCTTTCATTGACTTCTTTGGATGAAAAAATACCCAACAACTTTTTTAGGGGCAATTCTGCAATAACATCTTCACTAATAGGCTGATTGGCTTCAAGGAGCACAGAGCCCTTTTTCTTGCCCATAATGGTTTTGGCAACAATTTTGCCCTTGCATTCCGACCAAATTTTAGCACGTACACTTTGGGTCAAAGCTGTGATATGTTGTTGTTCTCGCAAATCAATACGCTGGAGTTCGTAATTTTCAATCTCAAGGGTGCGTTCATCCTTGTCATTGGACCTGCGATTAAACACCTTCACATCAATGACAATGCCTTCAATCCCCGGCGGTACCTTCAAGGATGTGTTTTTAACATCTCGGGCCTTGTCCCCGAAAATTGCTCGCAATAAACGCTCTTCAGGCGTAAGTTGCGTTTCTCCTTTGGGGGTAATTTTACCCACAAGTATATCGTCGGGCTTTACTTTGGCTCCAATGCGAATAATCCCGCTTTCATCGAGATTCCGTAGCATTTCTTCACCAACATTGGGGATATCTCTAGTCACTTCCTCAGGCCCCAATTTGGTATCCCGAGCAAAAATGTCAAACTCTTCAATATGTATTGAGGTATAGATATCTTCTTTGACCACACGCTCGGAAATTAAAATAGAGTCCTCGTAATTATACCCACACCAAGGCATAAATGCGACCAAAAGATTCTTGCCCAAGGCCAATTCACCATCTTTTATGGCTGGACCATCAGCCAAGACTGTACCTTTTTTAACCTTACGCCCCATTTCCACACGTGGCTTTTGCCCAAAACAACTATTCTGGTTGGACTTATGAAACTTTTGCAATTCATAAAAACGTACACCACCTGATTGTCGGTAGAGCTCACCACTATAGGCAATGATTATTCTGTCAGCATCAGCAAACATGACTTCACCATCGCCTTCAGCAAGTAAACAGCTTCCCGAATCCTGAGCCACCTTACTTTCAATACCAGTGCCAATCAGCGGTTCCTCGGTGATGAGCAAAGGTACTGACTGACGCTGCATATTCGAACCCATGAGCGCACGGTTAGCGTCGTCATGCTCAAGAAAAGGTATCAATGCAGAAGAAATAGAGACAATTTGCCCAGGAGAAATATCCATAAGGGTCACTTCTTCCCTGGGAACAATAGCAAATTCGCCTTCCACTCTGGCCTCAACGTTTTCATCTTGAAAGTATGTATCATCAATGAGTGTTGCATTGGCCTGCGCAATGACGTGCCCCATCTCTCCCGAGGCTTCCATATATTTAATTTCGTTAGTGATACGTCCATCTTTAACCACACGGTACGGGGTTTCAATAAAACCAAAATCATTAACAAGACCGTGTGTAGTCAAGGAGACAATCAGCCCAATATTAGGACCTTCTGGAGTTTCAATAGGGCATATCCGACCATAGTGGCTTAAGTGTACATCTCGCACTTCAAACCCTGCTCGTTCCCTTGTCAGTCCACCAGGTCCTAGGGCAGAAAGTCTGCGCTTATGGGTAATTTCAGACAAAGGATTGGTCTGATCCATAAATTGTGAAAGCTGTGAGGTCCCAAAAAACTCTTTCAAAACAGCCGTTACCGGTTTAGGATTGACCAAATCATGCGGCATAAGTGTCGCTACTTCCTGTAAACTCATGCGCTCTTTAATAGCTCGCTCCATGCGAACCAAGCCAATTCTATATTGATTTTCTACCAATTCCCCAACAGGTCGTACTCGTCTATTGCCCAGATGATCAATATCATCTGCTGGTCCATGAGAATCCTTGAGCCGCACAAGGTGCTTTATTGCTTTAAAAATATCTTCATTGGACAAGGTTCGATGATCAATGGGTAAGGACAACTGCAGTTTGGAGTTGAGCTTGTATCGTCCAACAGGAGAAAGATCGTAATAATCAGGGTTTCTAAACAAGTTATCAAAAAAATTTGCGGCGATTTCTGGAGTTGGAGGAGAACTGGGACGTAATCGTCTGTAAATATCTATTTGAGCGCTCTCCATGTCCTCACATTTATCCATGGCCAATGTGTCACGAATACATGCAGATACTTCAGCACCAACGCTAAAAATCCCTTCAAGTTCAGTAATACCTGCAAGTTGACACTTTTCCACAAAAGAAGCGGCAAAAGGATCCCCAGTATTGAGCAAAACCTCACCTGTTTGCGGATCTATCACTTCCCGTGAGGAAAACTCGGTCTCAAGACTATCTGGTCGAATCTCATAGAACTCCACTCCTGCCTTAAGCATGCGTTTCCACGAGGCCTTGGTCAAAGGCTTTCCATTGGCGACAATGGTTGTACCATCTGGCGCAACAATGTCCGATAGTGCGACATCTTTACGAAAATTATGTTCTGAAACTTTTCTAAATACGCGTTCCCCTTCAAGACGGAACACTTCTTTTTTGTAGTAATAATCAAGAATATTTTCACTGGTCATGCCCATGGCTTTGAGCAAGATCGTCACCGGCATCTTGCGCCTGCGGTCTATGCGCACATAAAGAATGTCTTTATGATCAAAATCGAAATCCAGCCATGAACCACGCATGGGAATAATGCGACAATTATATAAAATCTTACGGCTGGAGTGTGTTTTACCAGAGTCGTGCTCAAAAATTATTCCAGGTGAACGCTGCAACTGGTTGACAATAACACGCTCAGTCCCGTTAATCAGAAAAGTTCCTTTCTGAGTAATAAGAGGAATGGTACCAAAGTATATGTCTTGCTCTTTTATATCATGAATAGTGCGACTTCCAGAAGCTTCGTCTACATTATATACTGCCAATCTCACCTTGATACGCAAGGGAGCTTCATAGGTTAATCCCTTGGAAATACATTCGTCCACATCATACTTGGGCTTGCCAATATCATAGCTAACGTATTCCAGGGTTGCAGTCTTATTAAAGTCATGGATTGGAAAGACAGACCTAAAAACACCTTCAAGGCCCATGTCGGCCCTCACGGCCGATGGAACATCGGCTTGGAGAAACTTATCATATGAATCAAGTTGAAGGCTTAAAAGGTGAGGGATTTCAATAGAATCTGTGATTCGTCCAAATTTCTTAATCAGTTTGTTCATCGTTTCCCCTCAGGAAATGAGATATTTCTGGGCAGGCTTGATAGCTAACAAAAAAGAGGTCAAAGAACCAAAGCGAGATCGAGATTGTACCCAAAGAACGGCTTAAAAACAAAAGGCGTAAAGAGTGTGAAGGGGTTTGCCCCTCACACTCTTTACACAAAAGTCTAAAATTCAAAAAAATTACTTAACTTCAACCTTGGCGCCAGCTTCTTCCAGCTGTTTTTTGGCATCTTCAGCAGCATCCTTAGCCACTGCTTCCAAAATCACAGAAGGAGTTTCATCCACTTTGGCCTTGGCCTCTTTTAAACCAAGACTGGTCAAAGCACGGACAACTTTAATAACAGCAATCTTGTTTGCACCGGGTTCTTGCAACACAAGATCAAACTCTGTCTTTTCTTCTTCTGCAGCCTCGGCAGCTGCTGCTGGAGCTGCTGCAAAAGCTGCTACAGGTGCTGCTGCTGAAACTCCAAATTTTTCTTCAAGTTCCTTGATGAACTCAGAAAGTTCCAACACTGTCATATTAGCAATAAAATCTACAACCTGCTCTTTGGTGATATCAGCCATTTTATCCTCCTAAATAGTTACTTTGGCTCATTCTTCTTTTTTGTCTTTCAACGCGGTCAAGACATTGACCATGCCTCGGACAATATTTGCGAAAAGTGACACAAAATTCTGCGGTACAGCGTTCATGGTGCCTAATGCAGACGCCAACAGCTGCTCGCGGCCTGGCAAGTCAGATAAGGCTTTGATAGAAGCCTCTTCCAAAAACTTACCTTGTAAACTGGCGTACCGGACACTGAATTTGTCATTTTTCTTGGCAAACTCCACCAGGACCTTAGCAGCGACAACCGGGTCATCATACCCAAAAGCCACAGCACAATTATATTTCATGTGCGAGCTCAGCACATCGTGCGGACCATCTCCAAAAGCTTTCCGTGCCAGGGTATTCTTTACCACGTGATACTCACATCCAGCTTCATGCAACTTTGCACGCAGTGGAGTAAGTTGTGACACTGTAAGCCCATGAAAATCTGTGACAATTGCTATGCTTGCCTTGTCAGCTTTTTCCCTAAGGCCATCTATGATTTTTGCTTTTTCTGCCCTATTCACCACACACCTCTTTATCTAGATAGGCAGAATGAGCCATCGTAGTCTCTGCAGGTTATTAAGGCCAAGGCCCCCTGCCCTCTCTGACTCATCTACTTATTGAGAAAATTATTCGCCAGCCTTCTTCAAAGTAGCAGTATCTACTTTAACTCCAGGACCCATAGTTGAAGATAGGGATATCGCCTTTACATAGGTCCCTTTGGCAGTGGCTGGTTTTAGCTTGATCAGTGCGTCTACAACAGAACGCAAATTACCTAAAAGCTTGTCTCTACCAAAAGAGACTTTACCAATGGGAGCATGGATAACTCCCGCCTTATCGACTCGAAACTCTACCTTACCGGCCAAAAGCTCCTGAATAGCTCCTTCCAGATCCTGGGTAACGGTTCCGGTTTTGGCATTGGGCATCAGACCACGAGGGCCTAAAATCTTACCAATCTTACCCACGTGCCCCATCATATCAGGAGTGGCCACTGCCTTATCAAAATCAAGCCATCCACCCTGAATTTTTTCAACCAAAGCCTCAGCCCCTGCATCTATGGCTCCAGCACTTTTGGCTTTTTCTTCGTTTTCACCCTTACAAAAAGCGACCACTCTTACAGTTTTGCCCAAGCCATGGGGCAGAGAAACAGCTCCACGAACCATTTGATCAGAATATTTGGGATTGACTCCCAAGTTGACAGCAACATCAACAGTCTCATCAAACTTGGCATAAGCACTTTTTACAACCAGCTCCATGGCCTGGTCTGCTTCATACAACTTGAGACGCTCAATGGCCTCACTGGCTTTAATTAAATTTTTACCGCGTTTTGGCATAACGAATTAACACCCCCCTTACTCGACTTCGATACCCATGCTGCGTGCAGTGCCAATAACTGTGTTGCACGCAGCGCTCAGATCATACGCCGAAAGATCGGGCATTTTGAGCTTAGCAATTTCTTCAACTTGAGCCATGGACACCTTGCCCACTTTTTTCTTGTTAGGCTCCCCTGAACCCTTCGAGAGTTTTGCAGCCTTCACCAGCAAAACTGAAGCTGGAGGGGTTTTGGTTATAAATGTAAAAGACCTGTCATGAAAAACAGTAATCTCTACAGGAATAATCATTCCCTTTTCGCCTTGCGTTTTGGCATTATATGCCTTGCAAAACTCCATAATATTTACGCCATGTTGCCCTAAGGCAGGACCAACAGGAGGCGATGGGTTTGCTGCGCCCGCAGGAAGCTGGAGCTTAATTATTGCAGTTACCTTTTTGGCCATTACAATCTACCTCATATCTTAATTTATCAGCCTTTTGTGACTTGAACAAAATCTAGCTCAACTGGAGTTTGTCGGCCAAAAATTGACACTGACACTCGCAACTTCCCCTTGTCATAATTGACATCTTCAACAATGGCATTGAAATTGGAAAAGGGTCCATCAATAACACGCACCTCATCGCCCCGTTCAAAATGAAACTTAGGTCGAGGTTGCTCCTTGCGAGTCTCAATTGTTGCCAAAATTCGTTGAGCTTCTTTGTCTGTCAACGGAGTTGGCCTGCTTTTTCCGCCAATAAACCCTGTAACCTTGGGTATTGACTGGATCAGATGCCAGGATTCATCCGTAAACACCATTTTCACCATTGCATATCCAGGATAAAACTTACGCGTCGAAGTTCTCTTCTGCCCCTTAACCAGCTCCACGACTTTTTCTGTTGGGACAATAACATCCTCAACAAGTCCCATGGTTTGGCCCGTACGCATCATCTGCTTGATGGTCTCCTCAACTCGTCGCTCATAACCAGAATAGGTATGGATAATGTACCATCTTGCCTTTGGATTTTCAGTCATATCAATACGATCCTAGGAAAGAATGGCTGCAATAAACTTCGTCAGCCCCAAATCAAGGATACCAAGAAAAAAAGCCAATACCACCACCAAGAGCAATACCGCTGAACTTGTACTGATGGTTTCCTGCTTGTCAGGCCAAACCACTTTCTTCAGTTCCAGCTGAGATTTTTCAAAAAAAGCACGAAACTCGGTCAATTTGGCGAGAATGCCTTTTGGATTCTGGTCGACATTGGGGTTATTTTTCATTGTGCTCTTTATTCGTTAAAATATGGCAGGCCAGGAGGGATTTGAACCCCCAGCCCCCGGATTTGGAGTCCGGTGCTCTACCGTTAGAGCTACTGGCCTGCACTTTTCAGAATGCCTGAATAAATCCCTTAAGGAGAACTCAGACTATTTTGACTCACGATGCTTGGTGTGCTTGCCACAAAATGGGCAAAACTTACTGATCTCCAAACGAGATGTTGTATTCTTTTTATTTTTTTGCGTAGCGTAGTTTCTACGCTTGCACTCACCACAAGCAAGAAGAATATTAATGCGCATACCTTACCCCACAATCTCTGAGACAACACCAGCACCAACAGTGCGGCCACCCTCACGAATAGCAAAACGAAGGCCCTTTTCCATGGCAATGGGAGCGATCAGATGGACGTGAAAAGTGGTGTTATCACCAGGCATGATCATCTCCACACCTTCATCAAGGGTCACGACACCGGTAATATCCGTGGTACGAAAATAAAACTGAGGACGATAACCGGAAAAGAAAGGTGTATGACGACCACCCTCTTCCTTGCTCAAAACATACACTTCGGCAGAAAACTTGGTGTGTGGAGTGATACTGCCGGGCTTGGCCAAAACCTGACCACGCTCAACCTCATCACGCTTTACACCACGAAGAAGGGCGCCAATGTTGTCACCAGCCTGACCTTCATCCAAAAGCTTTCTAAACATCTCAACACCAGTGCAAGTGGTCTTGCGAGTCTCGGTAATACCCACAATCTCCACTTCTTCACCAACACGTACAATACCACGCTCAACACGACCTGTGACAACTGTCCCACGACCAGAAATAGAAAATACGTCTTCAATGGGCATTAAAAAAGGCTTGTCTGTATCACGAACAGGTTCGGGAATATAAGAGTCACAAGCATCCAAAAGTTCCAGGATAGGCTTGGCTTCTTCTGTGTCTGCACTCTCGCTTTCCAATGCACGTAAAGCTGAACCACGGATAACAGGCACGTCATCACCAGGAAATTCATACTTGGAAAGAAGCTCGCGAACTTCCATCTCAACAAGCTCAATGAGCTCCTCGTCATCAACCAGGTCAACCTTGTTTAAAAAGACAACAAGACTTGGAACACCTACCTGACGGGCAAGAAGAATGTGCTCGCGGGTCTGAGGCATAGGACCATCCGTTGCGGCAACTACAATAATAGCACCGTCCATCTGGGCAGCACCAGTAATCATGTTCTTGATGTAGTCAGCGTGACCAGGACAGTCCACATGAGCATAGTGACGATTGGCTGTCTCATACTCAACATGAGAGGTAGCAATGGTAATACCACGCTCCTTCTCTTCAGGTGCCTTGTCGATCTCATTGTAACCAATAAAAGATCCACCACCCTTTAAACTTGCAATACGAGTGATGGCCGCGGTCAAGGTCGTCTTGCCATGGTCAATATGACCAATTGTTCCAATATTAACGTGCGGCTTCTTTCTCTCAAACTTTTGCTTGGCCATAATT
>JAAYGN010000259.1 GCA_012727715.1 Desulfovibrionales bacterium | reverse complement strand
TTCCTTAATGGCACACCCGATGCCGACATACCAGTGTGGTATAGGGGGGCGGGTCTATCTCATCATTGCGAGGAGCGTAGTGACGTGGCAATCTATAACAGTGAAAAATCAAGGATTCTGGATTGCTTCACTGCGTTCGCAATGACTTGTTTCGATTTAATCAGTGCCTCCCTAAAGCAGTAGGTGCCAACTTGTGTTTATGAAATTTTAATGTGTATGGATGGTTAATTTATTGGCCCGCCCTGCATGATTCGAACATGCGACCAACGGATTTGAAGTCCTTTTTTAAGCTTTCACAGCCTTTCCCAAAATTACACAAAACCCTTGACTATTCAATGCGTTATGCCTATTATTCCTTCACTTGCTTTCACTAAAAAACACCCGCAAACACCCCTTGCTGGGGGACAGGTGGGGGACAGAATTTAGGGGAAAATCGACATGGCAAAGTGGCACGGGACAAAATTTGAAGGCATACGCTACCGGGAACATGCAAGCCGGATTTTTGGAATAAGGAAAGACCGTTATTATGCAATCCGTTACAGGGTGAACGGGCAGCGCATAGAAGAACCAATAGGTTGGGAATCCCAAAATGACGCACGGGACGCAAGCGGGCGGCGTATACCTATGGAAGAAGTGGCACGGGCTACCCTAGCCAGACTGAAGGAAGGACACAGGGCCGGACATGGGCCAAAGTCCTTGGCGGCAAGCAGGGAAGAAGCGGAACGGGTAGAAAGACAGCAGGAAGCCGAAAACGTGACCCTACATGACTATTTCCACAATGATTATTTGCCAGCCGCAAAACAAGACCCGGACAAGAAGCCCAAGACCTGGGGCCGTGAATTGTCCCTTTTTAATAATTGGATTGATCCCCTTCTGGGGCATGTCAAAATCCAGGAAATAGCAATTACACAATGGGACTTTTTAGTTTCCGCAATGGTTGACGGTGGACTGTCCCCAAGAAGCCGGCAATATGCTTGTATGGTTCTAAGGGTGACCCTGGAACATGCTTTCCGGCGCAAGCTTGTAAAAGACATGCCACCAAGGGCCAAGCTAATCGGGGCCACAATGAAGGCAGGTTCCAACAGACGAACCAGGGTTGTGACTAATGAAGAATTACAGGCAATCCTGGAAGAACTGGCACGGCGGGACATGCACGCCTACCGGATCACGGTTTTTTGTGCTTTGACTTGTTGCCGTTTTGGTGAAGCCGCAAAGCTGGAATGGATTGACGTTGACCTTGAAGCAGGCCGGGCCATATTCCGCAAAACGAAGAACGACGACGACAGGGCGATCCCCTTGTCTGGAACTTTGGTTGATCTGTTGCGGGAAATAGGGCCGGGGGAAGGCCTTGTCTTCAAAAATACCAAGGGCCAGCACTACAGACAAACACCAGAAGCATTTAGAAAGGCAGTTGCCGCCCTGGGATTGAATGAAGGCAGAAACAGGCTGGACAGACTGGTTTTTCATTCCTTGCGGCATACAGGGGCCACCAAGCTTGGACAGAAGATTCCTTTGCGCAATCTTATGGACTTGGGGGGCTGGAAAACCCCTTCCATGGCGTTGCGTTACCAACACACAGAAGACCAAGAAAAGCGGGCAGCTTTGGCAGTGCTGGAAAACATGACGCAAGCTGAACCGGCAAAGGTTGTTGATCTGTTTGGCAAGGGGTAGGGCTTGACATGCACCAAAAAATGGGGATTAACTTATGCAATGGCAAGTGACTTTACACCCAAGGGTTCACAAAGCCTTGCCTGGACTGCCTAGACGGATTCAAGACCTGCTGGGCTTGTTGGTTAAGGAAATAAGACTTTCCGGGCCTGTACGCGGGGACTGGGCAAATTATGGCAAGCTGGGCAAGAAACGGCACCATTGCCATATAAAGAAAGGCCGTCCTACCTATGTTGTGGTTTGGGAAGAAGTAGAAGGTGAAATTCAACTTGTGGAAGTGACATATGCTGGAACACATGAAAAAGCCCCATATTGAACTTTTGCACGTGACCTGCACCCAGGACACATATGCAGAAGTATTAAAAGCCCTGGAAGGCATAGATTGCCGGGTGGAACGGTCAATTCCCGTTGAAGACTGCCTGGATCAGACCCCTGGGGCAATGCTTCGGGCCGCACGATACCGGGAAGACCTGACCCAAGTTCAACTTGAAGCTAAAACAGGCATTGCCAGAAGGCATATAAGCGACATGGAACACAACAGACGCCCCATAGGAAAGGCCAATGCCCATAAGCTGGCCGGGGCTTTGCGTGTGGATTACCGCGTCTTTTTGTAGATATATTTTCCAGGGGATAGGCCGGGCGTAATTAACCCGGACCAATAAGCAAAGACGCCTGACTTTGCTTCCCCTGGGATACTAAACAGGCACAACGACAGGCGGTTGACATGTCAAAAAGAAAGCTTGTTACAGGGGCCGAATTGCTAGCCCTGGGGATCAGTCACGAAGACCTGATCCAGGGGATCAAATCAGGTTATTTGGGGGTACCAGTCACCATTGACGGGCAAACCAGGACAGAAGAAAAAGACCCTTGCCTTTATTGTACAGCTAAAGGGCACATATTGCTTTCTAAAAAAATACATTGCGGCCTTTCTGGGTTGTCTTGCCAAGACCAAAACAAAATCTTGGAAAAGGCATTGTTTCCAGCTCAAGCCCTGGGTCAGCTAAAAGACCGATTGGGAACTAGCTTAAGCCTGGACAAGGAAAATATATTCCAGGTTTTGACCCGGGCGCTATGCCAAGCATTGGGACTTGACCCAAAAGACAAAGGGACTGCTACGGCAATAAAAGAATGTCTTGATCAGCAGGGGGCTATTTTTGATCTAAAGACAATCATGGAAGCTTTAGGGCAGCAAGCTGACAAGGCCGTTGACGATCAGTTCAAGGAAGACCCATTGCAGGACTTAAGTCCGGCGGATATAGTGGAATATTTTAATTCCAGGGGGGTAAAAGACCCCTATTCCATAGCCAGACACATTGACGAAAAATTTACAGACAGGAACAGACTTACAAATAAAGAACTAGGCGATCTATTGCCAGCCAGTCCAGGGGCGGTTGTGTCACATGACGCAATGGAAAAACGGGGGAAACGATTACGAAAAGGGCCGCCAGAAGAAAATCAAAATTCAGCATAACAAGACCGGGGAAACCCGGTTTTTTTGTTTTGTCCCTTGTTTGTCCCGTTAATGTCCCCTAAACGTCCCCTATTTGTCCCCCCTATTCCCTTGCAATCATTAGCTTTACCCGTGCTATAGTGTCCCCATTGTTTAACTTTAACAAGTGGGGTTTTTTATGAACAAAGACGCACTACGGCAAAAGCTACTGGAAACTATGCCACCAATTTTTTCCAGGCAGCAGGTAAAGGACTTGACCGGTGGAATGATTGACGGGCGGACAGTGGCAAACATGGATTCCCAAGGCCGTGGACCGGGCAAGGTTGCCCTGGGGCCGGTCAAGGTGGGCTATGTTCGGGAAGCCTTTATTGATTGGTTCCTGGATCGATTAAGCTTCCAGGATCAAGCAGGGGGTGACCAGTAATGAAACAGAAACAAAAAGCCCTACTACGGGCCAACGTAGCAGGGCAAAGGAAAAATGGAAAAGCGGACGGCAATTCCACAAGGCAAATATAAGGGCTTTATGCGTGAAACAAAAGCCTTTTTATATGCAAAATGTTTCACAGCTTGCCAATTTGGTCAAGTCATTGTTTTGGCTTTGTTGATCATTGCCGGGGCTATAGTTGCTTGGGGGTGGTTGTCATGACAAAACTACTGCACCCCATAGAACTAGCAGACATTCCACCAAGACAATTCCCACAAGAATTGACCGACTATGAACGGGCCAAGCAAGCCTTGGAACATATTCCAGCAGACAACCGGGACTTATGGATCAAGGTTGCAATGGCGTTAAAAGCTTTGCTTGGTGATCGTGGGGAAGACCTATTTCATGACTGGTCAAGCAAGGCGGACAATTACAATCAACGGGACGCGGCGGACGTTTGGCGGTCTATAGATTCAGCTGGGGGGATCGGGCCGGGGACTTTGTTCCATTATGCCAAAGAATATGGCTATACTGGTTCAACTTATGTTCCACCAAGGCAATTGACCCCTGAAGAAGTGGAAGCACGAAAACAAGAAAAGGCCAAACAAGAAGCCAAAGAAAAGCAGGATCAAGACCGGGCTAGGGATTGGGCCGGGCGTATTATGGAAGAATCCAGACCAGCAGAAAAACACCCTTACCTTGACCGGAAACAAGTTGCACCCTTGGAAGGGGCGCGGGCTATTAGTGCAGACCAGGCCAAATCAATTTTGGGCTATACATTAAAAGCCAAAGGTGAACCCTTGCAAGGGGAATTGCTTTTAATACCAGCAAGACGGATCGGATCAGACAAGCCTTGCACCCTGGAATTTATTGACGTGAACGGGCGCAAGACAGCCCTTCCTGGGAAAGGCACAAAAACGGGCGCATATTGGGCCACAACGCCCTTGGACAATCCGGACAAGCTTTTGATCGGTGAAGGCGTTGCAACGTGTCTAAGTGCAAGCCAGGGCGCAAACATTCCAGCCGTGGCCGCTTTGTCCAATAGCAATATGGGCCGCGTTGCTGAAGACATGCGCAAGCTTAACCCTGGGGCAGAAATAAGGATCCTTGCAGACCTGGACATGACCACAGGCAAACCAGACCAAAGCGCAATCAAAGCAGCACAAGTCGTTGACGGGTTCCTTGCCTTGCCGGACTTTGGGCCGGATCGGGAACCAGGACAAAAAGACTTTAATGATCTGGCTGTTGTGCATGGACTGGAACGGGTCAAGGAATGTATAGAAAAAGCCCAAAAGGTAACGGTCAGCATATGGGACAGTCCGGCGGACGTGTTTACAATGTTGACCACACCAGCACCAGACATGCCTTGCTTGCTTGTAGACGTTAGAACTGATCCACCAGCACCCACCATGCCCTTGGGCCGTGGTGGACTACTTGCGGGCATAGGTGGAAGCAGTAAAACGCAATTTTGCAAACAAGTTGCCCTTGGCGTTGTTTTGGGATCGTGGGGACTGGACAACGTTTGGCAAATTGAAACCACAGGCAAAGCACTTTTAGTCTTGACCGAAGACACAGCCGAAGACGTCCACGCAAGCCTTTCCTATATTGCCAGCCAATTTACTGAAGACGAAGCGCGGGCAATAGCGGCCAACCTAATCATTTACCCGTTAGCGGGCCAGGACGTCCGCTTGCTTCAAAAAACAACAACAGGAACCTTGGAAAAATCCCCTTTGTTTTATTCCCTTGTGCAAAAAATCAAAGACTTTGGCGGCGTTGTATTTGTTGCCCTTGATCCAGCCCTAGGACTTAGTGACGGGGAAGAAATGTCCCAAGCAGACCAGCGGGCTTTGGGCAAAATGGCGGACGATCTGGCAGTCCAGACAGGGGCAACTTGTATCTTGGTTGCCCATGCGTCCAAGGGGACAATCAATTCTGACGAATTGTCCAGCCACAGCGCAAGGGGCGGCGGTGCAATCACGGACGCGGGCCGCTTTGAATTTACGATCCGAACCATGATTCCAAGGGAAGCCCAAGCCTACAGAATAGAAGACATTGAAGAACGGAAAAGCCTTGTCCAAGTTGCGGCAACAAAAGCAAACCGACTGCCACCAGCCGCGCAAGTCCCTGTTTGGTTAAGGCGTGGATTCGGGGGCGTATTGCACCCAGCAGACCTACAGGAACCAGAAAGGAAAAGTCAGGACAATAAAAAGTATAGACTAACAAAGTCCGGGGACTTGGTCTGGGCCGCAATCCGTAGCGCAATCCTTGAACATGGCGAACTTGACGAACAAGGACAATTCCAAGGCATACAGGAAGAACTAGTCCGGGAAATGCACAAGACATTATACAAAATTGGAAAACCGGATTGCACGGACAGCGCAGAAAGGAAAAGCTGGTCGCGTGGTCTAAAAGAATTGTCCCAAAAAGAATGGATCACGATTGACCCAGAAACAGGAATAATAAACTACGCGGAACTACAAAAGACCCAGACGGAAATAATGACCAACGCAATCAGGACAAGGCATGAAGAACGGGACACGGGACAAGACGGGACAAATCGTGACAATAGTCACAGCATAACGGACTAAAAGCGGGACAGGACAAGACAGACTACTATATAATAGTCTGTCCCTGTCCCACATGTCCGTCATGTCCGGATTTAGGAATAAAGGAAAATCTTCCTTTCCTGGAACAAAGAAAAGATTCCTTCCTGGGACAAGAAAAGGGCGGGCGGTTCTAAGTGGGCCGCCTACCCTGAAACAACAGACACAAAACAAGTAAAAGGTGACACGCTATGACGAAGTTTAAGAAAGGACAAAGCGGCAACCCTGCAGGACGTCCACCAGGTTCAGGCATGGGTGCAAAGGTACGGCAAGCAATTAATGCACGGACAGACGAACTAATCCAGGCAATCCTTGACCGGGCCATTGCTGGGGACATGCAAGCGGCGCAGCTTTTACTGGATCGAATCTGTCCAAAGCTAAAATCAGAATCCCTAATTCCAGCGCTTAACATTCCAGCCAACACAAAAAAATCTGATCTTACTATGGTTTTATTGGCTAAGGTTTTGGACGGGTCAGTGTCCATTGACCAGACCAAGGAAATTTTGGGACTGGTTGCAACAAGGGACAATGCTTTAAGAAACGAAAATCCTTTCGGCTTTGATTTTGAATTGCAAGAAATAGAACTTCCAGCCATTGACGTTGACTAAGCCGGGGGGCTTATTTTTTATTTTGGATCAAAGACCAACCCTAAATACTCCCCCACGCCTCACGTATATATTTTTTATCCTAAAAAGGACTTGTTAATTTTTGTTAACTTTTCAGGCAATGAAAACCTTGCACCCTTAAAAACTAAGCCCTAGCCTTGCTTTTAAGTGATTTTATTTTGCTTTTGGCATAAGGCATTAAAAAGACAGCCCAAGCGCTTAAACAGCGTTTACGGGCCGAATATGTAAAGGCGTCCATATTGGGTTTTTTCTTGCCCAAGGTGGATCAAATTTGATTTTACCCTGGGACAGGATCAGAAATAGCCCCTGATCTTATGGCCAGGATTAAAAATAGGAAAAGCGGTTTGACTTTTAAGACCCATAAAAAAATGGGCCTACCTTTCAGGCATGGGCTAAAGTTGGATCATTTTTTCCAGGGCACCCTGGGAACGGATTAAAGAAAATATTTTTTGCCCTGGATCAGAAGTTGCCTTTCAAAAATAAAAAGTCATGCCCCTAAATTTTAATTTCGGTCATGACTAAAACAGGTAAAAAAAGCAGAATGGACAAGTCCCAAATAGTAAAAAAAAGCCCTTCCATGAATGATTTTTGGGGGACAGGTGGGGGACAAAATTGAAAACCTTGCTTGTAGTTGTCTTGGTGGTTTTTTAATTTGTCCTTTTGTTCTAGTGGTTTAATTGGCCCGCCCTGCACGATTCGAACGTGCGACCAACGGATTCGAAGTCCGCTACTCTATCCAGCTGAGCTAAGGGCGGAATTACAGGTTAAC
>JAAYGN010000264.1 GCA_012727715.1 Desulfovibrionales bacterium | reverse complement strand
GTTGATCCCCGTTGGCACGGGGATGACTAAAGACAAGAAATACCTGGATCCTGCAACTAACGTGCAGGATGACATTGATGCACCAGGGGCAATGCGACCGCGAGGAATCAAAGCAGGAAACGCTGGGCTAATCCAGGCAGGCAGAGGATGGATCGCCGCGCTATGCTGTTATGCTCGCGACGACTTGGGTAGAGTTATAGGCCAACCACGGATGAACACGGATGAACACGGATGAACACAGATGAACACGGATAAAAAGTGTATGGCCTTGGTCATTCCGCGCAAAGCAAAGCGAAGTCAAGCCTGTGCCATTTATGGTAGAATCCAGGATCCAGGATCTATAAGGCATAAGACGTTGATCCCCGTTGGCACGGGGATGACTAAAGACAAGAAATACCTGGATCCTGCAACTAACGTGCAGGATGACATTGATACACCAGGGGCAATGCAACCGCGAGGAATCGAAGCAGGAAACGCTGCGTTAATCCAGGCAGACAGAGGATGGATCGCCACGCTCCACTCGCGATGACTCGGACACGCTACGCTGTTATGCTCGCGATGACTTGGGTAGAGTTATAGGCAAACCACGGATGAATACAGATGAACACGGATAAAAAAGTGTATGGCCTTGGTCATTCCGCGCAAAGCGAAGCGAAGTCGAGGAATCCAGGAATTATAAGGCATAAGACGTTGATTCCTGTAGGCACGGGGATGACTAAAGACAAGCAATACCTGGATCCTGCAACTAACGTGCAGGATGACATTGATGCACCAGGGGCAATGCCACCGCGAGGAATCGAAGCGGGAAACGCTGCGTTAATCCAGGCAGACAGAGGATGGATCGCCACGCTCCACTCGCGATGACTCGGACACGCTACGCTGTTATGCTCGCGACGACTTGGGTTGTAGTAGGATGGCCCCGCCGGGCAAAGACCGTCTCGCCATGACCAGCAGCACCAGGGGCAGGGGGTTATCCACACCTCGACGTTAGTGAGGGTTTCATATACGAAAAATTGCTTTGTTCATTTAGGCAAGAACCCATAGGACAATGGGCTTCATCGGGCACAATGCATGGTGCCTTTATTCTGGGATGTATATGAGTTCCATGGCTTCTCAGCTGTGGTGGATAGATTTTACTCTGTTGAGCATGCTTTGATTTTTTAATGGGTTGGCCTAATTGAAAAAAGTAGAATAAACTAATATTTTAGCCCTGATATTTAAGTAGATGATAACTGAATAGTTTTTAATAGATAATACTGTTTTTGAGTATTATCTATGCAGGAATAATCAAAATGAACATTGTCGAGCTTGCCACTCAGCTCCCTATCTCGCTTATTTCTCATAGCATGTTATCCAGCCTGCTTTCAAAATCAGTCAGCAATGTAAATAATAAAATCTCCAGCCTGGTCGCAGCAGGTGACCTAACTCGTCTTAAAAAGGGTTTTTATTGCTTTGCCAGGAAGTATCGTCAGCAGCCCATTGATTTGTTGGCCATTGCCAACGGCCTGTATGCCCCTTCCTATGTATC
>JAAYGN010000149.1 GCA_012727715.1 Desulfovibrionales bacterium | reverse complement strand
CAAATCCATGACCGCTGAAGAAACCTTGCTCAATCATCGGCTGGAAAAAGATAATCTGGAAATCACGGAAACAGACTTGGGTGAATGGATTATTCAGCTGCGCAAGGAAGGTCCAAGCCATATGGTCATGCCCGCCATTCACCTCTCGCGCTACCAGGTGGCTGACTTGTTTTCTGATGTTACGGGTCAAGAGCAATCCAATGATATCCAACGCTTGGTCAAGGTTGCTCGCCGAGAATTGCGCCAAAAGTTTGCAGAAGCTGATATGGGTATCAGTGGTTTGAATTTTGCCATTGCTGAAACCGGCACCATTGGCATTGTCACCAATGAAGGTAATGGTCGGTTAACCACGACCCTACCTCGGGTCCATGTGGCTTTGGCCGGGATTGAAAAGCTGTGCGGTACCTTAGATGATGCGTTAAAGGCTCTCAAAGTTTTAACCAAAAATGCTACGGGGCAGGCCCTGACTTCGTATGTGACCTGGATCAGCGGAGCCAATGAATGCCTTACAGCACCAGATCAGAAAAAAGAAATGCACATTGTCTTTTTGGATAATGGTCGCAGTGCCATGGCCAAAGACCCTCTTTTTGCTCAGGTTTTACGCTGTGTGCGTTGTGGGGCCTGTGCCAATGTATGCCCAGTATATCGCATGGTGGGCGGACATCAGATGGGACATATCTATATTGGAGCCATCGGCCTTATTTTAACCTATTTCTTTCATGGAAAAGAAAAAGCTAAAAATTTGGTGCAAAACTGCATCAATTGTGAAGCGTGCAAACATGTTTGTGTCGCTGGAATTGATTTGCCCAGGCTCATCAAAGAGGTTCATGCCCGCATCCTGGAAGAGGATGGCCATCCCCTGCCCTCGCTACTCTTGGCTAAATTGATGAAAAATCGCAAACTTTTTCACCGTTTTTTACGTACTGCCAAAGTGGCTCAACTCCCTCTGACAGGTGGCTCTTCGTATATCCGACATTTGCCACAAATCTTTGCCAAAGATCATGGCTTTAGAGCCTTGCCAGCCATTGCCGAAAAGCCTTTTCGCGATCGTTTCCAAGACTTAAGACCTCAAGTTGATAACCCCAAGTTTCGAGTGGCGCTGTTTTCCGGTTGTGTCCAGGATTTTGTCTATCCCGAACAATTGGAAGCAGCCCTTAAGGTGCTGGCGGCACACGATGTCCAGGTGGAGTTTCCCATGGATCAATCCTGTTGCGGACTTCCCTTGCAAATGATGGGCGAGAAAAAAGCTGGTATTGATGTTGCGTTGCAAAATATCGAGGCCATGGCAGGGGAATATGATTATATCATCACCTTATGTGCTTCCTGCGCCTCGCATCTCAAACACAACTATCCTTTTTTATTGGGGGAAGACCACGCCCAGGCCAAGGATTTTGCCGATAAAGTCATTCCCTTTTCAGCATTTTTAGTTGATGTGGTCGGTGTGAAATCCGAGGTATTTGAACAGACCCAAACCCGGGCCACCTTACATGCACCTTGTCATCTGTGCCGGGGTATGAATGTGGTGGAACAGCCCAGGCAACTGTTGGCCTTGGGTGGCTATGAATATGCCCAAGCTGACCAGGAACAGGTCTGTTGCGGCTTTGGCGGCACCTATTCAGCCAAGTTCCCGGCTGTGTCAGAACAAATCTTGCAGCACAAGTTAACAGATGCCGCACGCACCCAAGCTGAAGTATTGGTTACGGAATGTCCTGGCTGTGTCATGCAGCTTAGAGGTGGTGCCAAGAAAAATAGAAGTCCTTTTGAAGTTCAACATATTGCCGAAGTATTGGCCGACCATTTGAAATAAACTGCCCTCCAGGCTCTCGGCAAACCGGGAGCCTGGAAAAGTCTCATCTACTATATCTTCTCTTTTATTCTTAAAGTCAGCTGCTTATAAAAATATACACCTCCCTATACCTATGGACTAACCCATGGGTCTATAGTGCAGTACAAAATTTTTGTACCCTTGCAAGCCCTCCCCTTCTCAGTAGGTCATCCTTATCCTTTTCTATTCAATATTAGCCTATAGAAATATTAGATTTTTGCAATTTTGCACAACGTCTTTGCAAAAATCTAATCGATGAGCTTTTCCCAATTTTTTTAACCATGTTATTTCAGTATGTTATTATTTCATGGCAAACAGGTCCACTTATTGCTTTAGGTAAAAACAAGAATAAACAAACTTTTACGAGCAAACCAAAACAAACAAATATATTTTTAGACTGTCACCTTCTATTAACATCAAACACTTTTAATCTAAGGATATTACTATGCATCTCGTTATTTTGGGGTTCATAACTCTTCTTGTAGGGACTTTAATAGGAACTGTTGGTGTAGGAGGCATTCTTCTTATTCCAGCTCTTAGCTCTTTTGCTGATCTTTCTACTCATGCATCTATGGGAACCGCCCTTTTTAGCTTCATATTTACAGGAATATTAGGAACGTATCTATACCAACGCCGAGGGAGCATTGACTGGAAGGTAACTATCCCTCTTTGTATTGGTGCCTTATTATTTGGATATTTGGGATCTCTAGCCAATGCCAACACATCTGTACGAAGCTTAAATCTTCTTCTTGCTGCTGTTATTATATTTGCAGGAGTTTATGCTCTAAAGCCAAATACTAGTTTTACTAATACTTCAGATAAAGAAGCAACACGGCAGTTTATAAAACTACTTTTTATTGGTTCTGCAGTAGGTTTCGGATCTGGACTTACTGGAGTTGGTGGTCCAGTTTTATCGGTACCGATTATGGTTGCCTTTGGATTTCATCCACTCACCTCTATTGCAGCAAGTCAAGTAGTTCAAATTACAGCTGCTCTTTCTGGAAGTATTGGCAACTTTAAACATGGATTTATTAACTTTTCAGTTGCCTGGTGGATAACACTTATAGAACTAATTGGCGTTTCTATCGGAGTCTATCTTGCTCATACTGCATCAAGTTCCGTATTAAAAAAAGTTGTTTCTATCGTGTGTATTATTGTTGGTAGCTATATTTTTATACGTTCATGGTAACCATTTAAAAACTATAAGGAGAACAACATGGCAATTACTTTAAATGAACGACCTATTTTTATGATCGGAGCCGAACGCTCAGGAACAACTCTAGTTATGGCTCTTTTAGGTTGTCATTCTCGTATCGCAGTACCCGAAGTTGTGTGGTATTATCCGCGATTTTATCCCTATTTACATACCTATGGCGATTTGTCCGTGGACGCTAACTATCGCACCTTAGCCACAGAAATGGTTTTTGGTTTAAAAACTCCTTTTTGGGGCATGCAAGTTAATCCGCGGACCATTGTGGACGAAGTCATTGAATTGGCCCCAGAACGTAGCTTTGCGGGTCTGTATGCGGGCATGCATCTACGTTTTGCCAAGTCGGTTAACAAACCTCGCTGGGGAGAAAAAACACCACACAACCTCTACTTTGTAGGCCCCATGCACGAACATTTCCCCGATGCCCAGTTCATTTACATCACTAGAGATGGGCGAGATGCAAGTGTTGATTACATGGAATCTTCTTTTGGCCCCACAAATATTTATTGCGCTGCTCATTCCTGGAAACGATGCTGGAATGCAGTCAAAGAATGGCGCCAACCCTTGCAAGACAAAGGATTGTGGCTGGATGTCCGCTATGAGGATCTGGTCCGACGTCCAGAAGAGGTCATGCGTGAAGTCTGTACCTTCTTAGATGAGCCTTTTGAAGAAGGAATGTTTGATTTTTACAAAACAGACCTAGCCAAAGCACGGGGTGCTTCCCGTGACCATGCTCCCCTGGGACACTCTATTAGCGATAGATATGTAGGCGTTTACAAAGACCTACTCAGCCAACGTGACCAGCGTATTTTTGCAGCTGTTGCTGGGAAAGAATTGGCAGAGGCCGGATACACAAATGACGTTGATCCAGAAATGCCTGAACCGCACATCATTGAAAAGTATATTGACTTTGACAGTCGTATTCGTGCTGCAACTCTAGATGGCTTTGAGGGTCATATTGTTTACGAAAGCTACAATGACTGGCTCATTGATCGACGCACAGAACGCTTAAAGAAAGGTATTTGGCAAGAAAGTGATAATCCGGGCCACTTTCCCATCGGCGATCCTGATGAGGAAATGATTATTGGTCAAAGGGCCTGGAGCCAGTGGAAACAACACTTTTGCATAAAACGACGGTACGAAGGAGAAGTTGTGCTGTAATTTTGCCTGGATCAGCTCCTCGGGCTTAAAAATTACTCTAAGCCCGAGGAGTCCTTCTATATTATTATCCAGAAAAGGACAATGGGAGCATAGCTATGAGCGATATCATTTCATCTCGTTTTACACCAAAACAATGGCTCAACATACTTTTGGGACCTGCCCTACTGGCTCTGACCGTCAGTGTACCTTTATTTGGTCCGGTGGAAGCCCGTTTTGGATTTGGCATTTTGTTTTGGATGGTCTGGTGGTGGATATCCGCCATTATTGACATCAAAGTAACCTGCTTGGTGCCTATTTTTGTAGCCTGTTTGTATGCCTATATGCCCCTGGGAAAAGTACTTGAGGCTTATGTGCACCAGGAAGCAGCCCTTATTTTTGGAGCCACAGCCATAATTGTAGCCTGGGTTCGCTGGGGATTTTCTCAACGTCTGGCCCTTAATTTTCTCATGCGTATCAGCGGTAATGTCCGTGCACAAACCGCTGGATGGTTCATTCTTTGTGGTGTAATTAGTTTTGTAGTCGGTAATACTACAGTGGCGGCCATGTTTGCACCCATTGCTGTGGCTGCACTTATGTATTCAGGATTTAAAACCAATGAGGATCGCTGGAATTCCAAAGCAGCATCCAATATCCTTATTGCGGTTGCCTGGGGTGCATCTGTAGGCGGTATGGCTACCCCCCTTGGTGGCGGACAATCCGTCATCACTTACGGGTTACTTAATAAGTATATTGGCTACCAGATTTACTTTACAGACTGGTCCATCCGTATGGTTCCCATTTCAATATGTGTTATCCTGGGTGTAGCAACCCTGATGTACTTTATGGACACAGACATGGAACGCTTTAGTGGTACCAAAGAATATTATAAACAAGAATTAGCCAAACTAGGACCCATGAGCTATGAAGAAAAAATTGCTTTGGGCGGCTTTGCTCTCGCCATAGGACTGGCTCTTCTGGAACCTGCCTACGCATCATTCATCAAGGGCTCTCCTTTTTTTGGCTGGCTCAACCCCACCAAAATATTTTGTATGATTCCCATGCTTTTATTCTTCATGCCCTCTAAATCTAATCCTGAAGAAAACATACTCTCGGCAACAGCCTTAAAGAAATTCTTTCCAGTAACCATCTTATTCATGTGGCCCGCTTCTGTAGCTTTAAGTAAGATTATTTCTCAAACAGGGGCATCAGCTGTTTTTGCGGGATGGATAACTCCCTTTCTGGGCTTTAGTGATGGTTGGTCCATTGCTGCCTGGGCCATTGCCAGTAATGCTTTGTCTCAAGTCACTACTGATACTGCTGCGGCAGGAGTTATGGTTCCCCTGGCCATTGAAAGTATGAATAACTGGCGTGGAATGGATTTTGGTTCAGTCGCCTGGATTTGGGTCACTGGATCAGCCATTAGTTGGAGCTATGCTGTGGCTTCAGCCACAGGCGCACAAGGTATTGTAGCTGGCTATGGTGCCAACCTGCGGACCATGTTTATCTGGGGTCTGGCCGCTGCTGCAGTTTCGGTGATCATCACCATTGCCTACTTTTATATTGCTATAGTTGTGCTGGATGCAAGTTTTTATACCTTACCGCCAGGGGTATAACGAAAGCTTACCCTGGACCAAGCTACACAAGGCTCTTTGCAAACATTCTCCTGTAGCTTGGTCCTTTTCCAATTTTTAACGCTTAAATAATCTTATGAGGACCCCATGATGAAGGAAGAATATGGCTTTCACGTGGATGTTGCCAAATGTACTGGTTGCAAGACTTGTCAAGTGGCTTGCAGATCCTTGAAAGAATCTGAAACCAGCAAGTTTTATCGTCGTGTTTACGAATACACTGGTGGCCATTGGCAAGAAAACAACGACAAAACCTGGCACCAGGATGTTTTCGCCTATTATGTCAGTATCAGTTGCAACCATTGTCAGGACCCCATTTGTGTGCGGGTCTGTCCCACCACAGCCATGCACAAAGATGCAGAAACAGGCCTGGTGCTTGTGGATCATAAAAAATGCATTGGTTGTCGCTATTGTGAATGGGCCTGCCCCTATGGAGCACCACAATTTGACCCTGAACAAGGACAAATGACCAAATGCGATGGCTGCATCGACAGGTTGGCCAGAGGAGAACAAGCCATGTGTGTTACGGCTTGTCCCTTACGTGCTCTGGACTTTGGCCCCATAGCTGAGTTGCGAGAAAAATACGGATCAGTGGATGAAATCGCCCCTTTACCAGAAAAAAAACATACCCGGCCCCACCTGGTCATTACTGGTGGCCGACATGCCCGGCCGGCTTTGAGTAAAGATGGCGCTGTACTCAATAAAAAGGAGTTCTGATCATGCATCAACTATCCCTTGTTTTTTTCACAGTGCTCATTCAAGCCTCCACCGGGCTTTTACTTTTTTCAGGCATCCAACAATTTAAAACAATTGCTAACGGACAACCAAGAATACCTATCAACAACCTTGGGTTCCAAATTATACTCTGGACTTTGTTTACCATGGGGGCCCTGGCTTCATTGTTACATCTAGGTAAGCCCAGCAATGCCCTTAATGTCCTGTACGGCATCCAAACCGGATCCCCCTTAAGTTTAGAAGTCCTCAGTGTTGGTGTTTTTGGTACTTTGCTCTTGATCTATAGCCTCTTAACCTGGAAGAAAGCTCAGATTCAAAAATATAATTTTTTTCTGGGCCTGACTATTTTAGCCGGACTAATGGTCAGCTATGCCACGGCCAGAGTATATACCCTACCCACCATTCCAGCCTGGAATTCCACCTGGACCTTGGTTCAATTTTTCATGTCAGTCCTGGCTTTGGGCTCTGTGGGCTTTTTATTCTTTCAAAGTCAGCAACAAGAAAAAAACTCTTCAACTCCTCAAACCAGGACAGCCATAATTATCTTATTCTTACTCATGGCCAATATTGTTTTCTATAATAAGTGGAGCAATAATATTATCTTGGAATCAGGCCTGGCATTACCTTCATGGAATTTTTTTATTCCCCGCATTATACTTTTAGTAACTAGTTTTGTGCTCTTATTATTTTCAGGCAAAAAAAATAATTATGCTTCCCAGTGGACCTATACTCTGATTTTTGTATGCGTACTGGCCAGTGAATTAGCAGGCAGAATTGATTTTTATAATCTGCAAAAGATTTCCGGAATGTTACAAATTTTTGCCTACTAAAGGCAGAGGTTGAGAATGAAAAATAAAAAAATAACTAAATCCACTCCATGTCCTCCTTCCATAGGCAGACGTGAATTTATGAAGCTGGGGCTGATGTTGGGTGCTGGTGCCTTTATTGACTTACATGGCCTGCCCTCCTTTGCCAGCAATATCCCGGTGGGAGAGAAAACAGTGTGGTCCAATTGCTGGGCCCATTGTCATTGCAGTTGTTTATTAAAAATGGTGGTTGAAGGCGATCATATTAAGCGCGTGGAAACCGATGATATGGGTGATGATAGCTTTGGTATGCACCAGACCAGGGCTTGTTTGCGCGGCCGCTCCTTGCATAAACGGACCTACGCTCCGGACCGTATTAAATATCCCATGCGCCGCATTGGTCCACGTGGTGAAGGAAAATTTGAGCGTATTACCTGGGAAGAAGCCTATGATGAAGTCTATACCCGCTTAAAAGGCATTATTGACAACTATGGTAATGACTCTATTTTTTGCCGTATTGGTTATAATAGTGTTGCTGGACCCTATCATTTTGTGGAACGTTTTCTCAATTCCATTGGTGGTCATGTGCAAGCCCATGGCAATTACAGCAATGCCCAGATTAATGAAGCGGTAAAACTCACCTATGGTGGTCATTTCAATGATTCTTCACCCATGGAAATGGCCTTTAGTGATCTTATTGTTCTTTTTGGCGACAACCCCGCAGTAACGCGCATGAGTGGTGGCGGAGGAACCTATTTATACCAAGTGGGTAAAGGCAAAAGCAAGGCACGCACCATTGTCATTGATCCACGCTACACAGAAACAGCCTGTGGCCGAGAAGACCAGTGGATCCCCATTCGTCCGGGTACTGATGCAGCCTTGGTAGAAGCCATAGCTTATGTGCTCATTAGTGAAAATCGTGTGGATGAAGAATTTTTACGTACCCATTGCTATGGTTATGATGCTGAAGAAGGTCATCCAGAAAAAGGTATTCCTCCTTTACCTGCTGACCTGGGTTATAAGGCCTATATTCTGGGTACTGCGCCCGGAGAAAACCCCAAAACTCCTGAGTGGGCAGCACCCATTTGTGGTGTGCCGGTCCAGACCATAATCCAATTGGCCCGGGATATTGCCAATGCCCAGTCTCCGTTTATTGCTCAAGGTTGGGGTTTACAAAGACAGGCAGCTGGAGAACAAAACAGCCGGGCAGTGTGTATGTTACCTATTTTAGTTGGCAAATTAGGTATGCGCGGCACCTGTAATGGGGCCAATGCCTTTTCCGCACCAGAAAGCAAAATGGAAATGATGCCCTTTGGTGATAATCAGGTTAAGGCCAAGGTTCCTTGTTTTCTGTGGCCCCAGGCTGTCCTTGATGGTCAGAACATGACTGCGGAAAAGGATTGTATCCGGGGGGCTGAAAAGCTAAAATCCGACATTAAGTGTATTGTGCAATATCAGGGCAATTGGCTCCTCAATCAACATGGAGGCACCAACCAATTGGCTGAAATTTTGTGTGATGAAAGCAAATTAGAATTTATTTTCATCATGGAAAACCATATGACGGCCAGTGCCAAATATGCTGATATTTTACTGCCCAGCATTACCTGGCCCGAAGACTCACGTTATAATGTCTATGGCACCTATGCAGTGTATGCCGAACCTGTGGTTGAAAGACTTTTTGGTTGCCCGCACCCCTATGAAGTCATGACGGAACTGGCCCGCCGCTTTGGTGTGCACGAGCAATTTACTGAAGGGCGTACCTGGGACCAATGGCAAGACCATTTGTATTTAAAGACTCGAGAAAAATGCCCCAACTTACCCCCTATGGAAGAACTCAAAGCACAAAAAGCCATGCGCTTACCCTATGACCCGGATGAAGAACGCTTTGGCATGAAAGAATTTCGCCAAGATCCTGAAGCTCATCCCCTGAAAACACCTTCAGGAAAAATTGAAATCTATTCTTTAGAACAGGCTAAGCGCGCCCAAACCTGGATCATGCCTGCAGGGGAAGAAATTACTCCCCTGCCCAAGTATTGTGAAACCTGGGAGGGATATAGTGAAATTAGTACTTCCAAGTACCCTTTACAATTCATCAGTTACAAACCGCGCTCCAGAGCCCATTCGACCTTTGGCAACATACCCTGGTTGCAAGCAGCCCTGGAAGATTGCCTGCATATCAATCCCATTGATGCTCAGGCCAGAAATATCCGCCAACATCAATGGGTGGAGGTCTTTAATGATCGAGGAAAAATTCATGTGCCCGTGCGCATTACCCCACGGATCATGCCTGGAGTGGTCGCCAAACCAGAAGGCACACAATACTCGCCCACTGCCCAAGGGGTGGACCTGGGCCATTGTGCCAATACCTTGACCAAATTAGGTGGACGCTCTCATGTGGTTAAGGCCAATGCTGTGAATACCTGTTTGGTTGATGTGAAAGCCCTTTAATCCTAAACTAAGACCAGGTGGCCAGCCTTGGCCATCTGGTCTTTGGATTGCCGACCAAAGCAAGGGTCAGGATCCAGGATCAACATCCTCCATAAGGAGCTAAAAATTATCCATGTTCACTCTAGATCAAAGTCAGGGCGTAGCGCTTTTTGCCCGCCTTTTTTCCAGCCTGTACATTAACCCGCCCACCTTGGAGCTCTTACAGGAGCTCACCCAACAAAATTTTGCTGACCAATGGCCCTTTGACCAAGATCAGCAGAGCAGGGCCACCTTAAATCATTGGCATGCAACACTGGCTCAAGAAGACAACTTGTCAGCTTTACAAAAAAAACTCACCCAGGAACATTTGCATTTATTTATTGGGGTGGGCATGCCCCAAGTACCCTTGTGGGGTAGTGTTTACTTGGATGCGGAAAATTTACTTATGGGTCCATCTTGTCAGGCCTTGGAAAAGTTTTTGGCCCAGGCCGACCTGATGTGCACCCTAAAAGTGCGTGAACCCTTGGACCATTTAGGATTAATTTTGGCGGCCCTGGCTGTATTTTTAGAACGGATCCGTAAAGATGGTCACCAAAATCAAGATGTGCTTCTGACCATTAAAAATTTTCTTGAATTACATATAAATCCCTGGGTTTATCGCTGCTTAGCATTACAGGAACAACAAGCCTCTTCGTTTTTTTACCAGGCTGTGGGCCAATTGACCCACAGCCTGTTGCTTAACCTTTCCCAAGTCTTTAATGCCCAAAAAATTAAAACCCAATTATACTATTAATGCTTATAAAATAAATTCCTGGACCTGAACCAACCATAATTAATATCCTATGGGGAGGTATTTTGGAAAAAAACTATAGATTTGCCTTTGTTTCCAATTCTGAAACCATAAGTAAGGTGGTTTACAAACATGCCACTGCTCAGGGTATATCAATGGTTGTTCGCTTGGCATCCATGGAAGACGCCGTGCCCATTGCTCAAGAACTTATAGACAGTGGAATAAATGTTATTCTTGGTGGGGGTGGAACTGGAAGACTACTACGTCAACAACTCAAACATCCTGTGGTGACCATTAGTCGCACACATCTTGATATCCTGCGCACTTTGTCCAAAATTCGTCACATTGCTCGTTATGTGGCTATTACTTCTTACGGTGAACTAACTGAAGGTATCAATTTCTTTGCTGATCTGCTAAAAATCCGAATTAAACCCATTGTTTTCCTTTCTACGCAGGAGTTGATGGACGGGATTTCCCGAGCCATAGATGAGGGTGTTGACTATGTGATTGGTGGCGGAATCTGCATGAAAATAGCCCAAGAAATGGGCCGTAAAAGTTCAACCATTATTCCAAGTACAAAAGTAATCCAACGCGCCTTGGAAGAAGCAGTCAATATCGCTGAATCCCAACATCAAAATCAAAAACATGCAGCCTGGCTTGCAGGGGCCCTGGATTCTTTACATGAAGGCATCATTGGCGTTGATGAGGCAGGAAAAGTCCTGCTCAATAATGCCAAAGCTGCTGATTTTTTGAACACTAACCATCTCAATAAAGACTTAATATTTGCAAACTTTCTTAACTCCGTACAAATAGACAAGGTGCTTAAGAAAGGGGAATTTATCCCAGACAACATCTGCTCTTTCAGCAGTCGCAGCTTTGTAACTAACATTCGACCTATTAGAATAAATAATGAAATTGACGGAGCTATCGCAGCCTTCCGGCCAGCAACTTATCTACGCACCATTGATAGCAAATTACGCAACCACGTTAAAACCCGTGGATTTATTGCTAAATATACTTTTAATGATCTAATTGGCCATAGTACAAGTATGCGTGCACTACGCAAACGAGCACAACGTTTTGCCCAAACAGATGCCAATATCTTTATCCAAGGAGAAACAGGAACTGGCAAAGAACTTTTAGCCCATGCTCTGCATAATGCAGGATCTCGTGCCAATGAACCTTTTGTTGCTGTTAATTGTGCTGCCCTCCCCGACACCCTTCTGGAAAGTGAACTTTTTGGATATGAAGAAGGCGCATTTACAGGAGCACGAAAGGGAGGAAAGGAAGGATTATTTCTCTTGGCCAATAAGGGAACTATCTTTCTCGATGAAATAGCGGATATCTCTCCCTTACTGCAAGTACGTCTGCTGCGTGTTTTAGAATCACAAGAAATTTTTCAAGTTGGTGGGGTCAAGGTTATCCCTATTTCTGTCCGTGTGGTAAGCTCTTCCTGGAAAAACCTTGCACATGAAGTGCGGGCCGGAAAATTCAGGGCCGATCTATACTATCGGCTGACTACCTTAAACTTACAATTGCCTCCTTTGCGTGATCGCCCGGAAGATATTCCGGAAATCTGTGGTGAACTCCTCCAACGCATAGGTTTTGCCTCACAATTTCTGACTCCAACAGAATATTCAATGCTGAGTACATATCCATGGCCAGGCAATGTCAGAGAACTTGATGCCTTGCTGCGCCGCTATACACTTCTTGTGCAAGACGAAGAACCCGACAACTCTCTTTTAACAGACCTTCTTCAAGAACTTGGTAATTCCTCTATGTACTTGGATGCAGCACCGGACATAATGCAAACAGAAAGTACATTAAACTCAGAATTATCCCTAAAACAACAAGTAGAGCTCTACGAACGTAAAATTATCCGCCAAGCCATCCTTCATAACAACGAAAATAAAAGACTTGCGGCCCAGCAACTTGGGATTAGTGAGCATACTTTATGGCGTAAAATGAAAGGAGCATAAAAGGATAAAGACAACCATGCCCCACCATCCCTTTACCAGCCGTGTTATCCATTTAATCCACAGTATCCCACGAGGATATGTTGCCACCTATGGGCAGATTGCAGCGTTAGCTGGTAATCGGCGCTCGGCCAGGCAAGTCGCACGGATCCTGCACACGTGTGCTCAAAAAAATGCTCTCCCCTGGCACCGAGTCATTAACCACAAAGGGCAGATTTCCTTGCCCACAGGACAGGGGCATGAAGAACAACGGCAGGCATTAATGCAGGAAGGAGTTTATTTTAACGTCCACAACGCCATAGATCTGGAAATATTTCTTTGGCAGCCAGCACCGAGAGATATATCACAAATATTTCAACACATATCACCTGGACCGTAAGGCAACCCTGCAAAACAACTTTCTCCAACTAGTGGGCCATGGCCCGCTGGACCATCTGGTCTGTGACCTGCTGCGGTATACGCCAGTTTTCATAAAATCCACGTCGGCTCAAAATCCGGCCAAAGGTATCCAGATAGCCGCCAGCATGAGCCACAGGCATTGCGGCCTGATACGACTCCTCCAGAATAGCAAAAAATATGTCCGGGCGGTTGGGACCAAGTAAATACTTGGGAGAATGAAACTCAACAATGGGAAAAGCATCTGTATTCTGTAATGTGATCCCCTCTATCATCTTATCAAGGGCTTCATTATCCAGATAATAAAAACTCAATAGTGCATTTTTATCGACAATTCCGATGTCATGCAGTTTTTTTGATGATGAACTGTTTTCAAAAAGAGCTGTAATGCGATCCATGTTGATAACAAGAGGCTGTTTGGAACT
>JAAYGN010000148.1 GCA_012727715.1 Desulfovibrionales bacterium | reverse complement strand
TTTCCAAATCCTTCGATCAACCCATCTGTGTACATGAATAGCCGGTCTTGGAGGGATACAGGAATAGTAACAGATTCACAGGTAACATTGTCAAAAACGCCAAGAATATCGCCAACACAGTGTAGAATTTCAACTTCACCCGAATTTTTGATCAAAATGGGCGCAGGATGACCAGCATTGGTGTAAATGAGCTGGCCTTGTTTTCGGTTCAGGCGAGCAAAGCCCATGGTGATATGTGTTCCATTACCAAGAATTCGACATAAGACACTGTTGATCATGCGTAGGCTTTCTTCAGGAGAGGTGACCAAATTGCAATTTTGGCTTAATAAGGCTTTAAGAGCTGAAGTAATGTATGAGGTGCCCAGGTCGTGACCACTGACATCTGCCACAATATAGTCATATATAGTACCACCTACTGGGAGAACTTCATAAAAATCACCACCCGCTTCATGCATGGGTTCAAAATGTACAAAAAATCCAGCTTCAGGCAATTCCTCGGGAGTAACCAAGAAAGATTGTTGTGCGTTTTGTACTTGGGCGAGGCGCTGGGCTTGGGTTTCAATCAAGGCTTGGTATGCAAAACGAAGTTTGAGATGGACTTTGACTCTGGCCAGCACTTCTGCTTTTTCAAAGGGCTTGGAAATAAAGTCCACCCCGCCCGCTTCAAGGCCTTGAACCTTGCTGGCAGTATCGGTGAGAGCGGAGATAAAAATAACCGGGATATCAGCAGTGCTAGGGTTTTTCTTGAGTTCTTTGCAGGTGGAGTATCCATCCTCCTTGGGCATCATGACATCAAGAAGAATGAGATCTGGCATATGTTTTTTAGCCAAATCCCTGGCCACGGCACCACTGGTTGCAGAGATGGCTTGGTAGCCATTTTGTTTCAGGACGATATCTAACAGACGGATATTTAAAGGTTCATCGTCAACAATTAATATAGAGGGAGTAGTATCTCGCATGGGCTACCCTTTTAAAAAATGTCAAACAAAGTAGTGTAGAAAACGTATCTTATGGGTAACGCATTTAATTATCAAATACTTCAGTGCAAAATTTTTCAAAATTAAGGAGATAGTGTAAAGTAGCCCTGAGGTGCAAACAGATTCATGGTTAACATACTTATTTGTTGTTTGTTTTTTAATGGGAATGAGCCCGATTTTATCTGGATGGAAAATTTCAAAAAATATGCCTCTTATGTTGACAAGTTTTGTTTCTGAAAGTTATAAGCATTTTTTCATTTAGGCGTGTAGCTCAGTGGGAGAGCACTTGCTTGACGTGCAAGGGGTCAGGAGTTCAACCCTCCTCGCGCCTACCAAAAGGAACTCATAGGGAGGCATGGCCTCCCTATCGTGTTTGTGAGGCAAGGAGTATGGCGCAGGTTCAAGGACAAGGAATAGATATTTTGGCCGGGCAAAATTGTGCGGATGTATTGCGTGGCGTTCTTTCGGGCAAAAAAATGAAATCCGTAGTCGCTTGTCTTTGTGACGGGGAGCTACGTGATTTGTCTTATGTATTACTAGATACAATCGCTACTCTTGAACCAGTATATCTTGATTCCCCGGCTGGCTTGACCGTCTTACGGCATAGTGCGGCCCATGTTATGGCTGAAGCTGTTAAAGAACTTTTTCCTACAGCGAAAGTGACCATTGGACCAGATATCGAAAATGGTTTTTACTACGACTTCGATTTTGAACGTCCGTTTACTCCAGATGACCTGGAACGTATTGAGGCGCGTATGGCCCAATCCATTGCCGCCAATCAGAAGTTTGAGCGAGAAGAAATGAGTGCTGATCAGGCCAGGGCACTTTTTGCTTCTTTAGGCGAAACTTATAAGTCAGAAATTATTGACGATCTTGGCGTGGACCAGGTCTCAGTATATCGCCACGGAAATTTTGTAGATCTGTGCCGTGGCCCTCATTTGCCGTCCACAGGATTTTTGCAAGCTGTCAAGCTAACAGCTGTAGCGGGAGCTTATTGGCGCGGAGATTCCAATCGTCCCATGCTCCAACGTATCTATGGAACTGCTTTTGCGACTCCCAAAGAGCTTAAGGCTCACCTCGCCATGCTGGAAGAAGCCAAAAAACGTGATCACCGCAAGCTTGGCCCGCAGCTTGACTTGTTCAGTTTTCATGAAAGCGGTGGTGCAGGCATGGCCTATTGGCATCCCAAGGGTGCCCTTATTCGAACGATTTTGGAAGATTTTGTTACCAAGGAAATGGTTCGACGTGGATACGGTATTGTTCGGACGCCTCAGATTTTAAAACGCGATTTGTGGGAAATATCGGGACATTATTCCAACTACCGCGAGAACATGTATTTTACAGAAATTGATGGCTCTCCCTATGGGGTCAAGCCCATGAACTGTGTTGCGCACATGCTTATTTATAATACCACGCAGCACAGTTACCGCGATCTCCCAGTGCGTCTTTTTGAATTTGGAGTCGTCCACCGTCACGAGCTGTCTGGAGTTTTGCACGGTCTTTTACGAGTGCGGCAGTTTACCCAGGATGATGCCCATATTATTTGTCGCCCAGATCAACTCCAAGAAGAAATAAAAGGTGTCATGGCCTGGATTCAAGATCTCATGGGAGTTTTTGAGTTTGCCTATACCATGGAGATCAGTACTCGCCCAGAAAAATCCATTGGCTCGGATGAAGATTGGGATCGAGCGACCCAGGCTTTGATGGATGCCATGAATGAAATGGAATTGCCTTATACCATTAATGAGGGCGATGGTGCATTTTATGGGCCCAAAATTGATGTTAAATTGCGGGATTGCCTGGGGCGTATGTGGCAATGTTCCACTATTCAGGTAGATTTTACCTTGCCGGATCGTTTTGACTTGTTATACGTGGGCGAAGACGGGCAGCGTCATCGTCCTGTTATGGTCCATAGGGCAATTATGGGTTCAGTGGAGCGTTTCATCGGTATCCTCACCGAACATTTTGCCGGGGCATTTCCAACTTGGCTGGCTCCTGTCCAGGCTCGTATTTTGACCGTAACAGATAGGCATAATGATTTTGCCAAACAATGTCAGGAAGCTTTGCAGCACGCAGGTATTCGAGTTGAACTTGATTTGCGCAATGAAAAACTTGGATACAAGGTGCGTGAAGGCCAGATGGAGAAAATTCCCTATACACTGGTTATCGGTGATCAGGAAGTGGAACAAAAGTGCATGAATGTGCGTGCCTTGGGCGGCAATAATCTAGGCGCCATGTCTGTTGACTCTTTTGTGGAGCATGTACTTAAAGAATGTGAAGAACCGTTTAAACGTGGAGGAATGCGATATACTTTCAGCTACTAAAGCCCGCCGGAACAAACAAATTAGGGCCAAGGAAATCCGGGTTGTAGGAGAGGATGGAAATCAGTTGGGCATCATGAGTGTGCCCGAAGCTCTTGAGCGTGCTGAGGAAAGTGGTCTTGATTTGGTGGAGGTGGCTCCCAATGCCAATCCGCCAGTGTGCAAGATAATGGACTATGGCAAATATCTTTATGAAGAAAAAAAGAGAGCTCAAGAAGCCAAAAAACGCCAAACCCAAATTCAGGTCAAAGAAGTTAAATTTCGGCCTCATACTGACGAGCACGACTTGTTGACCAAGGTGAGACATATTCGGCGTTTTATTGATGACGGTGATCGATGCAAGGTCACAGTTTTTTTTCGGGGTCGGGAGTTGGCACACAAGGATCGAGGTCAGATGATTTTAGATCGTGTTGTAGAGATGTTGGCAGATGTGGCCAAGGTTGAACAGACGTCCCGATTTGAAGGCCGAACCATGTTTATGGTTATGGCTGGCTTGTCTAAAAAATAGCTATCCTCTCGCATTATTAAAAAAATTTCCTGCTGTATGGTGGGAGGGTGATGCTATGCTGATCGCGTCTGCGATCTTTTGTGATTGTTTGAGGAGGAATTATGCCCAAGTTGAAAACCAATAGAAGTGCTGCCAAGCGTTTCACTGTAACAGGAACCGGCAAGGTTAGGAGAAATCATTGCAATATGCGTCATATCCTGACCAAGAAATCGCCCAAGCGTAAAAGGCAATTGCGCCAGTCGGCCATTGTCCATGCGTCAAGTGTGGGGGCTATTCGCCGGATGGTACCGTACATTTTCTAAATCCAACATCCTGTTGGAAGCTGAAGACTCAGCGCATAGTCCTTTCCCACTATGCCTGATCAAAGGAGAAAGAACATGAGAGTCAAAAGAGGAAAGTCAGCTCATAGACGTCATAAGAAGTATTTAGAGCTAGCTAAGGGGTATCGTGGTTCCCGGAGTAAACTGTATCGTACCGCTCGGGAAACTGTAGAACGTGCTTTATGTTTTGCGTATCGGGACAGAAAGCAAAAGAAACGCGCTTTTCGTGTACTGTGGATTACACGCATTAACGCCGGGGTCCGTGAACACGGTATGAGTTATAACCGTTTTATGCACGGTCTAAAGCTTGCTGAGATTAACCTCAACCGAAAGGTCTTGGCAGACATGGCTGTTCATGAAAAAGCAGCTTTTGCCAGCCTGTGTGAGTTGGTAAAATCCAAGGTAAACTAGTGGCGAGTAATATTATTGACAAGCTGGAAAGCCTGGTTCCGGAGCTGACATCTGCTCTGGGCCAGGCTTCTTCATTGGAAGAGGTTGAAGGAATTCGAGTTCGATTTCTCGGTCGTAAAGGACTTTTAGCGGAACTCATGTCCCAGGTGACCACTTTGGCACCTGAAGAGCGGCCTATGGTTGGGAAAATTGCCAACCAAGCCAAGGCAGCTATGACCAGCTTATGGGAAGACAAGGTTACAGCTATCAAGAGTCAAAAACAGCAGCACGGCCTGGAAATTTTTGATCCTTCTTCGCCTTCATGGCGTCCTGACTTGGGATCCATCCACCCCATCACCAAGGTGACCAGAGAGATTTGCTCTGTTTTTACTTCTCTTGGTTTTGATGTGGTGTCTGGCCCTGAAGTGGAAAATGACTTTAATAATTTTGAAGCCTTGAATATGCCCCTGGAGCACCCGGCCAGAGATATGCAAGATACCTTGTATATCTCTGATAGCATCCTTATGCGCACCCACACCTCACCTTTACAGGTGCGGACCATGCTTTCCAGAAAACCTCCCTTGGCTGTTATTGCTCCAGGTAAGGTGTATCGGCGGGATTCAGACTTGACCCATACCCCCATGTTTCATCAGGTGGAAGGGCTTCTGGTGGGTAAAGATGTCACCATGGCTGATTTACGTGGTATTCTAACAGCCTTTGTACACAAGGTCTTTGGGCAGGATATCAAGGTCCGCTTTCGTCCCAGTTTTTTCCCTTTTACCGAACCTAGTGCTGAAGTGGATATGAGTTGTGTTCTTTGTGGTGGAACGGGGCGTAAAGATGAAAACCCGTGTCGTGTGTGCAAAGAAACTGGCTGGGTTGAAATTTTGGGTTGTGGCATGGTGGATCCAGCTGTCTTTGCCAAGGTTGGCTATGATCCCGATGAATATGTTGGTTTTGCCTTTGGCCTTGGTGTGGAACGTATCACCATGCTGAAGTATGGCGTAGGTGATTTGCGCATGTTTTTTGAAAATGACCTGCGTTTTTTAGGACAATTTGCCTAAGCAATAGAATAGGATTTAACCATGCTTTTGAGCTTAAACTGGCTCCGTGAATTTGTGCCCTATACGGGCGAGGTGCAAACTCTTTGTGATCGTTTGACCATGCTTGGTTTGGAAGTGGAGGAAATTCGCTACCCTTTTGCTCCTTTAGATAAGATTGTTGTGGGGCATGTTGTAGAGCGAGTTGCGCACCCTTCGGCAGATCACCTGTCATGTTGCAAGGTTGATCTGGGCTATGGGGAGATCGTGGATATTGTTTGTGGTGCTCCCAATGTGGCCTCAGGGCAGAAAGTTCCTGTTGCTCCCATTGGTGCAGTCATGCCCGATGGCCTGGCTATCAAGAAGGCGAAACTACGCGGACAAGTATCCTGTGGTATGATCTGTTCGGAGCGAGAATTGGGGCTTAGCGAGGACCATTCAGGGATTATGGTCCTTGATGCTAATTTACAACCAGGCATGGCTTTGGCTGAAGCTTTGAATTTGGATCAGATTGTTTTGGATGTAGGTATTACTCCCAATAGAGCGGATTGCTTGTCTGTTTTGGGACTGGCCCGAGAAGTTGCCATGGCTTTTAATCTACCCTTAACCATGCCTCAATTTGATGTGCTGGAACAGGGGGAGGCCTTTGAGAACTTTACCATTGATCCAGACCCACATCTTTGCTCTTTGTACCAGGCTCGTTGCATCCGCAATGTCCAGATTGGACCAAGTCCACAATGGTTACGTTATCGACTTTTGGCTGTAGGTTTGCGCCCCATAAATAATATTGTCGATACTACAAATTACGTACTCATGGAATGCGGGCAGCCGCTACATGCTTTTGATGGCGACAAAATACTTGGCCATTGTCTTCGGGTGCAGTGTGCTCAAGATGATATGGAATTTACAACCCTTGATGGGCAAAAACGTCAGCTGACCAAGGATGATCTTCTGATTTGGGATGCGAAGCGGCCTGTGGCATTGGCTGGAGTGATGGGAGGAGCCAATTCAGAAATTTCTGATTCAAGCTCAACTGTGTTTTTGGAAAGTGCGGTATTTCATCCTGTATCAGTTCGAAGAACAGCTCGTCGTTTGGGTTTGTCCAGTGATGCCTCTTATCGTTTCGAACGCGGGGTGGACCATATATGTAACACTTGGGCCATGAATCGGGCTGCCTCATTAATGGCTCAATTGGCCGGAGGGGCAGTTGCTCCAGGTGTGGCTAGGTCTGAACCTCGTCCTTTTGTAGCCACACATATTTCCTATACGCCAGCCAAAGCCAGTACGCTGTTGGGCTTGTCCCTGACCAATGATTTTAGTCATCAGACATTGACTCAACTGGGATGCCAGATTGATGACACCCAATTGCCCTGGACCGTTACAGCTCCATCATATCGTTTGGATTTGGTGCGCGAGGTAGACTTGATTGAGGAAGTGGCCCGTGTCTATGGCATGGATCAAATTCCAGCCACCTTGCCTGCGGTACGCAAGACCTTAGATGACTTGACTTTGGTCGATCCAACCTATGATTTTATCAATGAAGTCAAGGACTGGGGGCGAGGAGTTGGGTTGGCTGAAGTTGTTAATTACAGCTTTGTAGGTACAGCTGATTTGAACAAGCTTGGGTTATCAGAATTGGGGCGGGTGCATATTTGCAATCCCCTCAGTGAAGAGATGAACGTGTTACGCACTGAAATTGCTCCAGGTCTTTTGCATACTCTGCGGCATAATATGAGTCAGGATAATGTGCGAGTTCGAATTTTTGAGATAGCTCACGCCTTTGTTCATGACGGTTCTTGTGATACTGCTACCAAGGAAAACAATCGGCTGGGAATATTATTGCACGGCAACCGTTTTCCAGGACGCTTCCCTTATACTGAAGGTACTGTCGGGTATGCTGACATCAAAGGCCTGGTGGAGCATTTGCTTTTGGCTATTCACGTAGGTTCTCCAAAATTTGTTCAAGGAGTTGGGCACCCCTATCTTAGCCCTGAAGTAGAAATACAGGTGCAAGGGCAAAGTATTGGTCGGTTAGGCAAAATGAGGGATGACTTGGCTGATTTTTATCTGGCTCGGCATGAAGCCTGGTATGCAGATCTTGATTTGGACTTGTTGATGCACATGCGTGGCAATATTGTATTTCGTCCCCTTCCGCGTTTTCCAGTAGTTCGACGAGACATGACCTTTATTGCACCTCATGATTTGGCCATTGGGGATATTATTGATACTATAATGGCATTGCAGGAGCCTCTTTTAGAGGATGTATATCTGGTGAATGTCTATGAGCCTGCTGAGAGTAGTGCTCGCAACTTATCTTTTCGTTTTGTCTTCAGGCATCCAGAGAAAACACTCAAGGATAAGGAAGTGGACAAAATTACTGCTCGAATCAGCCAACACCTGTTGAAACAATTGCCTGTTCATTTTTCTTAAAGGTTATGTAAAAAAGTTGGAGGTGCTGTGCTTAAACCAGGACCACCTGCCATGGAGAAAAGATATCGGATTGGACATGTGGCCAAAACTTTAGGTGTTCAACCATATGTATTACGCTTTTGGGAACAAGAATTTCCTCAAGCTGCCCCAGCGAGAACTCCTAAGGGACAACGTTACTACACTGAAGAACATGTACGCATGTTTCAACGTATTCAGCATTTGCTTTATGTTGAAAAAATGACCATTAAAGGGGCGCGACAACGTTTGGAGGAAAAGCAGGTGTTGCATACTTCTTTGAATTTTATTCGCCAAGAACTGGTGGAAATTCAAGAATTACTCCAAAAGTCTGCTGTGGATATGGCTGGTTGTCATAAACAAGTTCCAAAATAGGTCTTGTTGCTATAAGTTTTCTTCACGGGTAGTATGAAAAATGGAAAAAATATTTGCAGGGAAAAGGGGTGGGGCTGTATTTTCCTGTCCGGTCTGTGGTTTTACCAAGACCTTTGATGCTTCTATCTATCGGAACAAAGATAGTCGAATTACTATCAAATGTCAGTGTGGCCAACAGATTCCAGTGCTTATAGAATTTCGGGAACATTATCGAAAGCAAGTCAACTTGTTAGGAGAGTGTTTTCTGCATAGAACCAATAGTATTCTTCATATTCGTATCCACGATCTCTCCCTTAATGGCCTTTCTTTTTCTTTGTTACGTAATACAAGTGAAGAAAATTCTTCTTTTCAGCCCAATGACCAGATTGCGTTGCAATTTTATCTCGACAATGCCAGCCAGGATATGATTGAGCGCAATGCCATCATTAAAAATATTAATGGTGCTGTTGTAGGAGTCAGTTTTATTCGGGCAGAATACGATAAAGCACTTGGGTTTTACCTTATGCGTTAAAAGCACGGGGAGGGTCTATGGCAACAAAAATACAGATGACCGAAAACAACAATTCCTTTAACAGTCAGTCCTTAAGCATTATTGTCCGGCTCCTCATCAAGGACGCTGTTATCACTAACGAACAAGCACAGTACGCCTTCAAGGTGGCAGCCAAGCTTCCTGTAACCAAATCTTTGTCCGATGTTTTGCAAGAATTGGGGCTGGTTTCAGATCAGCAGATTCGTAAGACTGTTCAGCGTAATCGCGATGAACTGCGCATTGGTGATTTACTCAACGGACTTGGTTATTTGAGCAATGAAGAATTGGAGCGAGCTTTACGACTGCAAGCTGAAAGTAAAAATAAACAAAAACTTGGCGATGTGTTGGTTCAGCACAAAATTTTATCTGATGACAAACTAACAGAAATTTTATCCTTACAATTGAACCTTCCTATTGTGGACATCATTGCCCATGAACCTGATTCCAATTTGATGCGACGTGCACCGATAGAGTATTTTGAGCAGTATCGTTTTGTCCCCCAGGAGATCAAGCCAGATGGACAGATACGTATTGCCTTTGCCGACCCTTTGGAGCCTCGAAGTATTGATGCAGCAAAGGATTTTTACGGTACAAATATTGAGGTTTGCATCACCCGGGTTAGCCAACTTGATGAAATACTTGAAAAACGTCGAGAAGAACTTCGAGCTGGCAGTGGAAGAGACTCGGAACAACAGGATATTGTTGCCATTGCCAATGCCATAATCACTCATGCGTTCAATCGAGAAGCCAGTGATATCCATGTGGAACCCATGGCAGACCGGTTACGAGTACGCTTTAGAATTGATGGGGTCATGGTTCATTTTCGCGATTATCCCATTGCGATTGCCTCTCCACTAACGAGTCGGTTTAAAATTATGTGTGGAGCTGATATTGCAGAAAAACGTCGACATCAGGACGGACGTTTACTCTTTGATCATCAAGGGATTCAGATTGACTTACGCATGTCTTTTTATGTCACTGTTTTTGGTGAACAGATTGTCATGCGGTTATTAAAAAATCAGGAAGAGCTTTTGCCCATGCACGAGCTAGGGATGCTTCCGTTGATGCTTGAGCATTTTATGGAAGGAGCTTTGGACGCTCCATCAGGAGTCATGATTGTCTGTGGTCCAACTGGATCAGGAAAATCAACAACAGTTTATAGCTGTATAAATTATTTGAATCGTCCTGATGTCAGTATTATTACAGCCGAAGATCCTGTTGAATATAAAGTTCGCGGAATTGGACAATGCTCTATTAATCCCAATATTGGACTTACCTTTGAAGAAACTCTCAAACATATCGTACGTCAAGATCCTGATATTGTAGTTATTGGTGAAATCAGAGACCATTTTTCTGCTGTTATGTCTATTCAAACTGCATTAACGGGGCATAAGGTACTGACAACATTTCATACTGAAGACAGTATAGGTGCTTTGGTACGACTTTTAGACATGGATATTGAACCATTTCTGGTTTCTTCTACAGTATCTTGTATTTTGTCTCAACGCTTAGTTCGGAAAATTTGTCCGCAATGTGCAGTTCCCTATCAGCCAGATTTAGGACAGTTACGACGTATGGGAGCTACTTATAGAGATTTGGTCGGAGCCAACTTCCTCAAAGGTCGGGGATGTACCTATTGTCGTCATACTGGATATAAAGGTCGGTTGGCCGTTTTTGAGATGCTTCTGCCTGAGGTACATATCCGTGATGCAGTGCTTCAGCGTAGGACAACGCATGAGTTACGCATATTAAGCTTGGAAAAAACAGGGATGGTCACTTTACTGGAAGATGGAATTGCCAAGGCAGCCATTGGCATGACGACCATAGACGAGGTACTCAGAACACTTCCTCGCGTCCAAAAACCTCGTCCTCTCCCAGAATTACGTAGATTACTTGGAGTATAGCCATGTTTGCCATCATTTCTATTGACGAACGCATCAAGGAGTATTTGAGTGAACCGGGTAGCGAACTTCCGATCTTTGATCGCACTGCATTTCAAATCCAACAGGAAGCCAGCAAGACTGACCCTGATCAAGACAGGATTATCAATTTTATTATCCAGGACCAGATTTTAGCAGCCGAAGTACTCAAGGTGGCCAATTCTCCTTTTTTTCGTGGCATTAGCAAAGTGGGTCGGATTCAGGATGCTGTCTTACGACTTGGCTTAAATGAAATTGTTAATTGTGTGATGATGGTCACACAACGCAGGAATTACGCAACACGTAACCCCTTTGTGCAACAATACATGACCGCCCTGTGGCGACATTCCCTGGCCTGCGCTTTTGGTGCTCAATGGTTAGTGCGTAAATGCGGATACCCAGATCTTGCTCCCGAAGCTTTTATTGCAGGATTAACCCATGATGTGGGCAAACTTTTAGTTTTAAAAGCCCTGGTTTCAGTTGTTGAAAAAGATAGAGAGGCTCCCAAAATAACGAAGGCGGCAGCAGATGAATTCCTTGCTACCTTGCATCCTCAGTGTGGATATCTTTTAATGGAAAAATGGAATTTACCTGAGTCCTATGCCTTGATTTGTCGTGATCATCATCGCCCAGATTTTGATGAAGCAAATATTTTACTCGTGGCGGTACGCATGGCTAACGAAGTTTGTCATAAGCTTGGAATTGGCTTGTATGAAGCAAAAGACCTGGTTTTAGTTATTTGCAATGAAGCAGGAATCCTGGGTCTGTCTGATATCACTTTAGCAGAAATGGAAATAGCTGTGGAAGAGTATTTGGTTCGTATTGAAGGATTATAAATATCAGCATATTGTAAAAGGAACGTTTCACTTATGAAGTTGGCTCAACGCATCACCCAAATCAAACCCTCTGCTACTCTAACTATCAATGCGAAAGCTCAGGATTTACGCGCCCAAGGACGAGCAATAGTCAGTTTGGCTGTGGGGGAACCAGACTTCCCTACACCTGAGCACGTGTGTCAGGCTGCTCAAAGGGCCATATGTGAGGGCTTCACCCGTTATACAGCCGTGCCAGGCATACCTGAGTTACGTGAAGCAGTCTGTGGATATTTTCACAGCTTTTATAACGTTACATCGACCATGAATAATGTGATTGTAACCAATGGTGGGAAGCAAAGCCTCTATAATATTTTACAGGTGTTACTTGATCCAGGTGATGAGGTCATTATTCCCGCACCATATTGGGTCAGTTATCCAGCTTTGGTGCAACTTGCTGATGGTATCAGTATTGTGGTCCCAACGGAACCAGAAGCTTATTTTTTGGCTACAGTGGAGCAGTTGGAAGCAGCACGTACAACACGCACGCGTTGTCTAATCCTGAATACTCCCTCCAATCCCACAGGCTGTCATTATTCTTCCGAGCAATTGGACGCCATTGCTGCTTGGGCTGTGAAGCACAATATTTTTGTTATTTCTGATGAGATTTATGACCGGCTTGTGTATGATCCAGCCCGCCCAGAGTCTCTTTCACCCTGGTGGGAACGATACCCAGAACATTTTGCCATTGTTAATGGTTTAGCCAAAAGTTTTGCCATGACTGGTTGGCGAGTGGGCTATACTCTGGCTCATCACGATCTGATCAAGGCCATGTCCAAGATTCAGGGGCAATCTACTTCAAATATTTGTTCCGTTGCTCAAAAGGCGGCTCTTGCCGCATTAACTGGTGGGTGGGAGTATTTGGAGCATATGCGTAAGGCATTTAGGCGACGGCGAGATATATCTTTGGCTATGGTGCGCTCTTGGGAGAATGTTTGCTGTCCTGAGCCCACTGGAGCTTTTTATCTTTTCCCGCAAGTAGATGCCTATTATACACCGCAAGTTCCTGATTCCACAGCTTTGTGTGCTTTTTTGTTGGAAGAAGCAGGAGTGGCCCTGGTTCCAGGGGCAGCCTTTGGTGATGATCGTTGTTTGCGTATATCCTATGCTCTTGAGGATTCGACATTGGTCTCTGCTTTGGAGAAAACAGGTCAAGCACTTCACGGTTTAAAAAATGAAAAGAGCTGTTTTTAAATTGTAACCAGTCCTTTTTTTATGTTCTAGATGCATAGGAAGCCACATGACTACGTTCTATTTTCGTAATAACGGCATAAAGAAGTGGTGCTCTAAAGAGAAAACTTATGATGATTGATCACAGCATATCTTGGCAGGCATTACAGGCTCATGTACAGGAAGATTTTTCTTTGCAAAAACTTTTCCAGCAAGACCCGCAGCGTTTTTCCCGTTTTTCTGTGCAAGACTGTGGTCTTCTTTTGGACTATTCTAAAAATCGCATAACAGAAAAAACCATGGAGCTTCTTGTGGCACTGGCCAAAGAAGCTGGCGTTGATCAGGGTATTAGTGATATGTTTGGTGGTAAGCGTATCAATACCACTGAAAATAGAGCGGTATTGCATACAGCTTTGCGTGCGTACCCAGAAGATGTGTTTATGATGGATGGGTGTGATGTGGTGCAAGGTGTACATCGTGTTCTTGACCATATGGAGGATTTTACCCATAAGGTCCGTTCAGGCCTATGGACTGGTTTTACCGGGAAAAAGATTTGTGATGTGGTCAATATCGGTATTGGTGGCTCTGATTTGGGCCCAAAGATGGTCACTGAAGCCCTGTCTTTTTATCAGGATAAAAATATTCGTTTTCACTTTGTTTCCAATATTGATGCCACACATATTGTTCGCATTCTGGAACAAGTACAGGCAGAGACCACTCTTTTTATTATTGCCTCCAAAACCTTCACCACTCAGGAAACCCTCACCAACGCACATACCGCACGGCATTGGTTTTTAGCTCAAGGTGCTTCACAAGGTGATATTGCAAAACACTTCGTAGCTTTATCGACCAATGAACAGGCTGTACGAGACTTTGGCATTGATCCTGACAACATGTTCGCATTTTGGGATTGGGTAGGCGGTCGATACTCTCTATGGTCTGCCATTGGTCTTTCCATTGCGTTGTCCATAGGCATGGATAATTTTCGTGAGCTTTTATCTGGGGCACGGGATATGGATCTGCACTTTAAATCCACGCCCCTGGACAAAAATATCCCTGTTATCTTGGCTTTGCTTGGAGTTTGGTATCGAAATTTCTGGGGTTTTGCATCCCATGCTGTTCTGCCCTATGATCAGTACTTGGAGTATTTTCCCCGTTATTTACAGCAAGCAGATATGGAAAGTAATGGTAAGGCAGTGACGAAAGATGGTCAGGAAGTATCCTATGCCACAGGACCAATTTTATGGGGAGAGCCAGGAACAAATGGACAGCATGCATTTTATCAGCTTCTTCATCAGGGTACGACCATTGTTCCTTGTGATTTTTTGGTAGCTGCCACGCCCTTGCATAATGTTGGCGATCATCACCAGGTTCTTTTAGCCAATTTTCTGGCCCAGACCGAAGCGCTCATGTGTGGCCGCACCTTGGCTGAAGTACAGCAGGAATTGGCTTGTCTTCCAGCTCAAGAGGCTAACGCATTGGCTATTCATAAAGTTTTTCCAGGTAACCGACCTTCCAACTCCATTATCTATGATCGTTTAACCCCGCGTACATTAGGTAGCCTCATTGCCATGTATGAACACAAAATTTTTGTGCAAGGTCTGATCTGGCAGATAAATTCTTATGATCAGATGGGGGTTGAATTAGGTAAGAAATTGGCCACCACATTATTAAATGAACTGCAAACAGGTAAGATTGGCGCGCATGACAGTTCCACCACAGGACTTGTTCGGTATTTGCTAGATCGTCCTGAGGCCTCTCATTGATTTTTAAGGACCAGAAAGTGTCCCTACACTTGGTGTACAATCCTCCTCCTTTTCCTGGGCGAGTTTATGAAACTTAATCCCTTTCGCGTTGACCCGGCGCATCCTTTTCAACTGGTTAAATTTTTATCTGTTAGTACCTTGGTATTAATTCTTGGATCTAGTATTTTACTTTCCATTTTTATGTCCAATTATGCTAAAAGTGCTTTGGTCAAAAAAAATACTGCCTTTGCTCAGCTTTTGGCTGAAAATTTGAATCACCAGATATATCGTCGTTTTACCCTCCCTGTTGTTTTAGGATTTGGACGAGTGGAGTTAAAGCGTCAAGACCAGTATGAGCGGCTGGAACAAGTTATTGAATCAACTATCCATTCTTTTCATGTACTTGATTTGCGTATTTACAGTACCCAAAATGAAGTATCCTTTAGTACCGATCCAGAGCAGGTCGGTAATGCAGAACTTGGTGGCTCAGCCGTTCAATCAGCCATTGAGCATGGAGTGGAAAGTTTTGATTTGCAAAATAAATTAAGTGCACTGGGAGCACTCTTTACCGTCAATTTAGAGCCAGGAGATGTTATTCTGCGCACTGTGTACCCTTTGCGAGCTGAGCCAGATTTGCGTCGTGATCAGCCCGGTCCACTTCTTGGGATTTTAGAGTTCTCGCAAGATATCACCAGTGATTACGTAGCAGTGCTTCATTTGCAACGCTTAATCATTCTGACTACTTTTTTAGGGTCAGTAGCCCTTTATGCTCTTATCTTTTTCTTAATCCGTAGGGCTGATCGGGTTTTGGAAGAACGAGTACGGGACAAGGACCGATTAGAGCGAGAATTGTTACAAAATGAAAAACTCGCCTCCATGGGACGTATGGTCGCCAGTATCGCCCATGAAATACGTAATCCTTTGGGGATTATTCGAAGCAGCTCAGAGTTGTTGTTCAAAAAAGAAGAAGACAAATCTACATCCAAAGCGAAAATTTTGGATGCAATTTTTAGTGAGTCAAAACGTCTCAGTCAAACAGTCAATGATTTTTTGGATTATGCTCGTCCACGTCAGCCGGCATTGGAAGATGTTGATTTGGAGAAAACCCTTGGCCATGTTATTGGTTTTTTGACACAGGATGGACAGCAAAGTGAAATTAAGGTCAAAAGCGAGTTGACATCAGGCTATATCGTCCAAGGTGATCGCGATCTCCTATATCGCGGGTTTTATAATTTGGTCAGCAATGCCATGCAGGCCTGCGGACAACGTGGAGAAGTGATTATCCGTCCCCTTGTTTATCATGGACGGCTGGCAGTTTCGGTCAGAGATACTGGCTCTGGTTTTGACCTCAAGCTTTTGGACCGTTATGTAGAGCCTTTTTTTACAACCAAGGAATCAGGAACAGGTTTGGGCCTGGCCATTACCAGCTCTATTTTTGAAAGCCATGGTGCAACCATGCTTTTGCGTAATGCTGCGGATGGTGGTGGAGAGGTAGTCGTTATTTTTGCAGAATCTGCATAGGATGAACAAATATGGGTAATCAGATTGTAATTATTGATGATGAGCGGAACTATCTTCTCATTCTGGAAGCTATTTTAGAGGAGGAAGGGTATTCCGTGACAGCTTTGGCTGATCCAGCCATGGCCATGACCTATCTTGATGAATCCGAAGTGGATGTGGTCATTACTGATATGAAAATGCCTGGCATGACCGGACAAGAAGTTCTAGAGCATGTGCGCAAACATCATCCCCATATTCCGGTTATGATTATGACTGCTTTTGGTACCATCGACCGGGCTGTGGAAGCCATGAAAAGTGGTGCCTTTGATTATATCACCAAGCCCTTTGCCAATGATGATATTTTACTTTCAGTGCGTAAGGCATTGAAATTATCCCACGCAGAACAACAAAATCGTCTTTTACGTGAAAGCTTGGCTGAGAAATTTGGAAAAGAGGCTATTATTGGTAATTCCAAGGCCATTCAAGACGTGTTGACCCTGGCAGGTAAGGTTGCCCCAACACGTAGCACAGTGCTTGTTACCGGGGAATCAGGCACTGGTAAGGAACTGGTGGCGCGAGCTATTCATGTGGCCTCTGATCGTAAGGAAATGCCTTTTATTGCCGTGAATTGTGTCTCCTTAAACCCTGGAGTGCTTGAAAGCGAACTCTTTGGGCATGAAAAAGGCTCTTTTACTGGTGCAGTGGCTTTGAAACGTGGCCGATTTGAACTCGCTCAAGGGGGTACCCTTTTTTTGGATGAAATTGGGGAACTTCCGCCAGAGACCCAAGTTAAACTCTTAAGAGTATTACAAGAACGTGTTATTGAACGTGTGGGAGGCACAGAAACCATTACTGTTGATTTTCGACTGGTCGCTGCAACGAACAAGAATTTGCAGGAAGAGGTGGCAGCAGGCCGATTTCGAGAAGATCTTTTTTATCGTTTGAATGTGGTCAATATTCACCTGCCACCTTTGCGTGAACGACGTGAAGATATTCCTGTTTTGGCCAGTCACTTCCTGCGCAAATTTTCCCAGGAAAATAATCAGGAAATTCATGGCTTTACTTCTGGCGCCATTGACTTTCTCTCTGCCTATGAATGGCCAGGCAATGTCCGGCAATTGGAAAATGTGATTGAGCGGTGTGTGGTTCTCACCAATGCACACACCATAGATGTAACAGATCTTCCTCCGGAATTGCGAGATGAGGAAACCCAATTCAAAAGTGCAGTGGATCTTTTACCCTTGCGTATCAACTTGTCTGATACGCTCGAAAAGATTGAGGCTGCCCTTATTCGTCGGGCCTTGGCCCATTCTGGCTTTATTCAGGTCAAGGCTGCCGAACTTTTGGATGTCTCCAAAAGTTTGCTGCAATACAAATTAAAAAAATATAAGATCACAGCAAAAAACTAGAGACTATCCCCAATCCTTCTTCTGTTATTCTAATTCTTGTATTATCTTGTTTTACTTAAGTTTTTTTTAAATATTGCGAATGGCCTGAGTCAGTTTTTTTTGGTCATCTTTGAATAACTTATAATTAATGGAGTCTTCCAGGGCCTGACGGCTGGCTTCAATAATATTGTAGGACACGCCCACTGTAGTCCATTTGTTTTTGGCATCACCAGATTCAATTAAAACTCTGACCACTGAAGCTGTGCCTCCATTTCTTTCGGCTTTAAGAGATCCAGACAAGACTCGAACTTTAAAGTCTAGAAGTCGCATTTCACTTAAGTTGGGGTAAAAGCGTCCCAAACCTTTGCGCAAAGCACAGTCCATGGCATTGACCGGCCCTTTGCCTGTGGCTGCAGTATGCTCCACCACGCCACCAACTCTAAGCATGACTGTGGCTTCAGTAAAAGGCTCAGCTGCTTCGGTAAAAACAGAATCCATGATGCGAAAGCTCACCAGTCGAAAATAGGTGCGTGCCCGACCTAGAACGCGATTGACCAGCAGTTCATAAGATGCTTCTGCAGCAGAATATTCATACCCCTGATCTTCACGGTTTTTAAGCTCTGTTAATAATTCCAAAACAAAGGGATCTCCCTTGTCCAGCTCAAAACCATATTGTTTGGCTTTAAACAAGATATTGGACTGGCCTGCTAAATCTGAAAGCAGGATCCGTTGTTTGTTGCCCACCAGTTCTGGTTCAATATGCTCATAGGTGCGAGGATTGCGTCGCACTGCAGCGACATGCACTCCGCCTTTGTGAGTAAAGGCAGATTGTCCGGTATAGGGCTGGCGTTTGAAGGAACGTAAGTTGGCCACCTCAGCCACAAAGTCAGAGGTATCAGTGAGTCGTTCTAGCCGTCCCTGAGGAAGGCAGGTCAGCCCCATTTTTAATTCCAGATTGGGAATGATAGAGCACAGATTGGCATTGCCACATCGCTCTCCATAGCCATTAATGGTCCCCTGGACTTGGGTGGCACCATGGCGAACTGCGGCCAGGGAATTGGCTACGGCCAGTTCCGAGTCATTATGCACATGAATGCCTAGCCGTGCTTGAGGTAAGTCTTGGCGTACCTGATCCATTATTGCACCAACTTCTTCGGGCAAGGTACCACCATTGGTGTCGCAAAGAACAAGTATATCAGCTCCTGCATCCCAGGCGGTGCGCAAACACGTAAGAGCATAGCTGGCATTGGCTTTGAAACCATCAAAAAAATGCTCGGCGTCGTAAAATAATTCCTGAGCGTGGGGTTTTAAAAAAGCTAAAGAATCGCGAATGAGCTCCAGGTTGCGTTCTTGGGTAATTTTTAAAGCCTCTGTAACATGAATGTCCCAGGTTTTTCCAAAAATAGTGAGCACCGGAGCTCCAGAGTCAATAAGGGACAGGAGATTGGTATCCGTGTCTGCAGTGGCTTTGGCAGCATGTGTTGAGCCAAAGGCAGCTATTTTAGCCGTGGTGAGGGAGTATTGACGAATTTCATCAAAAAAGCGTTTGTCTTTGGGGTTTGATCCAGGCCAGCCACCTTCAATATAGGCCACACCAAGTTGATCTAGACGCGTGGCAATGCGTAATTTGTCTTCAGTGGATAAGTTGATTTCTTCGGACTGGGTTCCATCACGGAGGGTGGTGTCATAGATTTGAATTGTGGTCATGCCTGCATCCTGTTGGTTATAGTTAGCTTGTTTTTTGGTCTAAAAAAAACCCCCGGTTGTGCCGGGGGTTTTGAAGTTTGAATAATTTTCTCGCGTTGGTACGTCATGCCCCCGGCCGTGATTTATGTATCTCGGAAATAATGGAAATAATGGCCAGGGTGATAATATTCATGATTGTTCCTCTTTTAAACAAAATGAACAATAGCAAAATTCTTGTCAAGGAGATTTTGTTGGTTTCATGATTTAGCGGCCAGAGTTTCCATGACTATTGCTGCCGCACGTAGAGCGGCTTTCCCTTCTCCCAAAATTTGGGGCAGGGTAGCCAGGGTGTCAGTAACATGTTTTCGGACCGGGCCATCCGTGATCCAGCGTGATATGGTTGCCGCCAAAGCCCAGGGACTGGCATCAGCTTGGAGAAATTCTGGGAAAATTGGTTGTTGTAAAATAAGATTGGGCAGCGAAACATAAGGCACTTTGACCAGTCTTTTGGCCAGGGCAAAACTTATGGGTGAAAATTTATAGGCCACAGCAGTGGGAATCTCAAGAAGAGCTGTTTCCAATGTAACTGTACCTGAGGCGGCCATAATGGCCCGACAGGATCGCATAATTTCGTATCTCTTCTCACCATTCAAAATTGAAATTGGTAGATGTGCTGGCCAGTGGCGATAGATAAGTTGTGGATCTACCCCCGGTGCAATGGGAAGAACAAATTCAAGTGTTGGGAAGGGACCTAGCAAAAGTGCTGCGGTACGAGCAAAAACAGGCAAAAGAGAAGCAATTTCCCGAGTACGACTGCCTGGAAGAATGCCAATGCGTTGGTGGTCTTGAGGGGTTGCCAGAATTTCTGGGGTTCGCACTAAATCCAGCAGAGGATGCCCTACATAATCAATGTTCATTCCATGG
>JAAYGN010000015.1 GCA_012727715.1 Desulfovibrionales bacterium | reverse complement strand
GTCAAGGAGATTGTTAAAATATTTATAACGGGAAAAAACTACATGCCCACCAATATCCCAGGTAAAGCCCTGTTTATCTTTGAAACTCGCTGATAAACCGCCTACATATGGGTTCCGTTCCAAAACAGTAAAATCATGGATACCCAATTCACATAAACGGTGGGCAGCTCCAAGGCCAGTGGGTCCAGCACCAATAATTACCCAAGTATATGCCTTCATGATTTGTCCTCCAACCATTGCAGGACCACACGGCGTTTTGCCCAAAAATCACGCAGCATAAGGTCTGTTTCAAAGTTCATCACCTGATCAAATTGAGCCTGGGTATATTTTGTTTGTAATTTGTGCATATTGGCAAAAGCACTGCCTGCAGCACCAGGGCTGGAATGCAAGCCATGCCCGGTACGTTTTTTGTGACGTACACGTAAAAAACCTTGATATACAGCGTAATGCCCAGCCAGGTTGAGACGGATATCATGCTCCAAATCATCAAATTGGGAGGGAGAAAAGCGCAGGTCAAAGTCTCCAAAGTCATGTAACCGATCGGTGCGAAAGAGATGACAGCATCCTGTGACAGAGGTACAGGGCCGGACATAATCAAATTGGCCAAAGTCCATGGTTTCGCGATGCAATCCCGAAACTTCGAAACGTTTGCCCGCCTGGCGGGCGGCCTCGGACAATACTGGCTCCAGATGTAAATCAACGCATTGAAGTACAGCAGGTACTGCATGATCCACAACTTTGCAGCCCCAGACTCCAGCCTCGGGGTAGGCTTGTACTGCACCAGCCAAAAGTTTCAGCCAATTGGAGGGCAGCTCCACATCGTCATCCAGATAAATCATCCATGGGTATTGTCTGATTTGGGGGAGATGCATGAGCCAATTGCGAGCAGCCGGAGCTCCGATATTAACGGGCAAAGAAATAATTTCAAGGCGTTGTCCCATGCGATTCTTCCAGGAAGACAAAATTTGCGCTGTAGTGTCCGTGCTGCCATTGTCCAGAACCCAGACCGGATGGGTTAAGGACTTTGAGGCAAAAACACTAGCCAGAGTAGCATTGAGTTCGTCATCCTTGTTAAAGGAGTAGAGGGCAATGGCTACAGGTCCATTAAAAGTTGCCTGTTGTTGATCTGTACCCTGAATTATATCATATAAATGCAGCGTTTCGCTGATCATCCAGGGATTTTTTCCCAGTATTTCTTGCCATTTTGTGCGAGCTGCATATTTTTGGTCATTTTGATATAAATACTTGGCTCGGCGCCAGGAAGCATCAAGACCCACAGCCTGGTTGTACGCATGGACAGCCTGGACGTAATCTTGACCAAGCCAGGCCCAATTACCCAGGAATAAGGCCCGACATGGTGTCAACACATCTGGCCAGGGTGCATCCAAGATCTGCCGAACCAAGTTTTCATTCTGGTCAAAAAAACCATAAGTCAGCATTTGTTGACGCCAAAATAAATTATCCATGTCTCTGCTGAATTGTGCTGATAAAAAATGATGTATTCTCTGCCCATCTCCGCTTTCAGCCAAGCGTTGGTAGTACTTTAAATTTTCTGGGATGACCCAATGATTGGCCGCAAACTGCACCATATTTAATACTGAAGCTTCCAAGCGGGGCCATTTGGTGTTCAGAGCCAACAATTGTCCGGCTAAATGGCCATCCAAAGGGTCCTTGGTCCAGGCTGCCTGTAACAAGTCCATGGCCAGATTCAGGTATAGACGGACATCAGAGCTTTGATTTGCGACCTTAAGTAGCTCCTGGGCCAGGTGCATGAGGTGTAATTTGCCTTCGGAAGAAACCAGCAATCCACGTTGGACTATTTTGGGCAAAAGTTGCCACTGAGAGGTAAAGGTATCCATAGTTGTTACGACTTTCCTTTAAAATATTTGGTTGCCCACTGATCGCAGGCTGTAAGCAGAATTGAATCATCGTTGTCCATTGCCCATTGACGCATGGACCAAAATTTTTGTTGCAAGCCCCTGGCCATATCAGCCTGACGGATCTTGGTGAGTATTGTCGAGTATTGCGTTACAAGATTTTTGTTTCGTGTTTTAGTCGCAATTTTAAGTATTTTAAGAATAACAGCTTCGGACGGAAAAAAATATTGTTGTATCAGCAAGATATCCAAGGCTTCAGTCCACATCTGACGCTGACAAAATTCATGCACTAAACGATGGTATCCTGCTTCCCACAAAGGTTCAGCCATGATTTTTAGCCGTAATTGCTCAAGATCACAGGCTACATTGTCATGGTCGGGATGAATATAAACAATATGGGCTATCAGATCATGACCAAGGCGTAAGTGGTATCCATCCTTGGCTGCCCAAATATGTTGATCTGGATAAAAACTGTTGTGGCAGCGTTTGGATAAAATTTGGGCATTGTGGTCTTCGCTATCAAAACGTCCAGCAGTCTGGCTGGTTAGGTGGTAGATGCGGCTAGTGGGCTCACATAGCAGTGTTTTTCCCAAGCTGCGAATTTGTGCACATAAATCAAGATCCTCATAGCCATTACGATAGTCTGGCCAAAACCCTCCAATAGATTCAAAAAATATTTTAGGCAGGAGTAGAGCTGCCCCAGTGATAGCCTGCAATTCCCGGTATTGAGTGACAACGCGATGAGTGCAGGGAAATTGATGATAAAGGTGAGCTACTTGCTTGGTAGGTGTAAAGGTTACTCCAAGATGTTGGACGCGGTGATTGTTAGGATACAATAATAAAGGCCCTACAGCTCCTAGATTTGGGTGGAGGTCAAAGGCCTGTAAAAGTGGAGGGAGCCAGTTTGACGTAAGTAGAGTGTCGTTGTTGAGAAAAAATAAAAAGTCTGCCTGGGCATGGCGAGCACCCAAATTACAGCCAGGTCCAAAATTGATGTTTGTTTCCAAACGAATATAGGTAAAGTTTTGAGCAAATAATTGTTCCCCCAAAAAAGGACAGGTTTTAGGTGTTGCATCTGTAGATGCATTATCCACCACAATAATTTGTATATTTTTTTTTGGGGTATGCTCAAAGAGGCTATGCAGACATTGGGAGGTGAGCTCCCATTGGTTATAAACAGGTATAATTACTGCAATATTATATGGTGCCATAATGGTCCTTGGTACTGAATAGGTGTATATCTTGGGCCATCTTGGTTATAATTGATTGATAATTCATTCCAAAACGATGTTGTAGATATCTTTGTTCTGCTGTAGCTGCCTTTTCTAAAAAACCTTCTACTTTTCGGGCACTGGAATGGTAGCGGTGCCGAAGGATAACTTGGTGATCAACTACACAGGAGAACCCAAAGGTATGGGCTTGGGATGAAAACCAAATATCAACACCATAACCGTAAGGATTGTCAGAAAAATCAAGACCTGCCTCAGTCCAAAATTTTACATTGATGAGGGGTGCGATGCCATCGACATAGCGAACAATCTGAAATTGTCCCCCTGGTTTAAATACCATTTGCGGATGATAAGGATTGGTTTTGGCGGCAGGGGAATAAATAGCCACAGGACCAACCTGAGATTCAATGTGGCGCAAACGATGCCCGGCATAGTCTATGATATTTTTGTTCGTTAAAAAATAAATGTCATTATTCAAAAACCAGAGATGAGAAAAACCTTTTTGCTGAGCATAGTTTAGGGAAAAATCCAGGGCACCAGCCCAATATAAGTTTTGTTCTGTGCGCTGCCAGGCCTGAGCATATGGTTGAGGAGAGGCATTATCCAAGACCTTAATTTGGCTATGGCCAGAGTTTTGAACCAATAATTGTTCATGAAGAGCTGTGGTTTGCCGGGTCTCACCATAGTGCAAGATAACTATTAAGATGTTCATGGAACTGTTCACACTGCTGCTACCTCATGACGTTGGCTATCTATGCTGTAAGATTGGGTTGTGAGGAGCATGTTTTGTTGTATGGCGTGGCAGTCATGGCTGATGAGTTTTTTTATGGCCAGTTCCAAACCTTGAGCTGCACCCAAGACATCGCCATCAGCCACCCACCAACCGTTGCCCTGCCAAGGCACGGTCCGCAGGGGATATTGTGGCGGGATAAAGCCCAACTCATCTATCTGGCGCATATAATCCCATCCCCCAAAACCATTGAAACCAACACATAAACATCCACAGGCCATGGCTTCTAGAGGAGGAAGGGGGCAGCCCTCAGGAAAGCCCGTGACCAAAAAAATATGGCAGGATCGTAAAACTTGGGCCACACCTTCTGGATCCAGTCCGTGAATAGGTATCCAGTCTAAGGATATGTGAGGATTTCGTTCTGCAAAGATACGTTGAATTTGTTCTGCCAGGGCCTTGTTCTTTCGCGGCATAAAGCCAACCCGATAATTTCCAGAGGGTTTGTTGTCCGGTGGAAAGAATATTTTCTGATTGATGGTGGGGCGAATGATGGGTGGGCGTTTACCCAGGATCTGTTCCATGTGCCAGGCCACAGGATCAGACACAGCCAAGAAGTCTACGGGCAAATTGTGCCAACGTACTCCTGGCTCCAGACCTTGAAAAAGATAAGCCCAGTTTTGACAATAGACCAAGGAGCGACAACCAGCCTTAAAGCCAAAGGCTAGAGCATTGGGCCAGCCTTCGGGAATAATGAGGCAGTCTTGCGCACGTAGTTTAGCAGATTGGACATGGACCCAGGGGAATATATTTTCGTGACTTTCTAGGGGAGTATCCCAATAAAGTACTCCTTGAAGACGACCTAATTCCATGAGTCGGCTGGCAAGCTGGAGTAAGACCACGGTTCCACCAGTGGCATGTTTTAAGGGTGGATAAAAAATCCAGTATTGCATGTATTCTCCAAAGATACTTTTTTTCGTGCAGAGTATGTCAATACTTAGACAATATCCAAAGAACAAATGCAAAAAAAAGGCCATGCTTATGCATGGCCTAAGATAGATAGTAAGTTATGATTAGTTATGCGTGTGTCTCGTAAGGTTACGCCTTCTCCATATCTTTGGCTCGAATTTCAGCTCGTTTAATTTTTCCGCTAATAGTCTTGGGTAATTCTGAAACATATTCAATGATGCGAGGATATTTGTAAGGTGCAGTTACCTTTTTGACATGATCTTGCAATGCTTTGGTTAACTCCATGGAAGGTGTATATCCTGTAGCTAAAGTGACCGTTGCCTTGACCAACTGACCGCGATCTGGATCTGGAATGCCAGTTACAGCTGCTTCTACTACTGCCGGGTGGGTAATGAGGGCACTTTCTACTTCAAAGGGGCCAATGCGATAGCCAGAACTTTTGATCAGATCATCCACTCGGCCTAAAAACCAGAAGTAGCCGTCTTCGTCCATCCAGGCCTTGTCGCCAGTGTGATATAAGCCATCACTCATGGCACATTTGGTCTTTTCTTCTTCTTGCAAATAACAGGAAAAAAGTCCTACAGGTCGATGTGGACTGATACGAATGCAGATTTCACCTTCCACTCCAGGAGGGCAAGGCTCATTTTTTTCATCAAGTAAGACCACATCCCATCCTGGGCAGGGTTTACCAATGGAGCCTGCTTTGGGCTTCATGAAGGGAAATGTGGCAATTTGTAAGGTTGTTTCTGTTTGTCCATACCCTTCATAAATGGGCATGCCCAGTTTTTCTTGCCAAGCTTCAAAGACACTTTCATTAAGAAGTTCGCCAGCAGTGGTACAGTGCTTGAGGGCGGACAGGTCGTACTTCGTTAAGTCTTCGCGAATCAAGAAGCGATATACCGTGGGTGGGGCACAGAAACTAGTGATCTTATGTTCTTCTAAAATTTGTAATAACTTTGCTGGCTCAAATTTTCCACGAAAGTCCCAGACAAAGACCACACCTCCAGCCAGCCATTGACCATACAATTTTCCCCATAAGGATTTTCCCCATCCAGTATCAGCCAAGGTCAGGTGAAGATTTCCGGGTTCAAGATCATGCCAGTAAGACCCTGTGATGACGTGGCCAAAAGGATAGGTAAATGTGTGTAAAACCATTTTGGGCTGGCCAGTGGTTCCAGAAGAAAAAAAGATGGTAGCTGGATCTTCGCCACCAGGAGCATCCTTTGGGCGAGGGAAAGTGGGGTTTGACCGAGCTACGATTTGGTCAAAACTGTGCCAGTCTCCATCTTTGGTATCCAGACCAGCCATGATTAAGGTGGACAGAGAAGGACACTTTGGCAGGGCTTCCTCGACTGCATTGCGAACAGAAGTATCTATAATCATGCCTTTAATGCTGGCAAAGTTTACACGATAATCAATATCTTTGGCAGTCAATAAAGCTGGGGAAGGAACGCCCAAGGCTCCAAGTTTGTGCAAAGCAAGCATAGCCGTCCAGAACTCGACTCGGCGATGCAAAATGAGCATGACCTTGTCCCCATGTCCAATACTTAGGGCTTGTAGGGCATTGGCCAGTCGACTGGATTGTTCGGAGAAATACTGAAAAGTATATTCGCATCTTTGGCCGGCGTCATCGACATGGACCATGGCCAGGCGTTGAGGATCCTTAGCTGCAGTGGTATCGACCATATCAAAAGCAAAGTTATATTTTTCAGGAATTTCCAGGGTGAAGCTGGCCTGAAATTCTTCATAGGTTTGGGGATATAACTTGGTGATCATTTGTGTACTCCTTAAAATGAATGATAATTTGGACAGACAGAAAAGGGACCGATCAGATCAGACCGGTCCCTAGATAATCACATCCAAAAATTCTGCTGGCTGGCCATCTAAGCCGCACAGTGCATGAGGAGTACGAGAGGTAAAATAAAGACTATCTCCAGGTTCCATGGTGTAAACAGTGGAGCCCAGGGTAATTTCGAGTTTGCCCTTAAGCATATAAATGAACTCCTGACCTGGATGTTCGTTAAAGGTCAGAGCTTCTTTGTCCTTGGGCGGTACTTTGACTATAAAAGGCTCCATCTTACGGCCTATAAAGCGGTAGGCCAAACTTTTATAGTCATAATCTTTGCGCCGTTCAACGCTCATGCCCTTGCCATGGCGAACGAGTGAAGCAGTGTGTAAGTGGGCTTCCTTACCGGAAATAAGTACAGTCAAGTCCACCTGATAGACTTGGGCTACATTGAACAGGTAACTGACAGGTATTTCGTGTTCGCCAGATTCATATCTAAGGATATCTTCTGGTGTGACACTCAATTTTGAAGCCATCTCTTCTACACCCATGTCCAGGGCGTCTCGAAGTCCCCTTAATCTGGGGGCGATCTCCTTGTAAGCAGGCTGTTGTGCTTCCATAGTCATGCTCCTTTTTCGGTATGTAATCCTATGAAGCTACAATTTTCATAGCAAAATGGCAATGCACAAGCAATTGCTGCCTACATGTTTGGCTGACAATGTCAGACGTCAACTACTGAGTTTTCGCAATTTCCAAATTCGCTATAACAATAGGAGTCAGCACTCCAGTCATTCTCCCAACGTTCATTGTCGAGGAAATATCGAAACTGGTAGTTGTGGCCTACGGGTAGATCAATGGTGATGGTAAATGTACCGTCCTTTCTTTTTTTCATAGGCAGGTTGGACATGTCCCAATCATTAAATTCTCCAACCAAAAAAGCTGTTTGCGCTTCTCCAGATTCTTCGGGAGATAATTTAAACGTTACTTTACAAACATTTCGCGTTTTAAGATATTTTTTTTCTATGCTCATGGGGTCCTCCTTGAGAGGGTAATGTCCCTGTGCAGGGACTGATAGAGATGAATGTATTCCCTGGCTGATTTTTCCCAGGAAAATTTTGATAGCATAGCATTACGCTGAATAATAGCCCAGGCCTCCCGGTCTTCCCATACTGTAACAGCTTTGCGTACTGAGGTCAGTAATCCTTGTGGAGTGGGAGCATCAAAGATAAAACCATTGGCTTCGGAATTAGGATAGGAAACAATCGTATCCCGTAACCCGCCCACAGCCGTAGCCACAGGTGGAGTGCCATAACTCAGGCTATACATCTGGGTTAGGCCACAAGGTTCGTAGCGTGAAGGCATGAGGAAGATATCTGTTCCTGCCTGGATAATATGGGACATTTCTTCTGTATAGCCAATAATACCGACCACTCGACCAGGGTAATCTTCTACAATGGACATGAGTCGAACTTCATCTTCAGCACGTCCTTCGCCAAGAACTACCAGCCCCACATTAAGTTTCATAAGCTCAGGCACAATATCCAAAACAATATCAATGCCTTTTTGTCTGCGTAAACGGCCGATAAATCCTAAAATAGGTCGATGGATCAAGGCTGGATCCAAATCAAGAGTATTGATCAGGGCTTTCTTACAAGCAATTTTGCCTTTGGGCTTGTCCGCGGAATAAGGTTGCTCCAGGATGGGATCTTTGTCCGGACTCCAGATATCATAATCAGCACCGTTTAAGATGCCGGTGAGATCTGCTTGTCGGCGGGCCAGGATACCTTCAAGACCGCACCCAAATTCAGGTGTGATAATTTCTTGGGCATAGGTGGGGCTGACTGTGGTGATTTTATCTGCATAGGCTATGCCGGCTTTGAGTAAATTAAAACTATTATAAAATTCGACTCCTTCCATATTCCACGCTTCTAGAGGCAGGCCGGATTCTTCAAAAAGTCGATAAGAAAATCGTCCTTGAAAAGCGAGATTATGAATGGACATCACTGTACGTATCCCCGCCCAAAAGGGATCACTGCGCCTCCAAAAAGCAAGATAAGCGACAGCTAGAGCAGCGTGCCAATCCTGGGCATGAACAATGCGTGCCCCTAGGCCCATATGCCGAATGGCAGTTAAGGCTGCCCGGCAAAAAAAGATAAATCGCTCGCAATTATCAAAATAATCACCTTTATAGGTACAATAGTAATGTCGGCGATCAAAATATTCTCCACGTTCAATAAAATAGACAGGCAGTCCATGATAATCAGCTCGGTAGATATCTGCTGTAGTATCAAACCAGGGATAACCTACTGGGCAATTTTCATGGACCAGATGAACTGGGTGCTGGCCTGTGGACATGCGTCCGTAAAAGGGGGTGATTACAGCAACTCGCAAGCCCAAGCGAACCAGGGTCAAGGGTAAAATACCCATGACATCAGCGAGACCACCTGATTTAGAAAAAGGATACATCTCAGAAGTGAGGAAAATAACGTCATGAGGAGGTGTGATCATAGATTTCTTGTCGCCTCTGGATAAAATCTTGTACAATTTGATAGTGATCAAAAGCCAGAACCACAGGCAATTGGTCTAAAGGAAAGAATTGGGCTTTTAGGGCATCATCTCCAGCACAAGGAATAGCTTGGTCATCAACTCTGGCCGTAAAAACTACACTTAAAGTATGAAAGCGGGGGTCGCGAGCTGGATCGGAGTAAACCCCCAGTAAACTTGTCAAGTGCACGGTGAGGCCTGTTTCTTCTTTTACTTCTCGAAGAGCTGCTTGTTCGGCGCTTTCTCCGTAATCAATAAATCCCCCAGGTAGAGCCCAGCCGTAGGGAGGATTCGCACGTTCAATGAGCACAATTCCTTTTTTAAGACAATAGATAACAATGTCCACCGTTGGAAAAGGGTTGCGCCAATTGATCTTTGGATCAGTTTCTGCGCTTAATGCAGGCTGAAGAGATTTAGGCATTCTGTCCATTTTCAATACCACAAGGTTTTAAAACATTACATGTATTCTTAACAAGGAAAGAAGCTAAAAGGCAAATATTTTTGAAACTATCAAAATTTAGGTTTATGGAGATATTTAGCCAACAATCAAAGCCAAGTGCATCTTTTGATAGGGACATGCTGCCCTGTGCTTTATAAAGGCAAGGAGGAAAGTTGAGCTTTGATTGTTTTTATTTATAGGAGATATGTTATGTTTTAGAAGTCATGAATTAAAGGTAGCCCCTTATAAACAAAATCGGCCCCCGTATCTTGTTGATGCGGGAGCCGATTTTGGCAAAAAGAGGAAGTTATATGGCTCTTGCAAGGGGTAGGCCAATCTTCCCAATTTTTTATTTAATGCAATGTATCTTAAAAAAAGCTGAAATAACGAATAGATAGATGATGCATTTTTTTATTTTTTTATTGAAGTAGAAGAGTTGTCGATACAATTTTTTTAACCTCTTAACGGAAGATAAAGAAAATGTTTGGATTTGAGTATAAATTTTTGTACTACTCTATCAAATCAAAGCCTGCTTGAACCAGTTGGCTGGCAGACACTGCTCCATGGCGTAAGATTTTGAGAGCATGGGCACCTTTCATTTCGACTAAAGTTGAAGGCAACTTTCCCTGGGGCCAAGGTTTTCCCTTTAATACAGGTATGGATCTGGTGAGTTTTGGATCAAGTTTTTCAGGTCTAGATACAGGATAAGAACCGCTCAGATTGGCACTTGATGATACCAAAGGAGCACCTACATCCAGACAGAGTTTCTTAGCTATAGGGTGTGGAGTCATGCGCACAGCTGAACATTTGAACTCATCACATGCCAGTGTGCTGATGCTTGAGCGTACTTTAATGACAATAGATAAGGAACCAGGCCAAAAAATACGTGCTAGTCTTAGGGTATTTTCATCCAAATAAAGATATGCATGAGCCATCTCCCAGTCGCTGATAAGTATGGGGAGTGTTTTGAAGTACTCTCTGCCTTTGAGTTCAAAAATTTGTTTTACGGCGTCTTCATTGGTGGCTACACAGCCGAGCGCATAGAATGTCTCTGTGGGATAAATAATGGTTTTACCGGCATTAAGTCTTGTCACAGCCTCTTCATAGGTGCAGTTCATTTTTTCCTCGTGGATACATTGACCCATCTCCATATGGGCTGATACAAAAGTCTTATACGTCTTCACCAGCTAGGCGGCAAGATTTGCCTTGTATAAGAGAAAATAAGACAATAAAATAAGTATAGTATAGTAAATATCTGTTTTGGCAAACTCTTTGCTTATCTTTTACAAAAGAAGGAGATGGCCATGAAAATTACTCCGGAACAACTGTCAGCAGTGCAGCTCCAGAAAAAAAACACCGCCCGAACTTTTTCGGACGAGGGATTCGCCCAAACTCTTGCCCAGGAGCTCAAATCAGGTATTCATGCCCAGCAAGAGGCAGTGCCCAAAACAGCTGTTCCTGTGGCAGGACTTGATCAGACCTTACATACCGCAATACTGCACAAACCATCTGAGCAAACGGTTATGAACAAAATGGATATGCTACTTACGCAATGGGAAAAATATTCCCAAAGCTTAGGAAGGTCACAGGGTAGTTTGCGTGAAGGCTTTGGCCTTTTAACAGCTATTCGGCAGAATATTCAGGCAGTCAAGGAAGATCTAGATAGTAATCCCAATGTTGGAGAAAAACTTCAAACCATGGTTGCTGAACTGGATATTTTAACGACAACAGAAGAGTTCAAGTTCAATCGTGGAGACTATTTTATCTAGTTCCTCCGGGCCATTCCTGTTTTTCGGCGCATCTATTTAGGTGCGCCGTTTTTTATGGCATTGAGTAATTGCCCTAAGCTAGCTTGCACACTTTGATTTTTTACTGACAAGCGATCTCCGGTAAAAAGAAATTTTTTACTCCAGAGTTGCCCATTAAGACTCCAGGCTATCCATACTGTGCCCACAGGTTTGGCTACAGAACCACCTGAAGGGCCAGCAATGCCAGACACTGCCAGTGCCACTGAAACTTGGAATAGTGAAGTAACAGCATGGACCATGGCGAGGACACAGGCCTGGCTCACTGCACCATGATCATGGAGAAGAGGTGCAGGTACTTTTAAAAGATGTTTCTTGATTTGATTACTATAAGCGACAACTCCACCTTCATACCAAAAAGAGCTCCCGGGTATATCTGTTAGAGTTGATGCGACCAAGCCTCCGGTACAGGATTCCGCCGTTGCCATACGGTAACTATGGGCACGCAATTCCTGGCCAAGTTCTTCTGCTATCTTGTAAGATGTTTCCAATATTTTTATTCGAAAGTAGAAATTGAAGGGGTATGCATTACAAATTGTAAGTTGTAATAATCAATATTTATGGATGGGTATATAAAAAAAGCCCCACCGAAGTGAGGCTTAATCATCATTTATCCATCAAAGACCTTAGCAATTAATTGGCACTGGCTTTGAACTCATCCCGTCTGTTTTGGGAACGAGCAGCTTCGGTGCTCCCTTCCACTGCAGGACGCTCTTCACCATAACTGATGATGGCCAGCTTGGAGGAGTCAACCCCCATAAGCACTAAGAATTCATAAGCAGCACGAGCTCTACGCTCGCCCAAAGCCATGTTGTACTCGTTGGTACCGATGTCACAACAATGACCTTCAATGAGCAGATTCAAACCAGGAGTAGACTTCAGCAAGTCAGCTTTTTCAGTGAGAATCGCACGAGATTCCTGAGACAACTCATTTGAATCAAAAGCAAAGTAGATTTTGTCTGCACCGATTTTTGCAATAGCCTGACGTTGTAATTCAGCAAGACGCTGACGTTCCAATTCTTCAGCAGACAACTCACCACTACTAGATCCGCCACCACTAATGGTGTCAGTTCCGGGGGTAGAAGCTACTTTTTTGGAGCAACCACCAGCCATAGTTAGGCACAGCGCCAACACAATCAAACCAAAAACACTCAATTTTTGCATAACTTCCTCCATTGACAAAAAAATTGATAAGCCCCAGCCAATTATAATTTCCCCCACGCTGGAGAAGTTGCTTCCCCAGGGCCGGTTGGAATTAAAATAGGTTCATCTCCGTGTTTAGTTGTCAGATAAATCTGATAAGGACCAGATCTATTTGATGCAAATGCAACAAAATATCCATCCGGAGACCATGTTGGATCTTCATCACTACCCGGCCCAAAAGTCAACTGTCGTTCCTGCCCGGTAGTCAGATCAACAGAAAAAATTTTATGGTGTCCCTGCACTAATTGCGCAAATACAACTTGGGTTCCATCTGGACTGATACTGGGTCCTGTATTGTATTTGCCACTTAAAGAAACACGGCTTACTTCGCCAGTTCCCAAGTTTTTGAGAAAAACATGGGGGTTACCTAGACGATCCGAAACAAAAACCATTTTTTGTCCTGAATGATCAAAGTCTGGCCCAATATCAATGCCCCAATTTTCTTCCAGAACCCGACCAACACTATAATCAGATCGTAGCTCATAAATATCTGGATTGCCACGCATGTCAAGACTTATAGCTACTGTACCTGAGCGTGTAAATGCTGGAGATACTAGAGTATTTCCAGGTAAGCGTCTTTTTTGCAATTCACGTGTTTGTCGATTCCAGACACATAAATTATGGGCTTTGTCATCTAGAAAAACAAAAACAAGTTGCTGACCATCATGGGACCAGGACGGACTGACACAAATTCCATCAAGATTGGTAATTTTTTGAATATTCAGCCCTTGCGCTGTGGACATATATACTTGTTTACGTTTACCTTCTTTCTTGACAAAAGCAATGTTGGATCGAAAAAAATCTCCATGCCCAGTAAGTGCTTCCATGAGGTCTGCACAGAAACGTGCTGCGACTTCATAAATTTGTTGCGGCGAAGCCACTCCATAGCCTTTACCCACAATAAGGCGTCCTGTGTATACTTCGTAGGCTCGCAATTCTACCTCACCTACTCCCCCAGGTCGGGGCAACCAGCCTGCTGTTATGACAATGTCTGTTCTGGAAAGCTGAAATTTATTAAAGTCAATGTTTTGTCCAAGATAGCCCCCTGGGTTGGGTCCGCCAACAATGTCTTTGCCACTTAACATAGTGAAAAAGGGTAAAAAGGCACAATTGGCATGAATGCGTTGCTGTAGTTCTTGAGGAGCATTGGCGGGGATACTGCCCAAAGAAACACCACTTTCTTTTGATAGGGGATCGGCAACAAAGAGGTTTACCCGAGATTGCCCTGGGCCATAAATGTCAATGTTTAATGTATTCGCAGTAGCATTGGATGTTGTAAGTAGTAATATTAGACAGTTGAGCACTAGGCGCATTAATCTTTTCTCCTATTGTAAATCCATACTGTTGAAATTAATAACTAAGGTTGCACTCAATGTTGCTGGTAGTTGAGGCAACTTTTTGGTTTCCTCAACGGCACGCATGACCGAAGCATCATAGTCATGCCGTCCGGAGCTATTAAGGATACGAGCGGATAAAATATCTCCACTCTGGTTCACTTTCAACTCCACAGTTGTGATCAGTGTTGCAGCGGAAACTCTGGGAAAACGCCAGTTGGGTCTGATGGCATCTTTGACCTGCGTGCCATAATAATCTGCCAGGGATCCTGAAGATATACCTTCTCCCGGTCCATCTTCAGCTGTACCATCCCCTGCTGTACCTCGGCCAGAACCTGTCCCGCTTAAGGATGCCAAGGCGTCAGCTACAGCATTACCGGAGCCTTGTCCTTCTTTAGCTTGGCCCTTGCTTGCGCTTTGGCTGGCATCTTTCAAAGCTTGTGCAAGAATTTCTTCTTTGGTTGGTTCTTTCTTTGTCTCTTTTTTACCAGCACCTTTGGGATCCTCTTTGGGAGGAGTTTCTTTTTTTGCTTCAGGCTTGGGCTTTTCTTCGACCTTAGGCTTTTCTTTTTCAGGAGCCTTTTTCTTGGGCTCCTCTTTTGTGGGTTCCTCTGGTTTGGCTTTGGCTACAGTGGTTGCATTGACCACATCTTTGGGAATAGCCTTGGCTGTATCCGCAGCAGGAAGTTTTTTATCAGGTATTTTTGGCTCAGCTGTTTCTACTTTTGTTGGTACATCTTTGGATTCTGGTTTTTTGGGAGCTTCTGCCTGCTGTGCAGCAGGTTTGGGGACACCTTTGGCCCCAGCTTTGCCTTTGTTGGGTGGACCAACTAAATTTACTTCATACATGCGCCGGTTGAGGTCAATTTTAACGTGTTTTCCTGTAGAAACGTACGCACTGCCGAAAAGTACGACTAGGTGTAAGAGGATGGAAAAAATCCACCCAAGATGGCGTAAGGAAATAAACACGGCTACGCCCTATCCCTTAGGATTGCTCGTCCTCAGGTTCGGCCACCACTCCAAGCTTCTGGATACCAGCAGCACGAACCTCGGCCATAACTTTGACCACAATACCATAGGCCACATCTTTGTCTGCCTGAAGATAAAGAAGCTTACCTTGCTGAAATTCCATGCGCTTAAGGTAATTGCCCAATTCTTCAAGCCTGACCTCATACTTGTCCAATTTAATGGTGCCGTCCTTAAGGACATTGAGGACGACTGTGTCGCTATCTTCAGGTAAGGTTTCTACGGCCCTGGTTTCAGGAAGATCGACTTCAACCCCTTGGGTCAGCATGGGGGCAGTGACCATAAAAATAATGAGCAAAACCAGCATGACGTCCACAAAAGGCACCACGTTGATTTCTGCTAAAAACCCTTTGGAGGATTTTTTGTGCATAGCTTATTCGCTCCCCTTACTCATCCAGGGTAATTCCAGCTGGGCTCTGTTCAGGAAATCACTGGCAAAGCATTCCATTTCCACTTCAACGGTGTTGAGCATGCCTAAAAAAGTATTAAAAGCAATGGTGGCTGGAATAGCGACAGCCAGGCCAATGGCTGTGACTACCAGGGCCTCGGAAATGCCTGGAGCGACAGCAGCCAGGGCCGCGGTTTTCATTTGTCCAATGGAATGAAAAGAATGCATAATACCCCAAACAGTGCCAAAAAGTCCGATAAAGGGAGCAGAGTTGGAGCAGGTGGCCAAAAAGGATAAAGATTTGGACATGGAACCCAGGGATTCGCTTACGCCTTGTTCCAGAACACGACGGAGATTATCCCCAGCCACTCGGAACTTAAGATTAGGATGAATGGAGGATTGTTCTAGCCTACGAAATTCTGTTAAACCTTTTTTAGCAATGGGGTAGAGGGCAGATCCACTCTGTTCTCTCAAGATTTGCACACCATCTGCAAGGTTTGTAGCATTTTGAAAAAGAGCTCGTTCTTGTATTGCCTTGCGTCTTCCCAAGTTAATTTGGATTATTTTGAAAAAAATTATAGACCAGCTTAAAAGCGACATAAATAGCAACAGTCCAATGATACACTGGACCAAGAATGTTGCATTAGCTATCATGTCCCATAATCCAAAACTTTGTGTGCTGGCAAGTTGCGTCACACTTCCAAGTTGCGGTATTGCATCAATTGGTTGCGTGATGTTCATTTGTTCAACCATCTCTACTGGTGGTACTGCATCCATATCATTTCCCCTCATTTATTTTAAAATCGAATTAAATACTATTTTTAAAACCTTTACAGTGAAAGAAAATGGGACACAAGATCCCAAGAATGTTTTTGAGCCTTATGGTATTCATCAGCAGTCATCCCGCATCCTAAGGAGACTTTGTAATGCCTTTCTCTCTCCAGCAAATCCTTCGGACCGTGTGCGTCATTATTGATCACTATTTTTACACCATGCTTACGGGCTTGATGCAGAACATGGCCATTGGTCAGCCCATGGCTGGGGCGGGTGCTGATTTCCAGATACACGCCTTGTTGAGCTGCTTGTCTGGATTCCTCATCTGTGATTAAACCAGGATGAGCAAGAATATCTACACCAGCTTCAATGGCTGCCAGATTGGTTCCCTTTTCCACGGGCTCAAAGACCGTCTCTCCATGTACTAAAACCAGAGCTGCTCCCATTTTTCTTGCCCGTTCCACTTCCAGACCAAGTAAAGCTGCTGGTACATGGGTTAGCTCCACGCCGGGTATAATGGTCATGTCCATAAAAGCTGAATATTCTTGGGCCAAAGCGATTAAACGCGGCACAATCAGATCCATGGTGGACGTGTCAACATGATCAGTGAGGGCAATAGCTCGATAGCCTGCGATCCTGGCAGCTCTGACCAATGCAGCTGGACCAAGCTTGCCATCGCTTAAGTATGTATGCGTATGCAGGTCAATCATGCATCACATTTTATACTTGATGTCATCAAGACTGTACTTGGACAGAATTTCTGTCCATTTTTCGCTTTCTTCGCCGGTGACCACTTCCTGAAAAGCTCCTTTTTGCAGACTTTTATTCAGCACCAGGACCTCCTGGGAAACACGAATGGGAACTTCTGCCCGCAAGGCCAGGGCAATGGAATCTGAAGGGCGGCAATCAATGCGCAGCATTTCTTTTTTTGTCCGCACTACCAGCTCAGCATAGTAGGTCCCTTCATGAATGGAGACAATCTCCACAGCTTCCAGCTGACCGGCCATTTTATCTAAAATATTTAAAATCAGATCATGAGTCAGGGGACGGGAAACTGCAACTTTGTTTAAAACCATGGAAATAGCCATGGCTTCCATCGCCCCAATCCAGATGGGACAAATAGTGTCTTCTGACTTATCCTTCAGTATCAAAATGGGCACTTGGGAATCTTCGTCCAAGGCCAATCCAAAAACAATCATCTCTACCATGGTTCACCTCGAATTTCACCAATCAGGGAGTGTCTTTTTGCTTCCTGAATAGTAGTCAAGACCATCTTTCCACTGAGATCAGGGAAAGAAGAAGCAAAATTAACAATGCGACCACCACAGTCACGTCCTCGCCAAAAAGTTTGTGTATCACCCTGGATTTTGCTGGGCCCTTCCACTAACACGGTAACTTCCTGCCCAACCATTTGGTTTAACTTCTCTATGGTGATTCTATTTTGCAAGTCTTGCAATATCTGTAACCGCTGGCTTTTTTCTTCTTCTTCGATCTTATCAGGGAATTTTTCAGCCCGTACTCCTGGGCGATCAGAATATTTAAAAGAGAAACTGGAGACAAACCTAACTTTTTTAACTAAATCAAGGGTATCTTCAAAATCTTTTTGGGTCTCACCAGGAAAACCTACAATAAAATCTGTGGTTAGAGCAATATGTGGACAGGTTTGTCGTAAATTTTGCACAATCTCCAGGTAATGTTCCCTGGTATATTTTCGGCCCATGGCTTGTAATACTGCATTCGATCCCGATTGCACGGGGAGATGCAGTTGGGGGCTTAAATTAGAAAGCATCCCAAAAGCATCAACCACTTCCTGAGCAATGTCTTTGGGGTGAGAGGTCACAAAGCCCAGCCGTTCTAATCCAGGAATATCTGAAATCCGATGCAATAACTGGGCAAAGGACGTACCATCGCCATGCTTGTCCTGGCCATAGCTGTTGACATTTTGTCCCAGGAGAGTCAGCTCCCTTGCTCCCCGGCTGACCAAGGACATACACTCAGCCACCACTGCACTTGCCGCCCGTGACTTTTGTCTTCCTCGAGTAAAAGGCACAATACAATATGTGCAAAAATTATCACACCCCTGCATGATGTTCACAAAAGTTTGGGCCTCTACAGAACCTTTTTCATTATGTTCTCGTTCCGGGTAGTAGTCTAAAAAGTCAAGAAGGCTAATGCGTAAGTCAGGGTCTGACACAAGCCGTTCCAGGGCCTGGGGAACCATGGCCGTTCCATCTGTACCAAAGACAAGGCGTACAAAGGGAAATCTGTTCCAGAACTCCTCACCTACCTGCTGGGCTACGCATCCACCTACGGCCACAAAAACATCAGGATTTTTATCGACGTATTCCTTCAGGCGGCCCAACAAAGAATAGACCTTTTGTTCGGGTTTTTCTCGAACACTACAGGTTGTAATGATAAAGACCTGGGCATCTTGTTCAGAAACAGCTGTCCAGCCCCGGCTCATCAAATTTTGGGACAGCCAGTGTCCATCGGCCACATTCATCTGGCATCCAAAATTTAAGATATGAAAACACACCAAAACTTACTCCTCATGTTCATCGGTTGCGCATTGCTATGAACGTTTTTTTTGCGGCGTCAACCCTTTTGAAGAGTCTGGCTCCAAGGAAGAACTTGAGCAGCTATCCACTGTAAAAAAGGTGGGTGTCCATTTGCCATATCCCAAGCCACAATACAGGGTACTTCATAGGGATGCAGGGCCAAAACTGTATCCTGGAGAGCCGGAAAAAGAGCATGCATAGATTTGGCCAGAATAACTACTTCGCTTTCATTGTGTATGCTCTCATTCCACCAATATATGGACTCCATGTGTGGCAAGATATTTACACACGCAACCAGGCGTTCTTTGACCAAAGCCTGGCTAATGGTTCTGGCACACTTTAGATCTGGAGCAGTCATATATACCATGATTTGATCCATAGCTCCTCAGCTCCTCCTGGTAAAAACTTGAAGTTCAAGGAAAAAACTGTCAGTCACAACTTTTGTGCTTCTTTCATCTTGTTTGGAGTTTCCATGACCAGACCACCAAAACTTATTCAACATGCTCAAACCATTGCTCAGCGTTTGGCCAAGCGTTATCCAGCACCACAAACAGAACTTACCTGGACTGATCCCTGGGAACTTCTGGTCGCCACCATTCTTTCGGCTCAATGTACAGATGCACGGGTAAACATGGTCACGCCTCAACTCTTCACAACTTGGCCCACTGTGCACGATGTGGCCAAGGCCGATCTGTCTGCCTTGGAAACCACTATTCATTCTACGGGATTTTATCGCAACAAGGCGAAAAATATTCGTGAAGCTGCTCGGCGCATTGTCACTATGTATCAAGGCCAGGTGCCGCAAACCATGCAAGATATGGTTACCCTTGCCGGGGTAGCTCGAAAAACAGCCAACGTGGTCCTTTCCAATGCCTTTGGCATTCATGCAGGTATAGCTGTAGATACCCATGTCAAGCGTATAGCTTTTCGTCTAGGCCTGACCAAGGAGACCAATCCGGATAAAATCGAGCAGGACCTTATGCCTCTTTTTCTTCAACAAGACTGGGGCAAGGTTAACCATTACCTGGTTCTTTTTGGCCGTCAGGTTTGTACAGCCCGTAAACCCCAATGCGTCATATGTGAGCTGGAAGATATTTGTCCCAAGTACGGCCTCATCCCAACAACATCAATAGCTAGCAAGTAGGATTATGACTATCGGTTCCTTTCATATTCATCATCAAGACGGAAAGTCCAGGGTTGGCGAACTCTACACAGCCCATGGTATTATTCCCACCCCCATCTTCATGCCTGTGGGCACTCAAGGATCAGTCAAGGCTGTTTGTCCTGAAGACCTCAAAACTTTGGGTGCACGAATTATTTTAGGCAATACCTATCATTTATATCTGCGCCCAGGAGATGCAATGATTGCTCGTCGGGGTGGCTTGCATTCTTTTATCCATTGGGATCGTCCCATATTAACGGATTCTGGCGGATTTCAAGTCTTTAGCCTGTCAGGACTGCGTAAGCTCACAGAAGATGGAGTTGCTTTTTCTTCCCATATTGATGGGTCCAAGCATTTTTTTACGCCAGAAAAAGTTATCTCCATTCAACGTAATTTGGGTTCGGATATCATGATGGTGCTTGATGAGTGTGTACCTTATGGGGCTGATTATGGCTATACTAAAAACTCTCTGGCCTTGACCACTCGTTGGGCAGCCCGGTGCCGTACGGCTTATGCTCCAGGCAGTGGAGATCAGCTTCTTTTTGGTATTGGTCAGGGAGGATTTTTTAAAGACTTGCGTGAGGAAAGTCTGCGCCAGCTCATGGATATCCCTTTTGATGGCTATGCCGTAGGGGGATTAAGTGTTGGGGAACCAAAGGCAGAAATGATGGACATGCTCTATCATAGTGGTGAACTTTTACCCGTGGATAAGCCACGTTATCTCATGGGTGTGGGTACACCTTTAGATATTGTACGTGGCATTGATGCCGGTATTGATATGTTTGATTGTGTTTTACCTACCCGCAATGCTCGCAATGGAACTTTGTTTACCTCGTTAGGCAAAATTAATATCAAACGGGCCGAGTACACGGAAGATGATAGCCCCCTTGATCCAGCCTGCTCATGTTACACCTGCCGTAATTTTAGTCGGGCGTATTTGCGCCATTTATATCACGCTCGAGAAATTTTGTCCTACCGCCTCAATACCATTCATAATTTGGCTTATTTTCTTCAAGTGGTTACAGGTGCACGCCAGGCTATCGAGAAGGGGATTTTTCAGGCTTATAAGGCGAAATTTGAAGCTATTTATGATACTTAAGGAGAAAAAATATGTTTAAAGAACTGGTCTCTTCCAGTCGCAGCTATCGACGTTTTGATCAAAATAGCCTTATGTCCATGTCAGATTTGGAAGATTTGGTGGCCTTGGCCAGACTTTGTCCTTCGGCAGGCAATAAACAACCATTGCGTTTTGTTTTAAGCACAAATCCCCAAGATAATGCCCGAATTTTTTCTTGTCTAAAGTGGGCTGCCTATCTGACAGACTGGGAAGGGCCTAAAGAAGGGGAGCGTCCCAGTGCATATATTGTTATGGTCAATACCGCCAAAGATTGGGATTTTGCTAAATATGATCAGGGGATCATGGCCCAGACCATGATGCTTGGAGCTGTGGAAAAGGGGCTGGGAGGCTGTATCATTGCCTCCATTGAGCGTAAGAAGCTCGCTTTGGAATTGGGGCTGGAAGATTATGAAATTTCTTTGGTTTTGGCCTTGGGTAAACCTGTGGAAGACGTGTGTATTGTTGACTTACCCGAAGATGGAGCCATCAAATATTACCGGGACGATAAGCAGGTGC
>JAAYGN010000147.1 GCA_012727715.1 Desulfovibrionales bacterium | reverse complement strand
GAGACAGAACCAAGCTCAATAAGGTTGCTGCTCAAGCCCTGACGGTATTCAACGTCCAGGCTTGTACTGATATTACTGGTTTTGGGCTGGTGGGTCATGTTTTAGAAATGGCCATGGCCTCGCATTGTCTGGTAAGGTTATCGGCCAAAGATGTTCCATTAATGATCGACGCCTATGAATTGGCTTCCATTGGTCTGGTCTCAGGGGGAAGTTTTAGCAACAAAAAACATTGTACATCTTTAGTTGAGGCCCAAGATGTGGACCCCATCCTGGAAGACATTCTTTATGATCCCCAAACCTCGGGTGGACTGGTTATGGGTGTGGCTCCAGACCAGGCCCCTGCTGTAAGGCAATGGCTACAAGACCATGATGAACTGGCAGCCATCATTGGTACTGTGGAAGCTGCTGGACAAAGTTGTACCCGAGTGCTGATCAGCTAAGAACGTATTGATTAAAGCATCATAGTCTAAGGAGACCAGATTAAACCCCTTTCGTCACTTACCCTGACGGGTACAAGTCCGCGTAGGCGAGAGTACAGGAAAAAAGACCAAGACTGTGATCCCCGTTTTCACGGGGATGACCTGACCACTCCTGGTACAGGCCCATCTTTGTAGGAATGACGTTTTAATCAGCTCTTTCCTAAGTATTGAAAAATCCACTTCCTTGAGAACATATTATGCGCATTCTGCACATTATCAGTCAAAAGCCGGATTTTACGGGCAGTGGAAAATACGTTCAGGAAATGATTCGTCAGGGCCAAAATAGAGGCCATGAATCATTTTTGCTGGCTGGCACTAGCCCAGACTATCAGATACCCACAAACCTCATAAAGCCAGATGCCTTTCGAGTGGTACATTTTGATGGACAAGACCTACCCTTTCCCGTGGTGGGCATGAGTGATGTCATGCCCTATACAAGCACCATTTGTTCTACTTTGACTCACAGCCAGATTGCCGAATACCAAAATGTTTTTGCCAAGGCCATTGGCGCTGCGGTCAAGGACTTGGCCCCAGACCTTATTCATAGCAACCATCTTTGGATGGCAACAGCTGTGGCCCGCCAAGTGGCACCTCATTTGCCTTTGGTGACCACCAGCCATGGGTCCTGTTTACGCCAGCATTCTTTGTGCTCTGAATTGGGTCAGTCTCTTGGCAGTTCTTTGCGCCACACAGAGCGCATTATTGCTCTTTTTCAGCAACAAAAACATGATATTGTCCAATTATTGGATGTGGAGCCCAATAAAGTTGAAATCATCAGTGGTGGGTACAACGAGGACTGTTTTTATTTTCAAGAAAAGCCAAGCAACCCTCCTGTCCAGCTGCTCTATGCTGGTAAGCTCGATGCTTCCAAAGGAGTGCCCTGGCTGCTACGCAGTCTAAAAAAAATTCACGAGCCATGGCTTTTACATCTCGTGGGAGCCGGTAGTGGTGCGCAGCAGGACCTATGCTTGGAATTGGCTCAAAGCCATGAGGGACGGGTCATGGTCCATGGTCTTTTATCCCATGAACAATTGGGCAAGTTAATGCGCCAAAGTCATATTTTTGTTCTGCCATCTTTTTTTGAAGGACTGCCCCTGGTACTTTTGGAGGCCATGGCTTGCGGCTGCCGCATTGTCAGTACTGATTTACCGGGGGTCAGGTAACTTTTCACCACACCGCACCCGCACATGGTGCGCCTGGTAAAACTCCCCAAACTTGAAACTGTGGACCAACCCTTTCAGGCTGATGAACCTTTTTTGGAGGAACAATTAGCTCAGGCCATCAGAGCAGCCATGACTGATATTGCCCATGGATTAGAGCCAGATCAAGAATATATACGACAAATCACCGAACCCTTCACCTGGAAGAAAATATTTTTAAAAGTGGAAGCTGTCTATAACCAGGTCTTGAAGGAAAAATAACCGGTTACAAATGCAGGGCAATGGCCGCAATATCATCATGTTGCTTAAAACGTGGAAAGGCCCGCAGGTCTTGATCCAACTGCTCCTGATCACGAACATAATCGCGCAGACCCTGCAAACCCAATTCTTGGCTCATGCGCACCAGACATGAAAAGTCCTTGTATCTCTGAGGAACCGGACAGGGGATGTCCAGTCCATCGGTAAAAAGCAACACAGTCTTTATGTTGCACACCTTTTCCTCGCCCATCCGAAAAAATCCCACAGCCTCGCGCTCACCATTGAGCACGCCATAGCTGCGATTCATATCTTCGCGAACCCTTTTGACCAGCTGGTGCACATCAGGGTGATCGCGGCCTTTCTCCTTGATCAGACTCAAGGAAGGAAAATCGTGGTCAAGACGTTTGGCTGCGACTTTGTAATCCCCGTCCTTGCCGATAAACACCACCTGCGAATCCCCGGTCTGAAACCATTCAATGGCATCACCTTTCAGACGGACAACAGCAGCACTGGTGCTCCACAAACTGCAACGTCTGGAAAAATCCACTCCACACTGCTCCATTTCTGACCGGATAGCAGTATTGGCCATGATACCCAGCCTGACCAGGGTCTGGCTAGCGCCAAGAAACGTTTGCCCAGCAATGGTCGAGGCCCTGGCTCCGCCACTTTTGCCATTGTCCAAGCAGGCACTGTTCAAGCTGGTGGCGCCATCAAAGACCCCAAAGGTCTGCTCATGGGTAATAAGATAGTCTTCGTTATGTACTCCAGAGCCTTGTTCAAAAATATATTCCATGTTCATTGCTGCTGGTTTATCCTCATCTTCTGCAGGGGCTCAAGGCGCACGGCATGGTGAATTTTCGGGCATAAGTCAGTTTGGTTACGTATCTAAGGAACCACTGATTAAACCGTTTTCGTCACTCACCCTGACGGGTACAAGCCCGCGTAGGCGGGAGTCCAGGAAATAAGATAAAGACTTTGATCCCCGTTTTCACGGGGATGACCTTACCACTCCTGATACAGGCCCATTTTTGTGGGAATGACGTCTTAATTAGTGCGTTCCTAAGTAGTTTCGGCAACTATCTCCTGAGCCCATAAAGCTGCACCCAAAGCTCCGCTCATGTCCGGTTCCTTGGGAACAAATAGGGTTTCATCAATTTTGGTCTTAGTCTGCTCGGCCAACAGGTTGCACATACAGGGGTTATGAGCCACACCACCGACAAAAATAAGCGGCAGAACCAGGCCCACGCGATTGAGCATGTTCACGGTGCGCCGCGCAATGGCCAAATGCAATCCAAGGGCGATATTTTCTGGTTTAACTCCTTGGGCCATGAGGGACGTGGCTTCAGTCTCGGCAAAAACCGTGCACATGGAGTTAATGATGGGTGGATTGTCCCCACCCAGTGCGTAGGCTCCAAAATCCTGAATGGGAATTTGAAAAATCTGGGCCGAGTACTCCAAAAACTTTCCCGTACCTGCAGCGCAACGATCATTCATTTCAAATTTACCCACACGGCCCCCAGGTAAAAGGGACAAGGCTTTGGTATCCTGTCCACCAATATCCAAAACCGTTCGTCCTTTGGGAAAAAGATGATGCGCTCCCAGGCCATGGGCCTTGATTTCCGTGATAGTTTGCACTGGAAATCCCAAACTCAATTCCTGTACCAAATTTCGACCATAACCAGTGGCAACTGCCATCTGAGCCTCAAGACCCTCCAGGAGATGATTGATCTGTTGCACAGGGTTAAAGGTGGTCGGCCCGTGCCGTTTTTCTACCACCTCCCCCTGGCGCATGGCCACTACTTCAATGGACCGGGAACCAATATCAATGCCCAGGACCATCATTTTATGGTTTCCAAAAAAGCTTCAACTCTGGTTTTGAGCTGTTCCACATCTTCCATGGAATAATCTGTTTCCAAAATCATGCTTGGAGTGCCGTGGTCAGTCAGCCGTTTTTCCACTTTAAAGCCTTCATGGGCATAGGGCTGACAAAACATCAATGTGTACTGCACCACTCCATCCACCTTGAGCTCCGAGGCCATGGACTCAATATTTTCCAGGCGCTCATCATTGGGTGTAAAACAGGCACAATCAATGTGCATATAACGATCAGCCAAAGCATCGAGCATTTCATCCAAAGTCTGGCCGGATTCATCCACCAAATCACGGGTATTGCGCGTGCCAATACAAGATTCTTCCCCAACAATAACCGCTCCAGAACTTTCAATAATGAACGGAAGTTTCCAATTGGGTACAGCCATGGGACAGCCCGAGAGCATCAGCCTTGGGGTATCTTGTGGTACAACACCTTCACCTTTTTTAATTCTTTCTTCGAGTTGGTCGCATAAGGCGTTGATGGCTCCGGTAAAACGCAGGGGATCATCGTAAAAGCTGATCTGGTTAATAAGCAGCACATCACGTCCAGAAATGGGCGTAGGCACTGTAGCCCTGAGTTTATTCAGTCGTTGCAGAACGCGACGCCGATCATTGACGATCTTGATGGCTTTAGCCAATTTTTCAGCGGTAACTTTTTTGCCGGTCATGGACTCCAGGGTGGCCATGTAACGCAAAACTTCTTCTTTCCACAACTTACGGGCAGCAGGAGTTTTGGTCTGAGGCACTTCCATGATATACATGGGCGCCAACTCGCCAAAAGCTTCATACGCTTTTTTCTTCCCATCACAGGTTGTTTCACCAACAATAAGATCACAAGATTCAGTATAAGGACACAAGCGAGCCAATTTAAAACCCACAAAAGACTTGATCAGCGCACAAGTATTGCGCGGCACCAGGGTTTCAGCAGCTTCTTTACCAGCATCGGCTCCAGCACAAAGGCCCACTTGCACACAATCCAAAGCCAGGGCCAGTTCTTCGGGGACAAAAACACAAAAGGTACCGATTATTTTACGCCCTTGAGCTTTGGCCTCCAATAATTCTTTGATCCGCAGTCCATGAACTTCTGAAAGGACAAAATCCAGGTACTCCATACCCTTGAGCCGTCCTTGCTGGCTCATATAAATATCGCCATAAAACTTGCCCAGCACACCCAAAAGTCCATCATGGGCACTAAGGTCCAAATTCAAGCTCTCCCACATTGCCTCATAAGATTCCTGCGTCATGAGATCCTCCCAATAAATTTTATTTATGATGTGCAGAAAAGCATGCGTAAAGGCAAATCAAAAAACATAATATATAAAGATGTTTTCCATAGGTAGAATCTATTTAAACGCAGCACACAAGTATTACAATTCTTATTGAAGTATCCTTAAATTCAAACAACTCGTTCATGCTATGGATAGAACTCGATAAAAAACAACATTAAACAAATTCAATTCAAATCAAAAAACTCTGAATATAAACACTTTACTAGTTTATGTCTTGCTATTGAAATTTTAAATCAATGCTCATTGCATCTATTTGTTCAAGCTATTGGACATCCAAGTTTATTTAAGGATAAATTGTATAGTGGTATTCATACATTATATGGTCGTTACCAGTGTTTAAAATCAAGTCTGTTTTAAACCATCAAGGGGGAAGTACATGTCACGAGGAGTTAAAAACATTCTGGCTACAACAACAGGGATTATCTTTGTTGGTGGCCTCATCGGTGTGGTGGCGGCCTGGCTGCAACAAGCAGGCAACCCTGCCAATATGGCTATTTGCGTGGCTTGTTTTGGCCGCGACATTGCTGGAGCCATTGGGCTGCACCGCGCTGCTGTGGTTCAGTATTTACGTCCGGAAATTTTGGGCTTTGTGCTCGGCTCTTTTGGAGCTGCCCTGGTGTTCAAAGAATTCAAACCCACCGGGGGATCGTCTCCCCTGATTCGCTTTGTTTTGGGCATGATTGCCATGATTGGTGCCCTTGTGTTTCTTGGTTGCCCGTGGCGGGTTATTTTGCGTCTGGCCGGCGGAGATGGCAATGCTCTTTTTGGACTCGGGGGCTTAATTGTTGGGGTCTGGATTGGCACCCTCTTTTTTAAAAAGGGTTTCAACCTGGGTCGCAGCCAAGGACAATCCATCAGTGCGGGCCTGATGTTGCCTTTGATCATGGCAGGTCTCCTTGTCCTGCGTTTTCTTTTTCCGCCTATCCCTGGCGAAACCCAAAGTGGTGTACTTTGGTACTCCCTACAAGGACCTGGAGCATCGTATGCACCCCTGGCAATTTCCTTGGCCGTGGGCCTTGGTATTGGCTTTTTAGCTCAACGCAGCCGATTTTGCACCATGGGTGCCATTCGGGACGTGATTCTTTTTAATCAATGGTATCTTATGTTTGGCTTTTTAGCCCTGCTGGTGGCCGCCTTGGGGGCCAATATGGTCCTGGGACAATTTCATCCTGGTTTTGAAGGCCAGCCCATTGCCCATACCATGTGGTTTTGGAATTTTGCAGGCATGGTTGTGGCTGGCCTGGCCTTTG
>JAAYGN010000146.1 GCA_012727715.1 Desulfovibrionales bacterium | reverse complement strand
TTTCTACTCATTATTTGGAATAGAAATGAATTTAATGGCTATCGCCGCATTTCTAACATTAGTAGGGTATTCACTTAATAACACTATCGTTGTTTATGACAGAATCAGGGAAAATCGAGCAAAAAGCCGATCTACACCTATAGAAGAAATAATGAACCAAAGTATAAACGATGTTTTAGTAAGATGTATGCATACCTCTATAACAACGTTTATTGTCGTATTTTTGATGTTATTAATGGGTGGAAGATCTATTGCTCCATTTGCTTTTGGTTTAACTATGGGCGTTGTAGTTGGAGCCTATTCCTCAATATTTATAGCAAGCCCTATTGTAATTCCTATGATGAAAGACAAAAAGAATTGACTCTGTTGGAAGAAAAATTACAGCAACGTGCTGATGAAATGCGTCGTCTCTTGGATCAGGCAGAAAACTTTACCCAATCACCCCAGTTTTTACGACAAACCATCTTAAATGGAGTCAAACGCGGTCAATCTGTAGCCATGCTGGCCAAAGCCACAGGCCTGAGTGTGGATGAAGTAGAGCTTATTGTGGACCAACTCAAAATGTAGCCTGGCGTACATAAGACCTGGGTTTATTTTCCTGTGCAGAAATGAGCAAAAGCATGTCAGCTAAAATTTTTTAGATCTTGAACACCTATTTCCTGTGAACACCTCTAGTCATCCCCTTTGTATTTCTCCTGAAAGCCCCTGGCTTGCTCCTTTAGCAGGTTATTCGGACCTGGCCTTTCGACTTTTGTGCCGTCAGCATGGCTGCCAAATAGCAGTAACAGAAATGGTCAGTGCCAAAGGTTTGATCTATGGCAGCCCCGGGACCAGTGACCTGTTACAAACCAGTCCTGAAGAAAAGGTTTTGGTGGTGCAACTTTTTGGTGCAGAAACCTCCTTTCTGGTGCAGGCTCTGGAACGACTCAAAGCCATGGGGTACCGTTATTTTGATCTTAATTGTGGATGTTCCGTACGCAAAGTGGTTAAAACCGGTAGTGGCGCAGCCTTATTAAAAAACCCTCAAGTGTTGATAGATATTGCAAAAAATATCCTGCCCATAGCTGGCCCTGGATGTATGGGCTTTAAGCTGCGCCTGGGATGGAACACAGGAGATAACGCATACCTGGCCTTGGCCCAAAATCTGGAACAACTGGGAGCTGCCTGGATCACCTTACACCCTCGCTATGCCACCCAGGGTTTTTCCGGACAGGCCGACTGGATGCACCTGGCACAACTTAAACAGGAGCTACGTATCCCGGTTATTGCCAGTGGAGATCTTTTTTCAGCTGAGGACGCCTTGCGCTGCGTACAGGAAACAGGAGTTGACAGTGTCATGTTTGCCAGAGGGGCCCTCAATGATCCGCATATTTTTCATCGCTACCAACAACTGCAAAAAAATACTCCAAGTATAAAGACCCAAGAGGAAATGTGCTTGGCTGCTCAACACCTCTATGCGCTTTATTGCCAGCTCAACATGCAAAAAGTCGGACTCTTGAAAATGCGCACTCTGGTCCCCAAATTTTTTAAAGGATTATCCAACGCAAAAGCTGTTCGCCGCCATATTGGCAGCTGCTCATCCTGGGCAGAGATCCAACAGGTTATAACCAGTGAAGCATGAGAGAAAAATGAAGTTACGCATTGCCAAAACAGCGGGTTTTTGCATGGGAGTGGACCGAGCCTTGCGCAAACTAGACCAGGCCATACGCACTCATGGGCACCAAGGAACAATATATACATTGGGCCCCATCATCCATAACCCACAAGTTTTACAAAAATATGCCCAACTGGGGGTAGAACAGGCCAGCTCTGACACTATTTTTACTCCCTCAGATATGGTTATTATTCGGGCGCATGGGATTCCCAAGAATATTGAAGAAAAAATAGCTGAGCAGGGAGTGACACTCCTGGATGCCACTTGCCCCAAAGTAAAGAAAGCTCAGGTGTTAATTAGACAACAAGCTGACCAGGGCAAATATTTGCTCCTTTTTGGAGAACAGGAACATCCCGAAGTACAGGGACTGGTCAGTTATGCCCGAGATTTTACTGTTTTTGAGTCAGAAGAAGAATTAAGAAGCCTTACTCTTTCTTTACATAAAACCTATTTTCTAGCTGCTCAAACAACCCAGGACCGGGAAGCCTTTGTGTCCATTGCCACGTATCTAAGCCATGCCATCCAGACAGAAATACATGTTTTAGATACCATTTGCCTGGCTACTAAGGAACGACAAGATGAAGTCCAGGCTTTGTCACAACAAGTTGACGCCATGATTATTGCTGGAGGAAAAAACAGTGGCAATACCCGCCGCCTCTTTCAAATTGCCCAGGAGGCTGGAATTTATGCTGTACATGTGGAAACAGCGTCTGAGCTTCCTTGGGAAGATTTAGCACAATTTGAGCATATTGGCCTGACAGCCGGAGCCTCAACCCCAAGCTGGATCATCGAAGAAATTATCCAAAGTATTGGTGAGGTGTTAAGAATCAAGGCGTAAAGCTATCACGTACCCTCTTCGCTTGACCAGGATAGTCAGTAATGAGAGCAGTAGCCCCCTCCTCCATAAGCCAGATCATTTCCTGTTCCTGGTTTACGGTATAGACGTTGACATGAAAACCAGCCTTCCGAAAAAAAGCGATACGCCCTGGGCTCAACCCTGTGCATGCTGGATGTAGGGCCCACGCACCCACCTGATCTAACATGGCTAAAATCACCTCATTGGATTGCTCCATAGATTTACGATCCAGCAACAACCCTACTGGCACTTGTGGACAAAATTTCTTAAAATATTTCAGAGAATGGGGTGAAAATGAGGAAATCAAAGCCTTTTGACTCATACCTGTTTTGTGCAGACAAGAGGCGACTTCTTGCGCCAGAGCTTCAACATTGTCTTCAGTTCCAGGTGTGCTTTTAAGCTCGACATTAACGAACATGTTCTGAACCTGACTCCAGGTCAGGGCCTCCACCAAGGTTGGGATTCTTTGTTGCGTAATAACCTGCTCAGATCCAAAAGCTTTTCCCTGAGCAAGGGCTTTAAAGGGATCTCGACGAATAAACCAACTTCCTGCGTCCAGAGTCTTTATCTGAGCCAAAGTCAGCTGGGTGACAACCTGATGCCGACGCACAGGAGCTTCGGCCATCTGAGCAATATTTGTCGTGCGCCTTAGGCCATGATCGTGAATAACAACTGCTTCGTGGTCAGCCGTAAGATGAACATCAAACTCCCACCCATCAGCACCTTGGATCAAGGCAGCCTGGGCTGCAGCCAATGTATTTTCTGGGGCCACACTACGTGCTCCACGATGAGCCCAAATACGTATGTTGTGCTTCTGCATTTCCAGTCCAGTTGTTCTATGCTCGTTGGGATTATATCACGCAAACGAATCCAACCAGGGTATCAAGTTTTTTTCCTTGATTTCACCCCATTGATCATCTAAATATTTGTCTTTGCAATAAAACGCCCCCATAGCTCAGGTGGATAGAGCACGGGATTCCTAATCCCGGTTAGCCCATGTTCGAATCATGGTGGGGGCGCCAATTTGAAGAACTATTTTAGCACCTAGACTCTGGATGAAATAGTTCTTTTTTTACGCTCCAGAGCCAGTTGAAAAAGTCCCTACCTCTCATGGCTTGTACGAACTAGCTAAATGCGGCTATGAATCATTACCTACTTGTAACTGCAAGGAAGAACTCAAACTCATCCAGAACATTGTTTACAATAAGGAATTCAAATGAAAAAAATATTTGTAACTATTCTTTTGGTCTTACTCGTATCCCCCCTTATATACGCAGATGGCCTATGGAATATTAACGGACATATATTTTCTAATGTAAATACACTTCAAAGAGGGAAAAAAGTTAAAGTAAGTGGACGTGTTTCAAGTGGACCAATGAAAACACCTTTACAAATACTCATTCATATTAAAAATGATGAAGGCAGGATATATGAAGCATATACTATAATACCAAACTATATTGGAAAAAGTGAAACATTTGAAACTTATTTTAATGCATGGACACGGTCTAGGCAATGGAAAGTAGTTTCTATCCAGACAAACTAATCCACCACCTCTTACTTTTATCGTTTTCCCACCCTCAGCTCTCTGCCTGACCATGATCTGGTCTGCGTAAAATCCACATAAATACAGCCAAGGCAAAAAACAACAGCGCCTGACTATAAAAAACATCTATGTAGGCCATATACGCGGCCTGTTGAAGTAGTTGCTTATACATAAAGGCCAAGGCTTGACCTGCATCTCCCAAAGTTTGAGTCAACGTATCATAGGCATGGACAAATGGATTTTCATAAGGTGTAAGATGCTCCACCAAATAATGCTGATGGCTCTGGGCTCGCCTGGCCAATTGCGTGGTCACAAAGGCAGTGCCACAAGATCCGCCAAGATTACGAACCAGACTAAAAAGAGCTGAAGCATTGGTCATTTTGTGTCTGGGCAAAGAAACCATGGTCAAGTAGGATAAAGGGACAAAGAAAAAAGAGATACCAACAGCCTGATAGTTACGCCCCATAATCGCAGTACCAATATCAATGTGCAGAGTGAAATTGGACATGTACACCAAGGAGAGTGCTGATGCGGTCAGACCAAAACATAACAAAAAGCGAGCATCAATTTTTTCAGTAAGCTTTCCAATCATGGGCAAAAGAAGCAAAGTTATGGCCCCGCTGGGACCCAATACCAATCCAGCCAAATAGGATGTATAGCCCATGAGGCTTTGCAAATACATGGGCAACAAAACAATGGACCCAAAAAAAGCAAAAAACCCAAAAAACATGACTACATTGCCAGCTGCAAAATTGCGATCTTTATAGACTCGCAAATCAATAATAGGATTCTCATGTCGCAACTCCCACCAAATCATGGTGACCAGACAAACTACGGCCAAAATGGTCAACACCACGATATGCGGAGAGGCAAACCAATCATCTCTTTGCCCTGTATCCAACACAATTTGCAAGCATGCCAGGCCAATGGATAAAAGGGCTAGCCCCATGAAATCAATTTTTTCTCCAGCCTTATAGCGGACCTGATACGGCGGATCACTAATAAAGGTCCAACACATGAGCAGAGCCACAATGCCTAGGGGGACATTAATATAAAAAATCCAATGCCAGGAAAAATTATCTGTGATCCATCCTCCCAAAAGTGGGCCAAGAATAGGTCCCATCACAGCACCCATGCCATAAATGGCCATTGCCAACCCTCGCTCTTTTGCTGAAAAGGTTTCCAACAAAATTGCTTGCGAAATGGGCTGTAGCCCTCCCCCGCCTAAGCCTTGGACAACACGAAAAAAAATAAGCATGCCCAAACTGCTAGCCATACCACACAGCATGGAAGCAAGAGTAAATATGGTTACAGAGAGGAGCAGGTAATTTTTCCGACCCATGAGCCTGGAAAACCAACCACTCATGGGAATAACCACAGCATTGGCCACCAAATAGGAGGTCAAGACCCAGGTGGCTTCATCCTGCCCAGCCGATAAAGAGCCTTGAATATGGCTTAAGGACACATTGGCAATGGATGTATCGAGAATCTCCAGCAAAGTGGGGAGCATGACGCTCAAGGTAATAACCCACTTGCCAGCCTGACGTGAGGGATGCATAAAATTTAATCCAAATAAATGGTCGGCACAACACTCATACCCAGGCGTAGTCCCTGAGTACTATTGTCAGCATCAATGGCAATCTTGACCGGAATACGCTGGACCACCTTAACATAGTTGCCCATGGCATTTTCAGGAGGGAAAAGTGAAAAGACCGCGCCAGTACCAGACATGAAGGACTCCACATGGCCTGTAATTTTTACTTGGGGCAAGCCATCGACTTTCAAAACAACTTTTTGACCAACCCGCACACGGGCTAATTGGGTTTCCTTAAAATTGGCAGTAACCCATAATTGATCCGGATCCAAAGGCACCACAGCCATAAGAGGCTCTCCGGCCTTAATGATCTGACCTCGTTGGGCACGTTTTTTGGTGACCTGCCCTGCAACAGGAGATAGAATCGTTGTATATCCCAAATCCAATTCTGCTTTACGCACCCGCTCCTGGGCCAAAGTAACCCGGGCTTCCTGGGCAGCTACTTCCAAATCCTTGATGGATGCAACCTCATGCCCGGTTTGGGCCAGGTCCACATTGGCCTGCAAGCGAGCCACATTTTCCTGACCAGAGGCCAAAGCTCTTCCTGCTGCCCGAGCCCGATCTCGACTGGCCTGAACCTGGGCCTTGGCACTATCCAGATCAGCCTTGGCTGTGTCGAGCATGGCCTGCGGTATAACATCACTTCCCCGCAACTCTTTGAGACGGGTATAAGCAAGGTCGGCATTGGTTAAAATGGCCTCAGCCTGAAGCACCATTTGCTTGGCAGCAGCTTCTTCCAATTGAGCCTGCTCCAATTCTCTTTTCAAACTATCCAGTTGCGCTCTTGCTCCTGTAACTTGCAAATCTGTCTGACTTTGTTGCAAAGGAACCCCTTTGCGCAACGAAGCAAGTTGAGCTTCCGCAGTAGCAAGATCTGCACGGGCTTGGGCTACACCCACCTCATAGTCCACAGGATCCAGGACCAATAGTGGTTGCCCCGCTTCCACCAATTGGTTGTCGTCAACTAAAACCTGTAAGACATACCCATTTACTCGGGCCGCAACCTGATGAACGCGCCCATCAATAAAGGCATCATCTGTATGAACCCGCCCCAAACTACGCACATACTGAGCCAAGGCCAACAAGGCGATAACAATAATGACACTTAAAATGATATAACGCTTACGTATGCGACCATTACGGCCATTAGTTGTTTGTACTGCAGAAGATGTCATTGTTTACCTTATTTGAATCATTGGAATAGACAATTATGATGGCAAAAAGATTACTAAAATATGTGAAAGAGTACAGCAATGCAGGAAAGATATATTTCCAATGCAAAGCATGCATTCTTATTTTAAGGAGCACGTTTGTAATGTGAGCTAAAAAATTGTGCAACTACCGACCATACACATCTTCAAAACGAACAATATCATCTTCACCCAAATAACTTCCTACCTGCACTTCAATAAGCTCCAAAGCTATTTTACCTGGATTGGCCAGTCGATGTACTGACCCCAAAGGAAGATATACAGATTCATTTTCATGCAACAAAATTTCTTCGTCATCTCTGGTAACCAGGGCTGTGCCCCGTACAACCACCCAATGCTCGGCCCGGTGAAAATGCTTTTGCAAGGATAAAACCTGATCTGGTAATACCGTGATCCTTTTGACCTGGTACCTTCCGCCCTCATCAATAGATTCATAATGTCCCCAGGGCCGAAATACTTTCTTGTGGGCATGGGCTTCAATACGGCTATCAGCCGTGAGCTTGTTCACAATTTTCTTCACATCCTGGACCCGATCTTGTGGAGAGATAAGCACAGCATCAGCTGTTTCGACCACAACATGATTTTCTAGTCCTACAGCAGCCAACAAACGAGTTTCAGCATGTAAAAATGAACCCCGCACATCACACAAGACCACATCTCCATGAGTCACATTTCCATCTTCATCTTTTTGGCCAGCCTGCCATAGAGCATCCCATGAGCCCAAATCATTCCAACCACAATCAAGAGGAAGCATAACTCCTCGGTCTGTTTGCTCCATGACCGCATAATCAATGGAGTTCTCAGGACAACGAGTAAAAGCAGCCTGGTCCAGACGTAAAAAATCCAGATCCTTGGTGGCCTTGTCTAGAGCTTCGGTACACGCAGCAACAATATCTGGAGTCAGGACTTTAAGTTCTTCAAGTACAACTTGAGCTTTAAAAACAAACATGCCTGAATTCCAAAAATATTGTCCAGACTTAAAATATTCTTGCGCTGTCACCTGATCAGGTTTCTCCACAAAAGAATCAATACGCCGAGCAGAAGCATGACCAGCCACAGCCTGTCCTTGGCGAATATAGCCATAGCCAGTTTCTGGTGCTGATGGAACAATACCAAAGGTGACCAAAAAGTCTTGCCTGGCCAGCCCAACAGCCTGGTTTACAGCCTGATGAAAAACATGGGTATCTGCAACAAGATGGTCTGCGGGCAAGACCACAAGAAGGGCTTCACTATCTATCTTCAAGGCTTGCAGGGCAGCAACAGCTACTGCTGGAGCAGTATTTCTACCTATTGGCTCCAAAACTATGGCTTGAGCTGCGATCTCAAGAAAACGTAGCTGTTCAGCAACAATAAATCGGTGCTCTTCGTTACAAATAAGAATAGGGGCAGTCACATCCTGGACACTGCTTACCCGCAGAACGGTCTCTTGAACCAAAGTATGGTGACCAACCAAAGGCAAAAACTGTTTGGGATACAGCTTTCGAGACAAAGGCCAGAGCCTGGTACCTGATCCACCAGCCAAAATAACGGGAATAATCATGCTCACTCCAGAATTACTTAGCAACTCTGCATTCAAATTTACTCAAGGAAACAAAAAAGAGCTATCCGTTTCCGCGAGGAAGGACAACAATAAACCACCTCACTGGGCTACAAGGCTAGCTACTTAAAAAGAACTACCAATAAATGAAAACTACCATTACTATATAAAATATTTATGGCTTTCTTATAATTTTAAGTATATCTTTAGTAATACTAATAAGCAGACAAGAGCGATTTTTTAAGCATATCCAATGCTGACAGTAACTTTAAATTAATCAATGTGTTCTGGAGAAATGCCATGATCAACACACAGTCTGTGAGGTTTACTACCAAACTTTTTGTCGGCATTTTAACAATTTTATTGTTATCTATTGTTGTCATCCTTGGAGTTGTCATTACTGACATCCGGCAGGGTCTTTTTGTTTTAGGTAAGAGCTCTTTGGAATGTACCCTGCAATCTGTATATAATTCCCTCGAAACACAAAATGTAATTCTTCAGAAAAAACTGGAAACAGATCTCTTTATACTGGAAGCTGAAATTGAAGGAATTGGTCAATTTCACTTTAATCCTTATGCCCAACGCGAACAAACCATCACTAATCAGGTGACACGCCAAAGTGAAAAGGTGCGGATTCCCTCACTCATGCTGGGTAGCACCACTATTAATGAAAACACAAACATTGTAGATAAAGTACAGGGGCTGGTGGGAGGTGTGGCCACTATTTTCCAAGTTGTGGACGATAAACTGTTACGAGTCGCTACCAATGTACGCACCACCGATAACCAAAGAGCTGTTGGTACCTATATTCCTTCAGATAGCCCGGTATATCAAAGCGTTATGCGCGGAGAAACCTATACAGGACGGGCTTTTGTTGTTGATGATTGGTATGTGACTGCTTACAAACCCATGCGTGATGAACAGAATAAAATTGTAGCTGTGCTCTTTGTTGGTAGCCAGATACTTACTCCAGCTTTGCATGACATGATTGCCTCTACTAAAGCATCAAATGTGGGTTATTTTTTTATTTACGACTCCACCGGTACTGTGCTGGTACACCCGACTCTTGAAGGCCAAAATATTTTTGAAATCAATGGTATTGGTGAATTTTTCCGCAATCATAAGCAAGGATTTTTAGAATATTTTTGGGAGAATGATCACAAGGTATCTTTTACCAAACATTTTGCACCTTGGGATTGGCATGTGGCTGCTGGCCTGAATAACCAGCAAATGCTTCAAGGACTGGATCAAAAAATTATTACCAAAAGTGCCTTGGTGTCCATATTTGTTCTGGCTGCAGGCATTATCATTAGCTTAATCTTGATTCGTGCTATTGCCAGGCCTTTGAATAATCTGGCCAGTGAAAGTCTCAAAATGGCCGATGGTGACTATACTGTCTCCTTTGTTCATCCGGCCCAAGATGCCATTGGTCATTTATCCTCAGCCTTAAACACTGTGGTCGGGCATACCAAAACAATGCTTGAAGAAATATCTGGCGTAACCAGTGCTCTGGCGACCTCTTCAACAGAGCTGACCAGTATTGCTGCACACATGACCGATAGTTCTAACCAGACGGCAAGCATGGCCAATACTGTTAATAATGCCAGTCAAGATGTGAGCACAAATATGAGCTCAGTATCCGCCGCCATGGAACAGGCCTCAGTGAACATGACATCGGTATCTGTGGCCGCAGAAGAAATGTCCGCCACCATCCATGAGATTGCTGAAAATGCCGAGCGTGCCAAAAACACCACCTCTGGGGCAGTCAACAAAGCCCAAGAAACTTCTGGGCGTGTTGATGAATTGGGTCGTGCTGCACAAGAAATCAGCGCGGTCACAGAAACCATTAGTGCCATTTCCTCACAAACCAACCTGCTGGCCTTAAATGCAACCATTGAAGCAGCAAGAGCCGGGGAAGCAGGCCGTGGCTTTGCTGTTGTCGCCAATGAAATTAAAGAGTTGGCCTTACAAACAAGTCGAGCCACAGAAGATATTCGCAACAAAATAGGTGGGGTCCAAAGTGTGACAGCTCAAACTGTTCAGGAAATTTTTGAAATCACCCAAGTGATCAATGAAATGAACGAAATTGTTGGTGCTATTGCGGCAGCAGTGGAAGAACAATCTGTTACTACCCGTGACATTGCTGAAAATGTTAGCCAGGCCTCCCTTGGCATTACTGAAATCAACACCAATGTTGGCACAAGCTCTTCCATGACCCAGTCCATTAGTTCAGATATTGAACAGGTCCGTAGGGCTGCAGAAGAAATGAGTACCAGCAGTCTGACTGTTCAGCAAAGCTCCACAGAACTATCCACTTTGGCGGAGCGATTACGTCAATTGGTCGCCCATTTTAAAATATAAAATCAATCCCCGGTAAACCACTTTCATTCAGGCTTGCCGGGGATTGATTTATCAAGATTCGCCATAATACCTCAAAACCACGATACACTATATCCGTTTATCTGTAATTGCCCTTTTTTATAGCTCAGTACAGAGGTGAGTTCATCACCTGCTTGCACAATGAGATTGCGCTTTGTCAGTGTTGCCAGCTGATCCCTGTACTGACGCTTCAATACAGACAAATCTTCATCCCCCATCCATCCCGGCTGCTTCTTGGCCCATTGCCGATACATCTTTTGTACCAGGGGTTCATGGGCTCTTATCTCACCTAAAAGATCCACATAAGCCAAAAGCAAAAAGGGGCTGACCCAGGCCCATGGTGCAGGAGGATGAACCTGGCCTTGGAAAGTAGCTGTCAGATCTCCATCTGGAGTAACCAGTTGCAAACGAGAAAGATGCACCTGCGGATTATGGGCTAAAAGGGTGCGAGTCATGTCAGATGAATATTCCAAAAGCTTATTGTTTTGGGCATCAACTACGTGTTGAGCAAAGGTTTCCAGAACTTGGCAATGAATATTGCGAAGGCTTAGGTCCCATTGAAGTGGGCCATAGACCTCATTATTAACAATAATTTTTTGGATATGTGTACCTTGAGCAATATGCACCAAGGTCTCATGAGTGTAACCTTCCAAGTTCAGATGAATATTCTCCAAAATGAAAGGCCCATGCATAGCCCTAGCCCTTAGACTTGCAATATCTAAAGAAACCTGGCTGTTAAGGAATGGAGCCTCTGTATCACCCAAAAAAGCATCACCATGCACTCCTTCCAAGACAAACTCATCTGCTTGGGATGCAATGCGTATTTGATTCAGGTCCACCTGCAACTGTATTGTACTATTCTTGTAGTCATATACCAGGTCAGCCTGACATCCGTGGAGACCTACTTTGCCCCTGTCCTCTTCCCACTCGACCAAAGGCACAGACAAGTTCCCAAGCACCGGACCTATAAAAGGGATCTCCCAAGTGGAAGTCGCCCTTTCCAGACCAAAAGACACAGGTATTGCACCTTGTTTTTCAGTACTCTCTCCTATTTTGGTGATCACCATAGCCAACATGGGGTGCGTGGATAACAAGTCCTGACCGGGATTTACAGGCCAAGGACCGTGTATAAAATCATGGTCAAGAATCAGGGTTTGTCCATGACCAATAAAATGCAATGATGGGGCAAATTCCAAAAATGTTTTAGCTTTGGAATAAAAAAGTCCTTGCTGATAACTGATATTCGAAACCTTGACCACCTCAGAGGCATTGAGTTCTGCCAAGAGTGCAAAATACTGCTGCCGGGCCTGCCCCCCCAAAAAATACGTTGCTGCAATATATACAACAAAGGTGAGCACAAGAAAAAAAGCTACCTTACGCATCGTAACATGTCCTTATCTCAACCAAAAATAAGGGCAAAGGGATATCCTCAACTCACGAATATCCCTTTGCCCACATAAAAAACTATGTTTTTAGTGTACTCTATTTTGTAGTTTTTACGACAACAGGGTCAAAGTTTCCTGGGCAATGGCCAATTCCTCATTGGTGGGGATGACAAAAATAGCTACCTGGCTCCCATCAGCCTGGACCGCTGTGGCTATTTTTTTACGCCCAGTATTTTTATCCAGATCAATGACAATACCCAAGTGTTCCAGTCCTGAGCAGACCTGCCGGCGGACCACATCATCATTTTCACCAATACCAGCTGTAAACACCAAGGCATCCAAGGGACCGGTTATGGCCAAATACGCACCAATATATTTTTTGATGCCATAGACAAACATATTCAGGGCCAGAGCAGCTCGCTTATCCCCTTGGGCAATGGCTGCGTGAATATCACGCATGTCATTCATGCCACAAATACCCTTGAGACCACTTTCTTTATTTAAAAGAGCATCCACCCCTTCCTTGCTCAGTCCTTTTTCGCGCATCAAAAAAGGAATAATTGCTGGATCAATATCACCACAACGCGTCCCCATCATCAGTCCAGCCAAAGGAGTCATACCCATGGTCGTGTCAATACACTGGCCATGACGTATGGCAGCCATGCTGCTGCCATTACCTAAATGCAAAGTGACCAAATTAATCTGATCTGGAGACTTGTTCAGCATCTGCGCTGCCTGTTGGCTGACATAGCGATGGGACGTACCATGAAAGCCATAGCGTCGAATCTTTAACTCCTTATACAAATCATAAGGTAGTGGATACATAAAGGCTTCAGGGGGCATGGTTTGATGAAACTGGGTGTCAAAAATTGCCACCTGAGGTACAGCAAAAAGCTCCCTGGCCACTTCAATACCCACCAGATTGGCTGGATTGTGTAACGGAGACAAAGGACAATTAGACCGGATTTTCTCCACAACCTCATCATCAATACGCGTGGTGTGTAAAAGACATTCCCCGCCCTGAACCACGCGATGGCCCACAGCATCAATATCGTCGCGTGAGGCAATGACACCCGTGTCTTGACCGGTCACCAACTCCACCACAGTCATCATGGCCTCACGATGGTCAGAAAAAGGTCGCTCTTCCCTGATTTCTTGTTCCCGAGCTGAACCTGGCCAATTTTTCTGCTCCACTTTGCCCATGGCTTCACCAATACGCTCCACCAAACCAGTGGTCATAACCAGGGAGCTATCCATATCTAACAATTGGTATTTTAAAGAAGAACTCCCAGAATTAATAACAAATATCTTCATACTATCCTCTAAACCAGTCCCTTGTCTGCTTGGGCCTGAATGGCGGTGATGGCTACAGTGTTGACAATATCGGCCACAGTACATCCTCGGCTCAAATCATTAACAGGCTTGTTTAAGCCCTGCAAAATGGGTCCAATGGCCACAGCATTGGCTGCCCGCTGCACAGCCTTATAGGTATTATTGCCAGTATTAAGATCTGGAAAAATAAAGACTGTAGCCCGACCAGCAACCTGGCTCCCGGGCATTTTTTTCGCACCCACATCAGGATCAATGGCTGCATCATACTGAAGTGGCCCTTCAAGTAACAAATGTGGGGCCATTTCCCGAGCTATTTTGGTGGCCTCAATAACTTGATCCACGTCTCCACCTGCACCAGAATCTCCAGTAGAATAAGAAAGCATGGCTACCCGCGGATCTACACCAAAGATACGTGCTGTTTCAGCAGAACTTAAGGCAATTTCAGCCAATTGTTGAGCTGTTGGATTGGGGTTCACCGCACAATCACCAAAAACCAGCACCCGATCCTTTAAACACATGAGAAAAACACTGGAAACAATGGATGCTCCAGTTCTGGTCTTAATGATCTGAAAAGCTGGGCGAATAGTATGAGCTGTGGTGTTTATAGCTCCAGAGACCATACCATCGGCTTGTCCTTTATAGACCATCATGGTCCCAAAATAGGTAGGATCCAGCATGATATCTTGAGCTGCTTCTTTGGACACACCTTTTTTTTGCCGCAACAAAACATAGGTGGATACATAGTCATTATATTGCTTGGAAGATTTGGGAGCCACAATAGTGCTTCCTTGTAGGTTCAGCCCCAATTGCGAAGCCATGGAACTTATCTGTTGAGCATCTCCCAAAATAGTTAAATCCACTACACCTCGCCGCAATAAAATATCTGCGGCTTGTAAAATCCGTTCATCACTTCCTTCTGGAAGGACAATATGCTGACGATGTTTTTTGGCTTGTTCAATGAGGCTATATTCAAACATCTGGGGGGTAACCTTGGTGGACTTACGAGTATTAAGACGTTGTCTAAACTCGTCTGTGTCCACACTTTCTTCAAAAACCCCCAGGGCTGAGGCAATCTTTTTCTGGTCACCTGGCTCAATTTTACCATACATACTATAGAGTCGCCGGGCCATCTGAAAGGTTGCTTCTTTACCCAATAAAACGGGCACAGGCACACCGGTCCAGCCATCAATCAAACGGGCCAGACTGCGAGCCGGGCGAATCCCTCCTGTGAGCAAAATACCAGCAATATCTGGATAGGCTGATGATTGTCGCGTAGCCAGACTGCTGACCACAATATCTGAACGATCTCCAGGAGTAACTATGAGGCTGCCTTGATCAATATAATTGATAAAGTTTTCAATTTGCATGGCCGCCACCACAATATCGTTAACTTGTGCGGCCAAACCATCCCGACCATAAAGAACTTCAGCCCCCACCCACTTCATGACATCAGCCATGGTTGGTTTACCTAGGATGGCAACTTCTGGAATAATATAGACCAAAAGATCAGGCTGGTTCAACACCTTGCGCAAATCCATACGCAAAGCATTACGATCAGGCACATCAGCCCGATTGACAATAATTCCCAAGATATCAACGGCCTTGCCTCCAAAGGACTCCACAGTCAATTTGGTGGAACTGATAATATCTTGAACGCTCTTTTGACAGGCATTGGCCACTATCAAAAGCGGGCACCCCAGATTGGCGGCAATATCTGCATTTATATCAAATTCAAAAGCTGGAGTGGACCCCTCAAAATCTGTACCTTCTAAAAGTACAAACTCACATCGAGATTCCAGCTCTTTATATTTATTTATGATCTTCTCAATTAACAACGAATGTTGGCCAGCATTAACCAGTTCCTTGGCCTCACTCATGGTTAAGGCGTAGGTATCCTCGTACTGCAAACCCAGGTAAAATTGAGACAACATCAGGTCAATATCGTGATCTTTCCGGCCCGAGTCGTCATTAATAATTGGTCTAAAAAATCCGACTCGACGAATATCCCGCAACAGCATTTGCATGACACCCAAAATAATGGCTGATTTGCCACTGCGAGATTCTGTTGCGGTAATATACAGGTTGTTAGCCATTGCTTTTCCTTTGGACTTCCTTATTGCTCAAGGGCAAAACTCAAAGTGTTTCAGCATAAATTTCCATAACATGCCGGACTGCAACAGGGTCACCATGTTGCGAAAGCATGTCGGAAATTTGGAGCATACATGCTGGGCAGGCTGTAGCCACCACTGCCGCTCCTGAAGCCACAATATGGTCCCGCTTGATGGTGCCAATATCCTTGGAGAGATTATAATGCTCCAGGTTAAAGCTCCCACCGCACCCACAACACCGATCCGGCTCAGCCATTTCTATTAACTCCATGCGTGCGTTGCTTCGTACCAGGGCGCGAGGTTGAGCAGAAACTCCCATGGACTTTTTCAAGTGGCAGGGATCATGGTAGGTCACTTTGGTTCCAGATCCTGCTTCGGGCATCTCAATACCCACGACATCAACCATAAATTGCGTCACATCCATGACTTTTTTGGACATGGCCTCAATGCGCTCCTGCAAGGTCTGGGTCCTGTTTCCGGACATAAGCGGCCACAGCTCGTGCATAGTCGCTGTGCAAGTAGCACAAGGCGTCAGCAAATAGTCAAAGTTTTCCTTTTCAAAGATCTCAAGGTTGGTAGTAACCAAGGTATCAAAGGATTCTTTATCACCTGAAGATAAAGCGGGAATACCACAGCAGGCTTGGCCAGAAGGCATGTACACACCTATTTCATGGTGTTCCAAAGCTTTGAGCACTGCCTGCCCCACATGGGGATAAATCTTGTCCACCAGACAACCCGGAAAAAATGCCACGCGATACCCACCCTTTCCTGGGCGGGAGTTGCGCGGTTTTTCCAGTTTGCGCAAAGATTTTTTGGCCAAGGGCATAAAATGTCGCTGTCCAATAATTGGTGCGTTTATCCGTGCGCAAGATGACCCAATGATATCACTGGCCTGTTTGGTAAAAACTCCCTGAAACTTGGAAGCCACATCTAAAAGAGAATTGAACACCACCGGCCTGGTCAACAGACCTTTGAAAATCGCTTTCTTGGCAGCCGGAAGCCCCAGATAGGTATTGACAATAACTCTGGCTTTCAAAAAGATATCCAGGACCTTGACCCCACTAGGGCAATTGGCTGCACAAGATCCGCACAACAGGCACATATTCAGTTTTTCTTGTACACCTTGGGCATCTGAAATCATCTCATGCGCCAAGTTCTCCAAAAGGGCAATTTTTCCACGAGCCACATCGCCCTCACGCATGGTCTCAGAAAAGACCGGACATACTGCCTGACACAATCCACACTTCATGCACCCGACCAATTGGTCATCAAGTTCATGCAGCATTTTGGCCAGTTGATGTACATCAGCACTCATATCTAGCCTCCAATAATTTTACCTGGATTGAGCAGGTACTTGGGATCCACTGCTTTTTTCAATTGGCGAGAATACAAGATAGTGGCCTTGGATGTTTCTTTTTCCAACCATTTGGCCTTGGCAATGCCGATACCATGCTCGCCAGACAAGGTGCCATCAAGTTTTAAGGCCACATCAAAAATCTCGTCAATGGCCTGTTCTACCCGGGCAAATTCTGCTTTATCACGACGATCAGTCAAAATAGTGGGATGTAAATTGCCATCACCAGCATGACCAAAAGTTCCAATGTGTAATTTGTATTTCTCAGCAATATCATTAATGGCCTTAATCATGGCTGGAACCTGACTACGGGGCACAGTGGCATCTTCCAAAACAGTGGTTGGACGTGCTCTGGCCAAAGCTGGCAAGGCATTACGTCGTGCTTCCCAAAGCTTATGCTTTTCAGCTGCATCCTTGGCCATTTGCACCTGGAGCGCTCCATTTTTCTTACAGATCTCCACCACCTTGGCTGCGTCATCATCCACCAAAGCCTGATGTCCACCATCAACTTCTATGAGCAAAATTGCTGCTGCATCACAGGGAAGGCCTGCCTTGGTAAAATCCTCAACATACCTGATGGTGGCATTATCCAAAAATTCCAGGGTACAGGGCACAATTTTATTGGCAATAATGGCGGCAACAGTTTCTGAGGCTTTATTAATATCGTCATATTCAGCGAGCATGGCTTTGGAGGCCACTGGCGGTGGGACCAGTTTTAAAATAATCTGATCATATACCCCAAGGGTCCCTTCAGAGCCCACCATGAGTTGAGCAATATTAAGTCCTGTGACACACTTGACAGTCTTTCCGCCGGACTTGACGTATTCACCCTCTACATTCCAAAAATTAACACCCATGACGTAATCTTTGGTCACCCCGTACTTCAGTCCACGCAGGCCACCGGCATTTTCAGCCACATTGCCCCCCAAAGTGGACACAGCCTGAGAACCTGGATCAGGGGGGTAAAAAAGACCACGTTTGGCCACTTCAGCTGCAAACTTGGCGGTAACCACACCAGGCTCCACCACAGCGTACAGATCTTGTTCATTTATTTCCAAAATCTTATTGAGGCCATTAGTGAGAATAACAATGCCATGTTCTTTGGTGGGAATGGTGCCACCACTTAAGTTGGTACCTGCACCGCGTACAGTCATGGGCAACCCATTTTCATTACATAAGGCCACAGTACGCCCGAGTTGCTCACTATTGGTGGGCTTTAACACCAATTCTGGTACCACAGCATCAAGGACGGCTGCATCATAGGAATAGGCATGACGATCAGCCTCGCTATCCATAACATTATCTTTACCAAGTAAAGATTGAAACTCTTTAAGTAGAGCTGGTGAAATCATTACTTTCTCCTAGTGATGAAAGAATCGAAATGGCGCGGTCCTGAAAAGCCAATGTTTCAGGACCGCGTAAAAACAGAAAAGAATCTAAGAACTATTCAAGCTCCAGGTGTTAGGGCCAAAGCTTTTTCACCACAAGAGCCATATATACTTTCCTAAAATCGATCGGCCATAAAAACAAAGGCCATAAGTGAGGCAATGATACCAACAACAATACCATAGAGCACAAAGGGCCAAAAGGTCTTTTTCAAAATCATGCCTTCACGTCCAATAAGACCTGTTACTGCACACACAGCAACGATATTATGAATACAGACCATATTACCCATGGCTCCACCAACAACCTGGGCAGCCACAATGATCTGATGGGAAAGATTCAACTGGTCAGCCATGCCCCATTGGAACTCAGAAAAGAGCAGGTCAGAAACCGTGTTGGAACCAGTGATAAAGGCACCCAGACCACCCACATAAGAGGCCAGCATGGGCCAGGCATTTCCAGCTAAATCCGCCATTGCCTTGGCCATGGCCAGAGGCATGGAGGGATAGTTGTTGGGATTCAAAGCCATATCAGCAACACCGGAACCTCGAAATACTGAGACAAGGGCCACAGCAGCCAACAGCGCAATGGTTGGTGCCTTCATCTTGGCAAAAGTTTCTGTCCAGGCCTGTTTCACAGCAGCCCCTGGCATTCCATGGATAAAAACAGTCAAAATGGCCACCAGGGTAAAGGGAATGGTACCTGGCAAATTCAGATAATCAATGGAAGCGGAAACACCGGTAAAACCAAGAATATTATTGAAGGGGATTTTTTGGGCTACAATAAAAGATTTAATGCCCAGGGCAGGAACACGAGTAATGACCAAAATAAGACCAATGAGGATATAAGGAAGCCATGCCTTAAACTGACTCATATGGGGCTTAAATTCAGTATCAGTGCTGGTGGCAATCATGCCGGTCCATTCTGCATCCCAGGTGCTCTGAGGACCGAAATCCCAAGTTTCCTTGGGCACACAAAAACCCTTTTTCGCTCCAGCCACAATGATCCCCAGACCCACCAGTCCACCGATCATGGATGGAAATTCCGGACCCACTAACCAGGCACAAGCCACATAGGGAATTAAAAAAGCAACGGCAGCAAAAACACAAAATTTCCAGGCAGCAAATCCCTCAACCCAGGACTTTTTTTGACCATAAAAACGGGTCAAAAATCCAAGCATGAAAATGGGCAGGATAACGGCCATAGGACCGTGCATCATGGTCACTACTTCACCAATGGCTTTACAAAAAGTGGGGAAATCAGTGTAGTTAAGGCCGGACACACCAGAGGCCACAGCGTTTTCCACCAGTTGTTTTACCGGAGTCAGTCCCATGATGATGGGAGTGCCCACTGCTCCAAAGGACACTGGAAAAGAGTTAAAGACCAGACAGACAACAGCAGCGGCCAAAGGAGGAAAACCAAGGGATAAAAGTAAGGGAGCTGCCAAGGCTGCCGGAGTTCCAAAACCAGCGGCGCCTTCAATAAAGGCAGCAAACATATAGCCAATGATAATGGCTTGAATGCGTTTATCCCGGCTAATATTCTGCATACCATACTGGATGGTCTCCATGCCTCCAGAATATTGCAGGGTATACAAAATAAGGATGGCTCCAAAAACAATTATCAGGACCCCGATAGCCACCACAAAATCTTGCAAAGTCAAGGCCGTAATGTAGCCCACAGGCAGCTTCCAAATAAAAAAAGCGCCCAAAGCACAAGTCAACCAGGATAAAGGCATGGCCCGAGTGGATGGCCAACGCATACCAACCATCAAGACCAAGGCTACTAAAATGGGCAAAAGTGCGACCAGGGCCAATATAGAAATGGACATACTTTCCTCCAAATTCATGGAATAAAAAAAATAAAAAGCCTGTTTGTAGGCCAATCCCTACAAACAGGCTAAAACTTATTTACTGGCCTGCTCGGCCATCATCACAGGGTTCTCCAGGCTTGTTGGCCCCAGAATGCTCGGCTGTGGACGTCAAAGTGCAACCACCTCCTCCAGATCCAGTGGGCACAGGCTCAGAGGACTGAACCGGAGCAAACTCTTGCTGGGAGAGATATTCATACATGGCAAAACGTTGTAAATACTCCTGCTCAATTTGAGTACGCAAACGTTTGGAGGCTTCTGGAGCAATCTTTTCCAGTAAAGCATAGCGGTTTTCTCCTGCCAAAAATTCCTGCAGGGTTCCGTCAGGAGCTTTGGAATCCAGAGAAAAGGGATTCTTGCCTTCATCTGCCAAAAGCGGGTTAAAACGATACAGTGGCCAATACCCAGCCTGGACCGCCAACTTGGACTCAAGCTGGGTCTTGCCCATACCCTTGCGAATACCCTGGTTAATACATGGGGCATAAGCAATAACCAGAGATGGACCAGGATAGGCTTCAGCCTCACGGAAAGCTTTGAGTAATTGCTGCTTGTCATAGCCCATGGCCACTGTAGCCACATACACATAGCCATAGCTCATGGCCATGCGTCCCAGATCCTTTTTACCCGTACGTTTTCCAGCTGCGGCAAATTTGGCAATGGACCCCAGGGGTGTAGCTTTGGACGACTGTCCGCCAGTATTGGAATACACTTCGGTATCCAAAACCAGGATGTTAATGTCTTCGCCAGAAGCCAGGACATGATCCACCCCACCATAGCCAATGTCATAGGCCCAGCCATCACCACCAAAGATCCAAAAGGATTTCTTGGTCAAGAGATCTTCCCGGGCATAGATTTCTTCCAAAAGTTCATCTCGACAAACAAAGGTCAGAATATCGCGAATGGTGTCTCCATACTCTTTGGATTTTTCAGCATCCAGGCGGTGCTCAAGCCATCCCTTGAAAGCTTCGGCCAAGTCCTCGGGCAGCTCTTGGTTCAGGGCCTGGGTTATAAGGTTAACCAGTTTTTCTTCACGCTGGGCATAAGCCATCTGAATACCAAAACCAAATTCAGCTGCATCTTCAAACAAGGAATTACCCCAGGCCGGTCCATAACCATCAGCATTAACGGTGTAGGGAGTTGTTGGCGCTGAAGCACCCCAAATAGAAGAACAACCCGTGGCATTGGCCACAATCATGCGCTCACCAAAAAGCTGGGTCAGCACCTTGACATAAGGTGTTTCACCACAACCAGCACAGGCACCGGAGAATTCCATAAGGGGCTTGTGTAATTGGCTGCCTTTGACTGTGTCTCGACGCAACAAATTGTCTTTAAAAGGTATGGTTAGGGAGAACTCATGATTGGGTACTTGCTGGGTAATCTGACTTTCAATGGGCTTCATGACCAAAGCCTTGGTTTTAGCCGGACAAATATCAGCACAATTACCACAACCCAGACAATCTAAGGTATTGACCTGGATACGGAACTTAAGGCCTTTAAGCTCTTTACCCAAAGCATCCAGGGTTGAAAAACTGTCCGGAGCCCCTTCCAATTCTTCCTCACTGGCCAGCACAGGTAAAATTGCGGCATGAGGACAGACAAAGGAACATTGATTACACTGAATACAATGCTCGGCAGCCCATTCCGGTACATTGATGGCCACGCCACGCTTTTCATACTGGGATGTGCCCACAGGAAATATTCCATCAGGCTCAAAGGCTGAAACAGGCAAACTGTCACCCTTTTGGGCCAAAATGGGACGCATAACATTTTTGACAAAATCAGGATCGTCCTTGGCACAAACTGCATCATCCACAGCTGTAGCCCAAGACTGAGGATACTTGATTTCCACAAGATTTTCCACGGTCTGATCCACAGCAGCAACGTTCATATTAACGATCTTGTCGCCTTTTTTACCGTATGCTTTTTTAATGGCTTCCTTAAGTAAGGCCACAGCTTCTGCAAAAGGCATCACATTGGCCAGCTTAAAAAATGCAGTCTGCATGACCATGTTAATGCGATTACCCAGGCCCACGTCAGCAGCAATTTTTACAGCATCAATGTTGTAAAACTTGAGATTTTTCTGGGCAATAAGTTTACGCATACTGGCTGGCAGTTCTTTATCCATATCTTCTACAGACCAGATGGAGTTAAGGACAAAGGTGCCACCATCTTTAATGCCATCCAAGACATCATACATCTGGACATAGTTGGACTTGTGACAGGCAACATAGTCAGCAGCATTGACCAGATAGGTGGAACGAATGGGCTCTTTACCAAAACGCAAGTGAGAGACTGTGATGCCACCAGATTTTTTGGAATCATAGGCAAAATACCCCTGGGCATACATGTCCGTATTGTCGCCAATAATTTTAATGGCTTCTTTGTTCGCGCCCACAGTACCGTCAGAGCCCAAACCCCAAAACTTGCATTGCACAGTACCTGGTGCTGTGGTGTCTGCAAAGGGCAGAACATCTAAAGACGTATAGGTCAGGTCATCCACAATACCCACGGTAAAATGATTCTTGGGTTGTGCTACCATCATGTTGTCAAACACAGCCTTGGCCATGGCTGGGGTAAATTCTTTAGAGCCCAGGCCATAACGACCTGCCACAATTTCTGGCAGTTCACCGCGTTCCATGTATGCTGTACAAATATCCTTGTACAAGGGATCACCCTGAGCGCCAGGTTCTTTGGTTCGATCCAAAACAGTGATTACCCCAGCTGTAGCTGGCAAAACCTGCAAGAAATATTCAGGAACAAAAGGACGATACAAGCGTACCTTGACCAGACCGACTTTTTCCCCTTGTGTCAAAAGATGACGCACCACTTCTTCCAAAGTCTCACAAGCAGAACCCATGGCCACAACCACACGCTCAGCCTGGGGATGACCAACATAGTCAAAAGGCTTGTAAGAACGACCTGTCAAGGCCGAAACTTTTTTCATCTGGTCCACCACAATGGAGGGCACCTGTTCGTAATACAGGTTGGCGGCTTCGCGACCCTGAAAATAAATATCCGGGTTTTGTGCTGTACCTCGAATGACCGGGTTAGCTGGGTTCATGGCCCGACTTTGAAAGTCCTCAATGGCTTCAAAGTTTACCAGGCCTTTAATGTCTTCGTAATCAATGATGTCAATTTTTTGAATTTCATGAGAAGTACGAAATCCATCAAAGAAGTGCACAAAAGGAACACTGGATTCAATAGCAGCCAAATGAGTTACCAAAGCCAGGTCCATACACTCCTGGACTGAACCAGAAGCCAGCATGGCAAAACCAGTTTGGCGGCAAGCCATGACATCCTGGTGGTCACCAAAAATGGACAAGGCATGGCCGGCAATGGCGCGGGCACTGACATGAAAGACCCCAGGCAACAGCTCTCCCGAAATCTTGTACATATTGGGAATCATGAGCAGTAATCCCTGGGAAGCGGTAAAGGTGGTGGTTAGAGCTCCGCCAGCCAGGGAACCATGCACTGCCCCTGCAGCTCCAGCTTCAGACTGCATCTGACGTATCTTTACTTTTTGATCAAAAATATTTTTCCGACCTTGCGCAGCCCATTCGTCTGCAATCTCACCCATGGTGGAAGATGGGGTAATAGGATAAATTGCAGCAGTATCGCTCATGGCATAAGCGATGTGAGTCACTGCGGTATTTCCGTCCATGGTTTTCATATTTTTAGCCATTCAACTCTCCTTAAAACCAGGTTGATAAAAGGGTTGAGCTATTTCATCTAATCCAGCTCTACCTCGACCAAGGCTTTGGCTTACCCAAAAGTCACTATCTGTATTGGAATAAAACTGGGGTTCAGGTCAAGCCATAGGCACCCCCCTTTCACTCGTTTTTAACCTTAACAATATGATATCCCAAGCTTATGAATTTTTATTCTCTTTTTCCAGCACCCTCCATGGCATCAGCATCTGTATATTTAGCTCCTAACTCTTCCTACAATTTATGTTCTGGAGCACTGAATACAAAGCCTGGGTGCCCATATTCTCCAATCCCTGGGCCATGGCTGCCACATAGAGCTGGTCCACCAAAGCAAGGCCAGGCAAGGCCAGGCCCATTTTCTTGGCTTCAGCCAGGGCAATGCCCATATCCTTCACAAAATGTTTAATAAAAAAACCTGGATCCATATTGTTGTTAACAATGCGACGCCCCAAGTTATTAATGGACCACGAACTGGCTGCACCACTACCGATAACATCAATCACTGCATCTGCATTAAGCCCGGCCCGAACAGCATAGAGAAGAGATTCCACTACACCAACCATGGTTCCAGCAATAAGAATTTGATTACTCATTTTGGTATGCTGACCAGCCCCTGGTCCACCCATTCTCCGGATATTTTGTCCCATATGTTGTAATAAAGGCAAGACACTTTCAAAAACTTCCTCATCCCCACCAACCATAATGGCCAAAGAGGCATTTCTGGCACCCAGATCACCTCCAGAAACAGGAGCATCCAAAGTGGCCACGTTTTTGGTCTTGGCGGCCTCATAAATTTCAAGAGCCAAAGCTGGCTCGGAGGTGGTCATGTCCACCAACACAGTGCCTGGCGCACTATGGGCCAAAATCCCTGCTGATGAAAAATAAATGGAACGCACATCTTGAGGGTAACCAACAATGGAAAAAACAACGTCAGCCCCCTTGGCCACTTCGCCTGGGCCCTCACACCAACATGCTCCAGCTTCAAGAACTGGCGCAGCCGAAGCCTTGGTCCGGGTATAGACCTGAACCTTGTGCCCTGCAGCCTGCAAATGCCCGCACATAGAAGTGCCCATCACCCCAAGACCTATCCAACCAATGGTACTCATAACAAACTCCACAACATATCTTTATTGTAAAAAACATGACATGTACAAATAACAAGCCAGATTGGGAGTCCTTAGCCTGAAATAACCATAGAATATTTCAGGCTAAGGAGAAATATTTGCCAAGAGATTTGAACATGCTTATATTAACCAATTACACATAAAAAGGTACAACGAGGTGACCATGATTTGCCCTAAATGCGGAAAAGCAGAAGTATTAGAAGATACTATTTCTTATCAAATGGAATGTCGAAATAATCTTTTTTGTTTTGAAGAGGTGCCTGCTCCCAAGTGTCCAGAATGTGGACACTTTGTGATCACTGAAGAAGCCTTGAGCGTGATGCTGGCTAAAATAGAGCAACTGACACAAAAAGCAACTATCTCCTACCACAAATGCCGTTGGCCCAAAAACCATGTCCCTGAAGAACAAGACGATCCACAGGCCACAGTGGAACTCATGGAGACCATTAATAAAAGTGCCAGAAAATAACTTACTTTTCCTGGTAAAGGCGTACACCCAAAGGATGGTCCTCCAAGCGTAGACCCATGGCCTCTAATTCTTGGCGCAAGGTGTCGGCCAAAGTAAAATCTTTATTTTTACGGGCCAACTCACGCTGGGTAACCAATGCCTGTGCTTCCTGCGACCATTGGGTCATGGCTACAGGAAGCCGGGCATGATCAAGAAAACCCAAAACTCGGTCACAGGCCAAAAGCTGCTGGCGGATCAGATCAGCTTCGGCCTGGTTCCAATCTTTGGACCGGGAATGAATCATCTTGGTCAAAGCAAAAAGCCTGGGCCAAAAATGGGTCAAATCCAGATTCTTTTCCAAAGAGGCGTTTAAGGCTGTTTTCAAATCATAAATGGCCTGCTCCACCTGCGGGTCTGAACTCCCACTACCTTGCCCATAGAGGGTGGCTATATATGCATCTTGCAAGCGATGCTGATTTTTTGACCACATCTGCAAACTTTTTGGCGAACAAACCAGAGCCTTATCTTGGGCTGTGGATAAAAACCATAAGCGCAGGGCCGCACCACTACCGGCCAGTTGCAAAGCCTCTCCCAGAGACAAAAGCTCCCCTTGAGGCTCAGAAGCCATAACCGGCTGAATCGTTGCCCAGGCCACAGGTTGTACTCCTGCCCCACATCTCCACAAAGCACCAAAGTTATCCAAATGAGGAAAACGCTGTCCCTCACCCACAACCATGACAGAAATGGATTGTAGGCTTTCCAGAGCTGTTGCTGCCAATTGCAAGAACCAACTTGGCCGTACTTTACCCCATGGTGTTTCCACCACATCACCGAGTTTTAAATCCTGCAATGAGGCCCGCTTAAACAGAGTAAAATCAGCAGGATTTTCCTTGGTGTAGTCTGTTAAATCCACAGTATGTCCTACATGCAGCCCTGTGGTATCAACTCTGGAAATACAGCCATAGGTTTTATCTCTGGTGACATCAAAGTACACAGAACGTAATTTTTCATAGGCTTGGCCCTTGGCCAAAAGTTTTCTGGTCAACTCCAAAGCCCGAGGCAAACTGGTACTGGATAAAGCAACCTGCATCTCTGAAGTTATACCCAGACTTTGCGCATAATCCTGGACCCGAAGTACAGCTTGGTCAGCAAAATCAGAGAGCAATATATTTGCTTTCCTGGCTGCTGCCAAAGCCCGGTCATCCATGTCTGCCAATCCAATGGCTAAAGATGAAGTATCCCCCCTTTCAGCCAGGGCCCTGGACAAGACATCCAGCCAGACAATACGTCGCCAGGCATCAAGGTCGCCCAAAGCATCCAGGCTTGGACCAGGGGTAAACAGACCATGCCCACCAGAGGTAGGGCTTAAAACTTCTCGCTTTCCAGTGGCCACACTTTGGATACCAAGGCCATGACTGATTTGAGGAGCAAAAAGTGTGGTGGACAAATAGCGTTCACCGGTATCCGGACAAAGAAAAACTACCAGCCCGGCTTGGCCCTTGTTCTCCAAATCTCGTGCTATTTGCAAAGCCCCGGCCAGAGCAGCACCAGCACTCATGCCTGATAAAATTCCTTCCTCTCGAGCTAATTGACGAGCACAGGCAAAAGCTTCGTCATCCTCCACATGAAGAATCTGGTCCAGACAATGCTTATCATAAATTCCAGGGGGGTAGGATTCCTGCATATTCTTTAACCCCTGAATTTTGTGTCCAGCATAAGGCTCCACTGCCACAACCTGTACCTGGGGCATGGATTCTTTCATGCGTTGGGCAACACCCATGGCTGTGCCGGTAGTACCCAGGCAAATGACCACATGAGTGACTTCACCCTTGGTTTGCTCAATGATTTCCTGTCCTGTTCCCAGATAATGGGCCGTAATACAGACAGGATTATTGTATTGGTCCAAAAGCACATAGCGTTCAGGTTCTTTACGAGCCAGACCATAAGCCTCTTCAATGGCTCCATCTGTACCCAGGCGGCCAGGGGTCAGTAGCAGCTTGGCGCCATAAGCACGCATAATACGCTTGCGTTCCTCAGAAGCGGAATCAGGCATGATCAAAAGTAAAGGATACCCTTTTACGGCACAAACCATGGCCAGACCAATGCCGGTATTGCCGCTGGTAGCCTCAATAATGATTTTACCAGGAACCAACTCACCACTGGCTTCAGCAGCTTCGATCATGGCCAGGGCCACGCGGTCCTTGATGGATCCACCAATGTTTTGGGCTTCTATCTTGGCAGCCAGGGTAATATGGGGATGGGAGAAAACCCGATTTATGGTCACCAAAGGGGTTGCCCCAATAAGGGACAGAATATTTTTATGCATCATACACTACGCCTGCTCAGGAAGTACTGATTACTCCGATACATGGATTCTGGAAGGCCACTAAAGTGACCAGCTCAAGACAAGGAAGACCATATGTCATCCCGAGCTTGTCGAGGAGCTTGCCCTGAGCCTGGCCGAAGGAATCTCCAGATTCCTCGACTCGTTGCACTCGGTCGGAATGACAAGAAGGGAACCACGTCCTTCCTTGGATTCTACCATAAATGGCCAGGTGCAATCCCACTGTCGTGGTCACGCAGAATGACAAGAATGGATATCCTACACATAGTTACACAGAATACGGGGTCCACTCGCGTCATCCTGCGCGTCAGCCTAAGAGCCTGCCCTGAGTGTAGTCGAGAGATCTATACCTGTCCTGAGCGTAGCCCAAGGGACCCATCTTCCACCCACGTCATCCTGCGCGTTAGTCGCAGGATCCATGTCTTTACTGGATTCCTCGACTCCACTGCGTTTCGCGCGAAATGACACCTTGTGACATGCCCCATCTTACGTCATCCTGCGCATAGTCGCAGGATCCATATGCCGACTTATGTCATTCCCGTGCAGACGGGGATCAAAGTCTTCATACCCCTTCTGAACTGTACCACTCTTGGACTCCCGCTTGTGCGGGAGTGACTGAAGTAAACGTCATCCTGCGCGTAGTCGCAGGGAACCCTAACCTCCCAAGACAACCTCACCTGCCACCAACCAGTCCAGATTATACAACGAGGAGCTCTCCAAAACAAGGAAAAAGCACACTAATAAATAAAAGACCTGGCCAGGAAAAAAATTCCATGGCCAGGCAAGGTAAGGGAGGGAATCTGTTATGATTTAAGGCTCAAAAGCCTACTCATTGGTTGGTTCAGTCTTTGTTTCTTCTGAAAAAGCTTGCTCCGACACATCTTCCAAAGTCACCGTCCCGGACATACCCGGTTTAACCATCTTGTTCTCTCCGTCCAATTGTCCTAAAATCTTAATAGTACGATTTAAAGGATCAGCCACAGCTGCAATCTGCCGAATAGTACCATGCACTGTGGTGCCAATTTCATGGACATCCATGGCAAAGGTCTGCCCAGGCTGCACCTCTTTGGACTGTGTGGAAGGCAGGAGAAAATGGACTTCCAAGTTGTCTGTACCCACAATTTCCATGAGGGGCTTGCCTGGTCCCACGTATTCCCCTTTACCCACATCCAAGGATACCACTGCCCCAGCAAAAGGCGCCCGCACACTGCACCGTTCCACATCCAGTTGAGCCAACACCTTGGCCTGAGTGCTCATATCCACTTCAGCCTTGGCCTTGTCCACTTCCTGGACACTGGCGGATTCCAGCCGGGCCAGACTTTGGGTATTTTGTAAAATAGCCTGAGCGAGGCGTTCTGCAGCAACATTTTGAGATAAATGGGCTCGGTAACTGCGACAATCCAAATCTATAAGTACATCGCCCAAGGCAAAGCTGTCTCCCTCGCGCACCTTGAGAGCACTGACAATAGAACCAATCTGACTGGAAAGGATCACCCGATCATGGGCCACAATCTGAGCCCGGATGACTTCATCAGCCAGAGCCGGGCAACTTAAAAACAGCCCCACAAGAATAAGACACAAAG
>JAAYGN010000145.1 GCA_012727715.1 Desulfovibrionales bacterium | reverse complement strand
GTGCACAAAGTGTGTAAGACCTGGATGTGCTCTGGGGTGGTGCCACAGCAACCGCCCAGACAGGTGACTCCCTGCTCGACGAGAGTGGCTGTGGTGGTCGCAAAAGGCTGTGGTGCCAGACGAAAAATAGTGTGCCCATCAATGAGTTCCGGCAGACCTGCATTGGGCTGAATGAGCACAGGAAGGTCACAGACAGCAAGTAAACGTTGGGCAATTTGAATGAGTTCTTCAGGTCCAGCGCTACAATTGGAGCCTACCAGATCCACACCCATATTGCGCATGGTCAGGGCGAAGACCTCTGGAGTTGTGCCGGTCAGGCTAACGCCTTGTTCAAAAGCCATGCTCATCGCAATGGGCAGAGCGCAAACTTCTCGGGCAGCCACAACAACGGCCCGGGCTTCAGCCAGATCAAAATGGGTTTCTCCCAGGACAAGATCTATGCCGCCAGCCACCAGGCCCTGGATTTGTTCTTTATAGGCTGCAACGACTTCTCTAAAAGTTGTGCGCCCCAAAGGTTCGATCATTCTTCCTGTGGGGCCAACACTTCCGGCCACAAAAACATGCTCGCCCACAGCTTGACGCGCCGTGCGGGCCATGGTCTCATTAACCTGAAAGACATTGAGGTCAGGGGGCAATTTAAAGCTTGTGGCCCCAAAGGTATTGGTGGTGACCACCCTGGCTCCTGCTTGAGCGTACTTAATATGGATATCAGCAATGAGTTCAGGGTGTTTGACACCAAATTCTTCCGGAGACTGGCCAGGCTTAAGCCCCAGGCTTTGGAGTACACTGCCCATGGCTCCATCAAAAATTATAACCTTTCCGCCTTGTAACGCTTGACGAAAATTACGCATGACACCCTCATCAGCAAAGCTTTTATGTCCAACTAAAGAAAGGAACCTACTGAAAATCATTGAAAAGTACAAACAAAAACTCTATATATAGAAATTCAAAACAAAGCATGGCTCACTCCAGAAAAAGTGTCATTGGGACTAGGGGTTCTGCCTTTTTGTTCAGCGTTAGCCTTGGAAAAAATAAAAATTATGACTGTAAACGATACTCCTCAAGATCAATCCCTGGATAAAGAGTCCAAGTCTATTCCGTCTGATCTTGAAACACAGCCAAAAGAAGCTACAGAATCAGGGGCTTTGGTTCTGGCCAAGCGCAGTTCGCGTCGAGATCCGGCCGGACTTGATCCATTACATATTTATTTGCAGGAAATTCGTCAGTTTAGACAGCTTGAACCTGATGAAGAATTTGATCTGGCCCGGCGTTATAGAGATGAGCAGGAAGACGAGGCAGCCTTTACTCTGATTACGTCCAATCTTCGTTTGGTAGTCAAGATCGCCATGGATTTTCAACGTCGCTGGATGAAAAATGTCCTGGATTTGATTCAGGAAGGCAATGTGGGCCTTATGAAGGCTGTGCAAAAATTTGATCCAGACAAGGGTATTAAATTTTCCTATTATGCCTCGTTTTGGATCAAGGCCTATATCTTGAAATTCATTATGGATAATTGGCGTATGGTCAAGATTGGCACCACCCAGGCTCAGCGCAAATTGTTTTACAATTTGGGTAAAGAGCGGCAACGTTTACAAGCTCAAGGCTATGATGCCGATACCTCGACCTTGTCAAAAAATCTTCAGGTTTCAGAAAGCGATATTATTGAAATGGGGCAGCGCTTAGGACAACATGATATGTCTTTGGATATGCAAATCGGCACTGATGCGGGCTTTACACCCATGGACTTTATGCCTGCCTTGGAAGAAGGCATTGAAGAGCAATTGGCCTCAGAACAAATAAACGTACTTATTCATGATAATATTGATGCCATACGCGAAAATCTCAATGATAAGGAAATTGACATTTTAGATTTGCGGTTGTTGGCCGATTCTCCCATTACTTTGCGTGAAATTGGAGATAAATACGGTATTACCCGAGAACGGGTGCGTCAGATAGAAGCGCGGCTATTACAAAAAATAAAAAGTCAAATGAGTGCCACTATTCAGGATTTTTCCGAGGAATGGATTGAGCATGAAGGATAGAATACTGCATCGTATTAAGCAGGAAAGTGCTGCTATTGCTCCAGACTTTTTGCCCAAATTTTATGATAGGGTACATGCTGAATTGGCTTTTGCCAAAGAGAGTTTTTTTATTCATCCCCTGGTCACTCGATGTCGAGAAGATGTTTTGCCTTTTTTATATGATGATTTCGGCCATGGCATTGATCATGCCAAAAAAGTGGCCATTGAGGCCTGTGCCCTGGTTATGCACGAAACTTTGCCCCAGGGCATAGAGGTAGCCAGAAGACTTGGCTTGTTGGCCATGTTAGCCGGTCTGTTGCATGACTCTTGTCGATTGGAGGACAATCATGCTGTGCATGGGGCGGAGTTATCGAGACTTATTTTTCAAGATTATCCTTTGGATGATGCAGAAAAGGATATAATTTATCAGGCCATTGCAAGTCACGAGGCTTTCTCATCTGCTCCTACTTTTGCCAATCCTTATGGCCAGTTTGTGGCCGATGCCCTCTATGATGCGGACAAATTTCGATGGGGACCAGATAATTTCAATACAACGCTATGGGAAATTTGTGATTATCAGGAATGGACTTTAGAACAAATTTTAGAAAAATTTCCTGTTGGTCTAGAAATTATTGTTTCCATAACCAACACATTTCGTACCCAGTCTGGGAAAATATATGGTCCTGAGTTTATTGAATTGGGGCTGGTTATGGGAAAAAAAATTTACCAAATTATCCAAAAATGTTCACAACATGATGGTTGCTTGAGTCAAACCTGGTCATGAGACACAATATATTTTTTAAAATTTTCTTTACCCTTTTGGTGCTTACTTTTGTATCCTGCGGGAAAAAAAATCCCGAGACAAAAGATCAGCCTCCTGTCAGTGTTCCACAGGTTGAGGTCTCGGCTGATGCTCAGGCAATCTATGCCTTTCTTGCGTATCATGAATATCTTCAGGAAAAAAGAATAGACGAAGCCATTACAGCTTTAGAGCAAGTTATTGCTTTGGATCCAACGCCAGAACTGTATTTGGATTTTGCCAATTTACATTGGCATACAGGCAATATGGGCCAGGCAGCGCAAGTTACCAAAGAAGGACTGAGCCTTTATCCCAATTCTGTGCCCTTACTGACCGCTCTTGTAAAAATATATATTGCCCAGGGACGCCATGAGGACGCAGCCCTCACCCTTGACGAGTATCTTGAACATCGCCCTAAAAATATCAATCTTCTCCACGAATTTGCTTTATATCTCATCGAGCAACATGAATATGAGCAGGCTCTGGACAGGCTTCAAGGTATTTCCAAGGATTTGGTCACTGGGCGCACAAATTTGTTGCTGGGCAAAGCATACGCTGGATTGGAGCAGTATGAGCAGGCCATCAAGTATTATCTTTTAGCAGTCCAGGCAGATGACAAATTCTATGAGGCTTGGATTGAATTAGCCTTAACCTATGAAGCGCAAAAAAATAATGTTGCTGCTGTCCAGATTTTTTCACGTCTTTTTGAGGCTGGTTTGGATAGCCAAGAAATAATCTTTCAACTTGTGGAGCTCAATTTAAAGCTGAACAATCCGGACAAAGCTGTGTCCTATGTTCTTCAATTTTCTGAAGATGAAGCACTGGTTTTGGAATCAGCCAATGTACTTCTTGCTCAGGGATTTTATGATCATGCTGCCCTGTTGCTTGACCCATTGGCCCAGCAATCTGCTATTCCGGTCAATGCCCTTTTTTATCTGGGTGTACTGGAATATGAAGGCCGCAACAATCCTTCGGGGGCTTTGGCGTATTTGGAAGCCATCCCTGCAGATCACGAGTTATATGAGCGCAGCCTTATTTTTCGTATGCACTTGCTGTATCAAGATGATGAAAAAGAAAAAGCCAAAGAACTTTGTCTTTCTGCTCAAGAGTTATATCCTGATCAGCCTGAATTTGTGATTATCCAGGCAGATATGTTGGAGTACGATAATGATCTGATGGGCAGTCTTGATGTTTTATTGGCAGCAAAACATCGATGGCCTCAAAGTACCCGGATATTATATCGTTTAGCTCTGTTATATGATCAGCTGGGGCATGATGAAAAAACCATGCTGACCATGGAACATATCCTTACTCTTGATCCAGATCACAGCAATGCTTTGAATTATATTGGTTATACTTTTGCTGAACAAGGACAGCATTTGGAACGAGCTGAAATTTTAATTGTCAATGCTTTGCGGATAGAACCTTACAATGGCTATTATATTGATTCTTTGGCCTGGGTATATTTTAAGCAAGGCAAATTACAGCAAGCATGGAAAGAGATTCGTCGGGCAGTGCAATTTGTTGATGATGCTGTTATTTGGGAACATTATGGCGATATTGCTTTGTCCATCAGTCTGTTGGAAGAATCAAAAAAAGGATATACTCGGGCAGTGGCTGCAGATGGTAAAAATAAGGACAGTGTGCGTAAAAAACTTGAGGCCCTGGAACAGAAACCATGAAATATCTTTGGCTGTTATTTTTTATTGTGTGTGCCTGTGCACCTAAAACCGGTCTGCACCAGACAGCGGATGTCCCTGCACTGTGGGCTCAATTGACTCCGCCTGTAAGCCATAGTGAGCAGGTCTTGGCCCATTTCTCCTTGCATATTCAAGGAGAGCAACAGACAGGGCGGATGGTGGGTCAACTTTGGGGGTATCCTTCCTCGGTCATGCGCCTTGATTTGACGGCCAGCTCTGGAGGGCTGGTGGCCGTGATTCGTGAATCTGACAATGTTTGGACCGCGTACTTGCCCTCGCAAAACAAAGCTTACCATGATTATGAGGCTCAAAAAGGCTGGTCTTATTTTCATATCCCCGTGCCCTTTAATGTGCGCCAGGTGTCCAATCTTTTCATTGGTAATTTGGGTGAAATTCTTTACAATGAATATTCAAAAGCCAGTACCATTGCTCATCAGTGGACTCGTTTGGAATTTGCCTTGGGTGATGTTGCTTTTTTGGAGATGAGCCCAACACTGGATGTGTTGGTATTCAAGGGGCGGTCAGGGTGGGTCCTAACTTGTGAAAATCCCTACTCTTTGGAAGAATTTACAGGAAAACAGCTCTATGCAAAATATACTTTTGTCTCTGTGGCTGGAGAAAAGGCTATTCTGCGCCTTAAGTCATTAGAACTTGGGTCAAATTGGGATGTGGCTGACCTTGATTTGCATTTACCAGACAATGTGCAATGGATGCGCATTCTTCATCAATAAAAAATAAGATGAGTGGAGGGATCAGATGTTGAAAAAAATGTTTGCAGCTCTTGTGGATGGATTTAAAATGCTGGTTAGTGAGGCAAAATGGGCGTTTATCAGAGCTTTTCGAGTCTGGGAAATCAGGCAGATAAAAAAGAGATTAGCTGAAGAATATGAGACTTTGGGTAAAAATTATGCTCAATGTCACCAAAGAAATGAGGTTTTTGATCCGGTTAGCAACGAAAATGATCTGACTTTTAAGCAAATTGAGTTTTTATTGGAAGAGATTGCTCATTTGGAAAATGAGCTGGTGAGCTCCCGCACAGAATATATAAAATCTCGCACTGCCGAACAGGAGGTGTGAGTGAGGCAAATTGTTTTTGGAGCTGATCACGCTGGAGTAGGGCTAAAAAACATCTTGTGTGAACATCTCAGAACTCGTTTTGAGATTTTGGATGTGGGCACCCACAGCCTTGAAAGTTGTGATTATCCCCTTATTGCCCAACAGCTGACCCAAAAAGTGCTGGAGAAAAACTGTTGGGGAGTTCTTATTTGCGGTTCAGGTATTGGTATGTCCATGGTGGCCAACAAAACTCCAGGAATTCGAGCTGCCCTGTGTACCAATGAATATATGGCTACCATGAGCAAAATGCACAATAACGCCAACGTGCTGTGTTTGGGTGAGCGAATCATAGGTGTTGATTTGGCCAAAGCCATTCTTGATGCCTTTGTGTCTGCATCCTTTGCAGGCGGACGTCATCAGCGCCGGGTTGATCTGTTTGAAGGTTCACTGCACCATGCATAACTCTTTTATTTAAGGTAATAATCTCCATGACCACTACTGCCTCTGATCTTGATCTCAAATCTGTAAATGTCATTAAAGGACTAATCATGGACTCTATCCGGACTGCCAATTCAGGGCATCCGGGTGGCGCCATGTCTTCTGCTGATTTTGCCTATATCTTGTTTAAAGAATTTTTGCGTTTTGATCCTCGTGATCCAGCCTGGTTTAACCGAGACCGCTTTGTACTTTCAGCCGGCCATGAGTCTGCTTTGCTTTATGCGTTGTTGGTCCTGCGTGGTACTTTAGAGGTTTCGGATCTTCAGGCTTTTCGGCAACTTGGCAGTAAAACTCCAGGACATCCAGAATTCGATCTCAGTATTGGTGTGGAGGCCACCACTGGTCCCTTGGGTCAGGGCTTTGCCATGGCTGGTGGTATGGCTGTGGCTGAGGCATTTTTACGAGCGTACCTGGATAATGAAATTGCAGGGCATTATACCTATGTTTTGGCGTCTGATGGAGATGTGCAAGAACCCATTTGCCTGGGCAGTGCAGCATTGTTTGGACAATGGGGCCTAGGGCGGCTGATTGTCTATTATGACAGCAACAAGATTCAATTGGCTGGGCCCACAGACAGGGTGGACACCATCAATTATTCCCAGCTTTTTACAAGCATGCATTGGCATGTGCAGGAAATTGATGGCCACGATCACCAACAAATTCGGCAGGCTATCCTGGCTGCCCAAGCAGAAACAACGCGGCCGTCTCTTATTATTGGTCATACGGTGATGGCCAAAGGCAGTGCCAATTTTGAAGGCAGTGAAGCTACCCATGGGTCCCCCATGAAGTCTGATGAAATTTCAGCTACCAAAGCAAAATTGGGTCTGCCTGATGAGGAATATTTCTTACCTCCAGATGTACTGGCCCACTTCAGGTCTCGTTTTCAAGACTTGGAGCATGAGCGGAAAAAATGGGATTTTGCCCTGGAAACCAGGTGTAATAATTCGGATTTTACTCAAAAATGGCGTACCATTACTACGCCGTTAAGTGACCAAGATTTTGACTGGCCCTTGTTTGAGGTCGGCACCAGCATGGCCACGCGCAAAGCTTTTGGCACTTGTCTTATGGCTATGGCCGAGCAAATTCCTTCCCTTATGGGGGGCTCTGCCGACCTGGATCCCTCCAATCAGACCGTGGCCTTTCGGGAAAAAACAGGTATTTTTCATGCCCAAGATAATCCCTTGGGGCGTAATCTCTGTTTTGGGGTTCGAGAGTTTCCCATGGGAGCCATTCTCAATGGCCTGGCCTTGCACGGTGGGGTTTTACCCTTTGGGGCCACGTTTTTGGTTTTTTCCGATTATGAGCGTAATGCCATTCGCATGTCCGCTCTTCAGGAGCTGCCGATTTTACATGTTTTTACCCATGATTCCTTTTTTGTGGGTGAAGACGGACCAACCCATCAGCCCATTGAACATGTCAGTGCTTTGCGCCTGATTCCCAATTTGCTGGTTTTGCGTCCGGCCGATGCCAATGAAAGCGCGGCTTGCCTGGCCCTGGCCCTTAAACAGCGTTCACGTCCCTCAGTGTTAATTTTTACCCGCCAAGGCTTGCCTGTCTTGCCCTTGCCCAAGGCCTTGCCTGAGCATGTGTCCAGGGGCGCCTATGTTGTTCATGAACCCCAAGACTGTGCTCCAGAGGTATTACTTTTCGCTTCGGGTTCTGAAGTGCACTTGGCTCTGGAAGCAGCACTGGCACTTCCTGCAATGCATATTCGGGTGATTTCAGTACCATGTATGGAGCTTTTTGATGAGCAAGATGCTGCCTACCAGGAGGAGATCATGCCTTCTGGTATTACCAAGCGTTTTGCCATTGAAGCCGGACGACCTGATTTGTGGTATAAATATGTGGGGCTTGCTGGAAAAGTTTGGGGTCTGGATCATTTTGGTGCTTCAGCTCCGGCAACAGTTTTGAAGCAGGAATATGGATTTACCACAGAAAATTTGGTCAAGTTTATCAAAGGATAAGGATTATGGAAGCACCGCAGCGAAATTTAGCCATGGATTTGGTGCGGGTTACTGAAGCCGCAGCTCTGGCTTCGGCTCGTTGGTTGGGTAAAGGGGCCAAAAATGAGGGTGATGGTGCTGCTGTGGATGCCATGCGCCTTTCCTTCAATAGCCTGGATATAGATGGGCGTATAGTTATTGGTGAGGGGGAAAAGGACGAGGCCCCCATGCTTTTTAATGGCGAACATGTTGGGACTGGGCGAGGTGCTGCTGTGGATGTGGCTGTGGATCCAGTGGAAGGGACCAATCTCTTGGCCTACGGTCGTCCCAATGCCATTTCCGTCGTTGGTTTGGCGCCAGCTGGAGCCATGTTTGATCCAGGTCCAAGCTATTATATGAAAAAACTTGTGGTCCCCATGGCAGCCAAAGATGTTGTGGATATCAACGCTCCTGTGGCTGACAATTTATTAGCTACTGCCCGGGCTTTGGGGAAAAAGGTTGAGGATCTGGTTATTTTTGTTTTAGATAAGCCCAGACATAAGGATTTGATTGCCCAGATCAGAACAGCTGGAGCACGGATTCAGCTGCACACTGATGGGGATGTGGCTGGAGCTCTTATGGCTGTGGATCCTGCCTCTAACGTGGATATGATGATGGGCACAGGAGGCACACCAGAAGGGGTTTTAGCTGCCTGCGCCATCAAGGCTCTTGGGGGCCAGATTTTGGCTCAGCTTGATCCCCAATCCCCAGAAGAACGTGATAGTGTTGTCCACTATGGGTTAAATCTTGAAGATATCTTAACCACCGATACCCTGATCCGAGATGACAATGTTTTTTTTGCAGCCACTGGAATTTCCGGGGGAACATTTTTAGGGGGAGTGCAATACACCAGTACAGGAGCCATTACGCACTCCATGGTTGTGCGTGGAAAGACCGGAACGTTTCGGCGTATTATTTCCACACACCAGTTGGATAAGTTGTTGCAATTCTCAGCTATTAAGTATTAAAGAGAGGCTGGTTAACCACAACCAGTCATTGCAAAGACGTGAAGCAATCCAGATTTTTATGCATCAGATAGTTCTAGATGAGCGCAGTACCCGTTTTGTTCCACGAGGAGCTTATCCCAAGGCATACATCTGCAAGGACACAATGAATCAGTGTTTTTTGAGTTTGTTATAGTGCATTCGTCCGTGACCCACAGATACTAGGAGGATTTTGATGCCCATTTTTATTTACAAGGCCAAGTCCAGAAGCGGTCGAACCATGAAAGGGGATCTTGATGCCCCAAGTATCGAATTTGCAGAAAATATCCTAAGACGCAAAGGCTTTACCAATGTGCGCCTCAAGCCCAAACCCAAGGACTTGTTGGAAGGTACCTTTTTGGAAGGCAGCGTGGATAGCCGAGCCATGGTTGTTTTTAGTCGGCAATTTGCAACCATGATCAATGCTGGTGTGCCCATTCTACAGGCTTTGCAAATCATGTGCGAACAAACAGAAAATCCTAAACTTCGACGTAAACTTTATACTGTTCGCACTGATATTGAGGGTGGCAGTTCCTTGTACGAAGCCTTGAAAAAGCATCCCGATGTTTTTGATGCTTTGTACACCAATATGGTCAATGCTGGTGAGGCTGGTGGTATTTTGGATCAGGTTTTGACCAGACTGGCTGAATATATTGAAAAAGCAGCCAAGCTCAAAGCTAAAATTAAAGGGGCCATGATTTATCCCGCGGTTATTGTTACTGTAGCAGTAGCGGTTATTGCTGTTATTTTAATTTTTGTTATTCCTACCTTTGAACAAATGTTTCGGGATTTTGGTTCTGGCCTACCTGCTCCAACCCAATTTGTTATTGACCTCAGTAACTTTGTTACCAGTAATGCCTTATATCTTGTTGTTGGATTTATTGCCTTTTTAGTTGGATTTCGCTATTTTTATAAATGGGAAAAAGGACAAATTTTAGTAGACCGTTGGGTTTTGTTTTTACCAGTTTTTGGCCCCTTATTGCGTAAAGCAGCAGTAGCCAAGTTTAGTCGTACTTTGTCCACCATGGTTTCCAGTGGTGTGCCCATTTTAAATGCCTTGGATATTGTTTCCAAAACCTCAGGAAATAAAACCGTGGAACGCGGAGTCATTGAAGCGAGAAAATCCATTGCTGAGGGCCAGACTCTGGCCGAGCCCCTGGATGAAACCGGTGTCTTCCCACCTATGGTTATTCATATGATTGCCATTGGTGAAGCCACAGGCGCTCTGGATTCCATGCTCTCCAAGATTGCAGATTTTTATGATGATGAAGTTGATGTGGCCGTGGACGCCCTGACCGCCATGCTGGAACCACTGATGATTGTGTTTTTGGGTGTGGTGGTTGGTGGGCTGGTTATTAGTATGTATCTGCCTATTTTTTCCATTGCCGATACTGTTGCCTAAAATAAGGAGTTTTTTTCGTGCGCATTGCCCAGCTACTTGAGCGTCAGGAACCATTTTTATCATTAGAGTTTTTTCCCCCCAAAGACCGGGCACATTGGCCCGGTTTTTTTGATGTGGTTCGTCAACTCAAGGTGATGGCTCCACTTTTTTGTTCCGTGACCTATGGTGCAGGTGGCGGTACCCAGCATAATACCCTGGAAATTGTGACTCGCATGAAGCAGGAATATGATGTGGAACCTTTGGCTCATTTGACCTGTGTGGGAGCTGATCAGGCCCGACTTGATGCTTTTTTAAAGGGCTTGATGGAAGCTGGTGTTGAAAATGTTTTAGCCTTGCGGGGTGATCCCCCACGAGGTGAAACAACCTTTAGTCCTGATAGCGATGAGTTTTGCTATGGCAGCGATTTGGTCAGCTATATTCAAAAAAAGTTTCCCAATCTGTGTGTGGGAGTTGCCGGATATCCTGAGAAGCACCCTCAGGCCAATGACTTGGATGAGGATGTGGCCCACTTGGCGCGTAAAGTGGCTCTGGGGGCTGACTTTATCATTACCCAGCTTTTTTTTGACAATGACCTCTATTTTGATTTTGTAAACAGGGCTCGTGCTGCGGGCATAGTTGCTCCTATTATTCCAGGAGTATTGCCCATTCAAAATTTGGCGGCTTTAAAGCGTATGTTGACCTTTTGTAGTGCGTCAGTACCCAAAGAATATATGCACGATCTAGAACAGGTGGATGCGCGTTACGGTGATAGTGGTGTACGTGGCCTGGGCTTGGGGTATGCAAAAAAACAAATTGCAGATCTTTTGGACCGAGGTGCCCCAGGGGTACATCTGTATACCTTGAATAAAGCGGATACCTGCTTGAATATTTGGCAGAATTTCAGTCACAAATTTTTCCTTGATTAATTTTATTGGAGGCATTGATGAGCAAGAATCCAGTGGTGGCCGTGGTTGGAGCAACAGGTGCTGTGGGCAGGGAAATTCTTGATACTTTGGCCCGCAGAGATTTTCCGCATACTGAAATACGGGCTCTGGCCTCATCCAGATCAGCAGGAACAACTGTAGATTTTGGCAATCGTTCGCTAACAGTGCAGGAACTCACAGAAAATTCCTTTGCTGGTGTGGACCTGGCCTTGTTTTCAGCTGGAGGCGCAACTTCTGAAAAATTTGCACCTCTTGCCGTTAAAGCTGGTTGTGTGGTGGTGGACAATTCCAGTGCCTGGCGCATGGATCCCACAGTTCCCCTGGTCGTGCCTGAAGTGAATCCTCATGATCTGGAGTGGCATAAGGGTATTGTGGCCAATCCCAATTGTTCCACCATCCAATTGGTGGTAGCTTTAAAACCTTTGCATGATGTGGCACGTATTCAAAGAGTGGTGGTCTCTACCTACCAGGCTGTTTCTGGTACAGGTCAAAAAGCCATTACTGAACTGGAAACTCAGGTACGCCAACTTTTTAATGGTCAGGATGTGGAAAACACAGTTTATCCCCATCGGATTGCCTTTAATTGTCTGCCTCAAATCGATGTTTTCTTGGACAATGAATACACCAAAGAAGAGATGAAGATGGTCCAAGAAACCACCAAAATAATGGGGGATGAGAGTATTCGGGTTACGGCAACCACAGTACGGGTGCCGGTATTTTATGGCCATAGTGAGAGCGTTAATATTGAAACCGAGAAAAAATTGACCTCCAAGGAAGCCAGGGCAATTTTAAGTCAGGCTCCGGGCATTCGTGTGTATGACAACCCCAGTGAAAAGATGTATCCCATGCCCATTGTGGCTGCTGGAGAAGACGAGACCTTTGTGGGTCGTATTCGCGAGGATGAAAGTATTGCCAATGGCCTGAACATGTTTGTGGTGGCCGACAATATTCGTAAAGGCGCGGCCTTGAATACCGTCCAAATTGCAGAGCTGCTTTTACTTAAGGATTTGTTGCGCGTGGCTTGATGGGCTTTTCTGATTACTTACTCCATACGCCCCGGCCGACAACGGTTTGGGGCGTATTTTTTCGGTGTACGGAGGAGATATGATTCCCATTGGAGATGAAACCGTGTTTTGGGATAAGATACAATCCCTGTCCCGGCCAGGAGAAGAGAATTTTTTTGCTTTTTATGATCACCGATTGGGAGCTATTTTTACCAATCCCAGGCTGATGCTCATTCCTTTGGATGATCACCTGGTCCATAGGGGTGATGGTGTCTTTGAAGCCCTGCGCTTTGAAAATGGGGCTATTTATCAGCTTGATGAGCATCTACATCGTTTGCAGCGCTCCGCTCATGCCATTGGTTTGCATATCCCCGTGCAGCTTCAATTTTTGGATAGGCTCATCCGCAAGCTTTGTCTGGTCAGTAAAGCTGATCAAGGCAATGTTCTGGTTTTTGTAGGTCGTGGGCCTGGTGGATTTGGTTTGGATGTTCGGGAATGTCCCAGTCCCAGTCTGTATCTTGTGGCCAAAGCTTTTATTCCCAGAGCCGAGTCTTTTTGGACCCAGGGGGTCAAGGCAGTGCGTACCAGTATTCCTGCCAAGCAGGGCTGGATGTCCCAAATTAAGAGTGTCAATTATCTTCCCAATGTTCTCATGAAAAAAGATGCCCTGGATCAGGGGGCAGATTTTCCTCTGTGCTTTGATGAAGATGGTTTTTTGGCTGAAGGTTCAACGGAAAATGCTGTGGTAGTGGATGAGCAAGGTGTTTTTGTTGTGCCAGAGCTTAAAAATGCTTTGGTGGGCACCACTTTGACCCGGGCCATGAATCTGGCCCAGGAATTTATGTCCGTGACAACCAGACCTGTACCCGAGTCTGAACTTTATGGATGTCGAGAAATTATTTTACTGGGCACAAGCATTGATGCTGTGAGTGTAGTCAATTATAATGGTCAGTGCATTGGTGATGGCCAACCTGGGCCGGTGAGTCGTCGTTTGCGAGCACTTTTGATGGAAGATCGCAAGCAGCATGCCCAGCCTTTGGTGCAAGCATAATGAGTGTTGCTCAGGCATCTTCCAGGAGGACTGAATGTGCTCGGATCATTCATGTGGACCTGGGTTGTGAATTTCGGGGTGGACAACGCCAGGTGGTTTATCTGGCTGCGGCCCAACACCAAGCCGGGCGGCCGGTACTCATTGTTGCTCCCAAGGGAGCACCTGTTTTAGCGCGTGCCCGACAACATAATATCCCTACTTTGGCCTTGCCGGCTCGTTTTGATTTTGACCCACGCAACATCAGGAGCTTGTCCCAAGCTCTTGTCTCGGGTGATATTCTCCATACCCATGACGCGCGCAGTGCATCTTTGGGGGCTTTCCTTGGACTATTGCGTCGAGATGTGCTCTTAATCCATACCAGGCGGGTGTCCTATCCCTTGGGTCGGGGTTGGAGTCGTTGCAAATATAGCCTAGGGTCAGTGGTGGTCTGCGTTAGTGCAGAAGTACAAGATGAGGTCAAGCGCTGTATCACTACGCCAACAATAGTCATTTCCAGTGCTATCGTTCTTTCTCGTTATAGACCCCGCCTGCTGGGTAATGGTGGGCGTGTGGGAATTATTGGAGCTTTGACCGAGCAAAAGGGCCATGCACAATTTTTCAGAGCCTTGGCTCTTTTAAAAAAGAGTCCCGAGGTCTGGATCGTGGGACAGGGAAAGTTAGAGGCAGAGTTACATGACTTGGCCCACAGCCTTGGTTTACGCAATGTGGTCTGGAAAGGGCAGCAGGAAAGCCCAGAGGTATTACCTTTTTTGGATGTTTTGGTAGTTCCTTCAGCCCATGGTGAAGGGTCCAGTGGAGTGATTAAAGAGGCGTGGGCGTGCAAGGTGCCGGTGATTTGTTCGGATTTGCCAGCTAATTTGGAGTTGGTCAGTCATGAAAAAAATGGATTGGTTTTTATCAATCATAATCCTCAAGATCTGGCTGAGCAATTGCAACGCATTGCAAACGATGCGCTATTGCGAGAAAAAATGATCAAGGCTGGCAGCAAAGATGTTTTATCTTATGATGTGAGTTTTATGCGTGATGCTTATGATGATGTGTATCGTAAGGTGCGCTCTTTTTCTTTGGCCTGAGATTTTGACAAAGACAGATCTGTCTGTACACAATAGAGCACATTTTTTTGTTGACCAGGGAGGTAGATATGACTGCTGAAACAACAAGTAATGATTGGTTGTTATCCGAGGACCAACAAAAGGCTTTACTTGAGTTCCTTGAAGATTTCAAAAACACAGTTTCTGTACATCTTTTTGTCAAGACAGGCGAAAATGACGCTTATGCTGATTTTTCCCGCAAGCTCGTAAAAGATTTGGCTCGTCTTAATGATAAAATCATAGTTGAAGAGCATACAGATGATGTCCAGGCTCAAGAAAAATATCAGGTTGAGCGCTTTCCTACTTTGCTTATTGCACCGGATATGTACTCCATCCGTTTTACTGGCGCTCCAGCTGGGGAGGAAGGCCAGGCCTTTTTATTTGGGCTGTTAATGGCCTCTACAGGAAATAGCCACCTTACTGCTGAAAGTAAAAAAATATTGGAAGAATTACATGAGAAACGGGATGTTAAGGTTTTTGTCAGCCCCACCTGTCCCTATTGCCCAGGTCAAACCATCAATGCCATTAAGGCCGCCATTGAAAAGCCGGATTTGGTGAGCATGGAGTGTATTGAATCAGGGGAGCATGGCCAATACGCGGATACCTATTCTGTAGGCTCTGTGCCCCATACGGTGTATCATGAAACCTTAAATACCGTTGGTCTGGAATCAGAACAATCTTTTGTGCGACAATTGGTGGCCTTAAAACCCATTCGGGAATTAGAACCACAACAACCAGACGCCCAAGATCAAAAAACCGTGCATTATGATTTGGTCATTATTGGAGCTGGCCCTGCGGGACTTACAGCCGGAATTTATGCACGAAGAGCCGGCCTTACTACTGTTATCCTGGAAAAAAGCATTATTGGTGGACAAGTGAGTGTCACACCAGAAGTGGAAAACTATCCAGGTTTTGTAAATATTGGGGGCAAGATGCTTATGGATATGGTCTATGAGCAGGCCAAGCAATACGTGGATGTGTTGACAGGCCAAAATGTCCAGGAAGTAAAGGTTGGCAAAAATCTGGAAGTAATCACTGAAAACCAGGTCTATGCCTGTCAGGCAGTGATTTATGCAGCTGGAGCTGACCGAAGAAAACTGGGTGTGCCTGGAGAAGAACGCTTTATGAGCAAGGGCGTTTCTTTTTGCGCCTCTTGTGATGGCTATATGTTTAAGGATAAAAAGGTCGCTGTGGTCGGTGGTGGCAACACTGCTCTGACCGATGCCCTGCATTTACATAATTTGGGTGTGGAAGTGGTGCTTATCCATCGTCGGGACAGTTTCCGGGCCGAACAGCATCTTGTGGACTCCATAAATAGAGAAGGAATTGCAGTACGCTGGAACTCGGCTGTTGAAGAGATTGGCGGAGATGAGGTCCTGGAATTTGTCCTGGTCCGTGATGTGGTCAGTGGACAAACAGAAAAAGTCAAAGTTGATGGAGTATTCATGGCTGTGGGCATGATTCCCAATGTTGAAGCTGTGGCCAGTTTGGGACTGGCTCAGGAGCCTGGAGGATATCTGCACGTTGATCGCCAGGGGCGCACCAGTATTCCCCGTGTTTATGCTGCTGGTGATATTACGGGTGGGGTGCAGCAAATCGTGACAGCGGTCAGTGAAGGGGCTTCAGCAGCCATGGCCGTGTTTGAAGATCTGACCCGGCACAAAACTGCCAGTGGTAAGTAAGATGCGATTTTTTAGGCCAAGTCCAGGTGTGTCTTGGAACTTGGCCTATTTTTTGGGCTTATAGTTATGCCTTTTTGTTCAATACGACAGATTTTATCACCTGAAAATTGGATGGTCTTGCCCCAGGCTTGATCTTGCCAGCATTGCTCCACAAGAAATAATTGGTCTGCCAGTACTTGCCCAGGCCCCAAGGTATCCAGGGCTCTTTTAAAAAGCCGTAGCCGCAGGGCAGGATGGGCGGCTTGTAACATTTTCCTCTCCAAAAAAATTGTCTCACCCGGCTGTATTTTTGAAACCATGGTCTCCCAATATGCTTCATCAATACGAGCCATGTGCCATAAGCGTAAACTTGCTTGGGTAAAGGACGGATTTTCCTGTGCAATAAGGGGCATGATCTGATGCCGAACGCGATTGCGGGTCAGGTCCAAACTTGTATTGCTTAAATCTTCCTGCCAAGAAAGGCCCAAGTCTTGGGCCAGGGCGTGGAGTTCTGTCTTTTTCCAGTCCAACAGAGGGCGCAGTAACTGGCGCTGCTCATCTTTGCCCACCATGCCTCCAAGGCCAGGCCAGCCCGTCCCGCGAATAAGGCGCATAATAATATCCTCAGCCAGATCATCGCCATGATGGGCAGTAACAATCCAATGCGCCTGGTATTTATTCCGTATTTTTTGTAAAAATGCATAGCGTAGTTGGCGGGCATAATCTTCCAGACCATGATCCCAGCGATTTTCTTCATGGAGTACTTGAAGGTGAGCTGTTTCGCAGGGAATATTTAATTGAG
>JAAYGN010000144.1 GCA_012727715.1 Desulfovibrionales bacterium | reverse complement strand
TGGAGCCAACTGCGAGAATTGAACTCGCGGCCTGCTGATTACGAATCAGCTGCTCTACCATCTGAGCTAAGTTGGCATAGTCCTAATGCTTGGCATGCAAAACCAGGAGCAAAGAGATCTTTATGCAAGCAGTTTTTAGCCGTCAAGGTCTTTTGGAACGGAGCTGACATTTCAATATAAACTTGTGCAAGTAAAATTCAAGGCTTATGATGAATACCTGTCCTGATCCTGTGCCCTGGCGTTTCATGCCCAAGGTCTTAACCCTGGTCGCAGTGCTGGTGGCCTTGGTGCTTATGGTCATGACCCTCCAGGGCCGAAAAAGCGAACAAGAAACCATGGCCCGTATCCTTATGGCCCAGGGGGAATCGCTGATCAAGGCAGCTGAAGCCGGACGGCGTATGGGGCACATGAATCGGGGTGCCCATGCCTTTCGGGTGGCTGGGCTTATGGATGAAATGATGGATCAAGGGGCTCTTCTTTTTTGGGCTATTATCAATACTGAAGGACAGGTAGAGGCCATGAGTGAATCCCAATTATCCAAAAGCATAGATCTTCAGATGCTCACCAGCCTTGAGGCCTCCCCGGATATTGCCTGGGCTCTGGCTCCCTCAGACGCGGAGCAGATCTTTCTTGTCTATCGTACTTCCCGGCCCCCGCAGCATCCCATGCATCGCCATGGGCCCATGAGAGCCATGCGGCCGGAAGCCCCTGTAACCCTGGTGGTTGGTTTGGACGCTTCGGTCTATGTGCATGCCACCCATAAGGATATTTTGGCTCTGGCCATGGCCAGTGGGCTTGGCCTGACCTTGATTTTTGCAGGTTGGGCATCAATTTTTTGGCGACGTAAGGTTGCCGCTCTTGAGCAAGAAATTCGCAAGCAAGAACACCTGGCCGCTTTAGGTACTCTGGCTGCTGGAGTAGCCCATGAAATCCGCAATCCTCTAAGTTCTATCAAGGGTTTTGCCACCTATTTTTTGGAAAAATTTGATCCTAACAGTAAAGACCGGGAATTGGCTCAGGTCATGATTGGGGAGACCGAGCGTCTCAATCGTGTGGTGTCGGATCTGCTGGCCCTGACCCATCCGTCAGACTTGCATCGAGAAAAGCGTTCCATCAAGGAATTGGCTGTACACGCTTTGCAATTGGTGGCTGCTGATTGCCAAAGCCAGAAAATAACTATTGATCATTCGGGACTTAAAGATGTTATGGTCAGTATGGACTTTGATCGCCTCTTGCAGGGGCTTTTAAATATTTTACTCAATGCAGTGCAGGCCATGCCCCAGGGAGGTGCTTTGGAACTGAGCACTACTCTCCATAAAGAGAGTGTCTCTTTACACATCAGAGATAGGGGCCTGGGTATGACACCAGAAGATGTGGCCCATATTTTTGATCCATATTTTACAACTAAAAGCCAGGGCACTGGGCTGGGGCTACCCATTGTGCGCAGAATAGTAGAAGCCCATGGAGGCCAAATAGTGGTACAATCAATCATAAATACAGGCACACAGGTGACGATAACCTTGCCCTTGAAGGAGTAGGTGAGTGCAGGAACGAGTGTTGGTGGTGGATGACGATCAGGCTCATTTGACCATGTTGGTGACCATGCTTTCCTCTTGGGGCTACGTAGTGGATACGGCCATGGATGGCACTTTGGCCGTGCAACAAGTCCGGGCCAGACCTTATGATGTGGTGCTCACGGACGTGCGTATGGCTCACATGGATGGCATTGAAACTTTACGCCAGATTCGGTCGTACAATCCATTTTTGCCGGTGTTGATCATGACGGCCTATGCCACTGTGGACACAGCTATTGATGCCCTTAAAGCCGGTGCCTTTGATTATTTACATAAACCCCTGGATTTTGATCAATTACGCCAAGGTCTTGAGCGGGCCTTGGACCAATCGGGATTGCCATATCAAAAAACAACTGACACACCGCCCAAGGTTGCGCCAGCAGGAATCATCGGTACATCTCAAGTAATGCTTGATCTTTTTGTCATGCTGGAGGCTGTGGCACCCTCAGAAGCTTCGGTACTGATCTTGGGTGAATCAGGCACAGGCAAGGAATTGGTCGCTCAAGCCCTGCATCAGGGAAGTCTGCGCTCTAAACAACCATTGGTGATTGTCAATTGCGCAGCCCTGGCTGAATCAGTACTGGAAAGTGAACTTTTTGGCCATGAAAAGGGAGCTTTTACCGGGGCCCAGCGCCAGCGGGAAGGCATGTTTGTCCAGGCTGATAAGGGTACTCTTTTTTTGGATGAAATTGGAGAAATGCCCCTGCCGGTTCAGGCCAAATTGTTACGCGCTTTGCAACAAGGCGAAATACAGCGTGTGGGCAGTGACTACCCAATTCAAGTTGATGTGCGCATTATTGCGGCCACTAATCGTCAACTTGAAGAAGAAGTGCGTGCCGGCAAGTTTCGAGAGGATCTTTTTTATCGTTTAAATGTCATTGCCCTTACCGTCCCGCCTCTCCGAGATCGAACTGAGGATATTCCTCTTTTGGCCAAATATTTTTTGGAACAATTTTCTCAGCGCAATCACAAGGCGTTTCATGGATTTTCTCCCAGAGCCATGGATTTATTGCTGCGCTATGCCTGGCCTGGTAATGTTCGTGAATTGGAAAATGTTGTCGAGCGGGCAGTAATTCTTGCCCCTGGCGACCTGATTACAGAACGTGATCTACCCATGGGCTTGCAGGAAACAGGTATTGATCATTTTCCAGAGGTGGAAGTGCGGTCTTTGGAAGACGCAGAACGAAAAGCCATTATGCGCACATTGGCTGAGGTTGATAATAATAAAAGTGCTGCCGCCCGGATTTTGGGGGTTAGCCGGGTAACCTTGCGTAATAAAATAAAAAAGTTCGGCCTGGAAGACTGAACAACAAAGGGACTACTAATAATGATAGGTTCGCTGGTTCATGATGGTCATGGCCCGAAAAAGTTGTTCATAAAGCACCACCAAAGCCAGTTCATGGGGCATGGTCAAGGGGCTGAGGCTCAAATGCATGGACGCGGCCTTCAGGACCTCTGGGGACAACCCCAAAGCTCCACCCAGAACAAAAGAGCATTGTTGGCCCGGAGCTTCCAAGACTGGGCGTAAAAACCTGGCAAAGCCTCGTGAATCCATGCTTTGTCCGGTTTCGTGCAGGGCTATAAGCATATCTTTGGGTTCAATTTTTTGTAAAATTCGCTTACCTTCCAGCCTTTTCCGTTCCTCACCTTCAGTGTCTGGAGCATCTTTAACCACAATGGGCTGCACCAGTATATCTGCTCGTAACATTTTGGTATAGTGGGCAATGGCTTGGGCCCAATAGTCTTTTTTGACCTTGCCTACAGTAATAATTTTTATTTTGAACATGTTTAATCAGTGTCTTCCTAGATAAAGCATCGTGCATAAAATCAACAGACAGCATGAGTTTGCACATGCTGGAACCGCAAAAGGTTGTGGATAACGTGTTGGTAAGGGTTTCTTACCGTTACGGAGAAGATTGAGCTTTAAAAAACAATATTTGGATATACATGTTTATAGTTCCCCAAAAACCATACCTGCGTAACAACGCAAATAATTTACCAAAAGCATAACGAGGATAGCGATGAGCCAGCTCTGAAAATCCTTCAATGATTGGCGAATCATCTCGGGTCTTGGCTACATAAAGGTTAGTAAACATACGTTTCAGCTTGCTGTTTTTTTCCTTTAGCTCCTTGAGCCTACACACATCCGAAAGCGAAGCTTTCATTCCTCCGTATTTGGGCTTCGAGCGATGGTAGGTAATTTGGCGAATGCCGTGCTCACGGCAAATATCAACAGCCTTCGACCACCATCAGCGTCGTTCAAAATCCGAACAATTTGAATTTTAAGAAAATCGAGATTGCTTCATCTTATCTTTTGTAAAACATCCTTTGTTACGAAAGCTCTCATTGTAAATAGTGCTACATTAAGGGAAAGTTACAGCTTTCCTTATTCTAAAGAAGTCCTCGTTGTATAATTTGGACTGGTTAGTAGCCCGTGCGGTTTATGCTCAGGACAAGCTCTGCGACTGAGGCGTAGGATGACTTAGGTGCTAGGACACGCCGACATAGGGATGGCTTGGGCAACTGCGGAATGAACTGTTTTATCACTTCCGGTAAATGTTTCCGTCATCGTGCTTTGCCTTGGCTATCAATTTTTGGTTCCAAACTGACAAATCTTGTTATTTTTGTTCAAATTTTGTTCCTTAAAAACAATCAATGCCCAGCCCACCAGCCTTGCCACGCATTACTCGTTTTGGCATATCTTATGCAAAACTTAAGTTTGAGGTGAGATTGGTTACTATTGGCAAATAGTATGTGCCTATCTGGAGTATATTTTGGTTCCATTATTAGTGTTCTGTATGTGCGCCAAGATGATAGCTTTTGGGCAGCTATGGTGCCATCTCAATATGTTAATTTGTCCTTATGGTCATTAGCGTACAACTATTCTGGATTTACCAAATAACT
>JAAYGN010000263.1 GCA_012727715.1 Desulfovibrionales bacterium | reverse complement strand
CTTGCAACTCTTCCTCTCTGACTTGTAACTTGGAACTTGCAACTTGTAGCTCCTTGTCTTTCCCTTGCAACTTGCCCCTTGCTGCTTGCAACTCTTCGTCTCTTGCTTGCAACTTGGAACTTGCAGCTTGTAGCTCCTTGTCTTTCCCTTGCAACTCTTCTTGCACAGCCCTTTGTCGTGCATAAAAATTTGTTTCTTCCTTGGCTTCCTGCCTTCGTTTCTGCTCTGCTTCAAAGCGGAGTTGCTGGACCTGCCTGGCTTCAGAATCACTAAAATTTATCTCCTCAGGCAAAAGATCAAGCATGGCTTCTGCTTCAGCCAGTTCTCCTGCATCATGAAGTCTAAAGACCAACCATTTTAAACGAAAAGGTTTGGGATCAAGGCCATGGGCCCGGCGGGCAACCTGGGCTGCTTGGTGCGGGTCTTTGGGCATTAAATACCTGGCCAGGGCTGTCCATCCATTGGCTTCCATGGATGCAGCCAAAGACTGACTGGCCAGCACTTGTTCAACCTGGGGGATGCCCCCGTGGTCATAGGCAGTAATCAGGGAAGAAAATTCCTGGCCTCCAAGGGCCTTGGGCGGGGTTTGCTTGGCAGTTTGTCGCCAGATACGCAGTAATTTGCCGGGAGTAGAAAAAATCTTGGACGGAGAATCAGCAACATCAATCAACAAATTGCCCAGCTTGGCGTGCAGGGCATTTTCTGTTTCCAGCTCATGGATATTTTTTTGCACCTGCACCAGGGTTTGAAGCCGTTTATTTTCAGCCAGAACCTCAGGCAAATCCTCACTGACCCAGGACAAAGAACCACCAGCAGAATCAACGCTCTTTTCCAATTCTTTATTGCGCAGATAATAACGTTCCAACTCTTCCTGCACCTGGTGCAGCTGGAGCAAAAGGAGTTCGTTTTCTTCTTCCAGTTCTTGCAAAGTATGCTGGGGCTTCTTTTCAGCCATACGCTTTTCTCCAAATCCCGCACAAATCAATGACTTTTTGTTCAGGCTTGAGGCGTGGTCGCAAATGTTGAAAGACCTTGTGTCCCACCAGAACAACTACGACCTGAGCCCAGTCCAGGGCTTCTGCTATATCCAGATGCTGAACCCCCAAAAGGGCCAGACCTGGTGGCAGTTCCAGTACATAAGGTTCAACAATAGCCAAGGAAGCCCCAGAGCTCAAGGCCAGTTGGTGAACAATTTCAAGGGCTGGACTGTGGCGCAAGTCCGCCACATTGGCCTTAAAGGTCAGGCCCAAACAAGCCACTTGCACCTTGGATCCTGGAGATGTTTGGGCCTCAAGGTTCTGGACCACAGCCTTGACCTGATCCACAACCCAGCTGGTCTTGCTGTAATTGACCTGCCGCGCACATTGAGTCAGCCAGGTCTTGTCCGGGGCACCATGCACAAGAAACCAGGGATCCACAGCAATGCAGTGCCCCCCTACCCCACAGCCAGGACTTAAAATGTTGACCCTGGGATGCCGATTGGCCAGGGCAATAAGTTCCCAGACATCAACACCTTGATCGGCACAAATCATAGAGAGCTCATTAGCCAGAGCAATGTTCACATCCCGGTAGGTATTTTCTGCCAACTTGCACATTTCAGCCGTGGCCGCATCAGTGACAATGCACTGCCCTTGGGCAAAGAGCTGATATAAGGTG
>JAAYGN010000143.1 GCA_012727715.1 Desulfovibrionales bacterium | reverse complement strand
CTTTATCTTTGGCCTGGACTGATGAAGGTTTTTTGCGTGCCGCGCAGCTTTTATTCCTGGCCCATATTCCCATTATGATTGTGGAAGGGATGATTACTGCGCTGGTCATCTCTTTTTTGGCCAAGGTACGTCCGGAAATACTATCCTTGTCCTGATCTGGAGTCAGTATGCGTAGCTGTTGCCTGTTGATCTTGATGTTGAGTTTGACCCAGTGGGCTTGGGCACACCGGGTCAATATCTTTGCCTATCTTGAAGGCAGTGATGTGGTGGTGGAATGTGGTTTTAGCCGCTCCAATCCAGTGCGCCATGGCCAGATTGAAGTGTATGATCAAAATAACAACCTGCTTTTACAGGGACAAACAGATGCACTGGGGCATTTTCGTTTTCCCATTCCCCAAGAGGTCCTTGGCAGTGGATCAGGCTTGACCATCAGAATCCTGGCTGGTGAGGGACACCAAAATGAATGGGTAATTGACAACTCAGAATTGGCTGAAATCAGTGCTCCAGAACCTTCTGTTGCCCCGGCCCATGGTCAAAGCTTGTCTGAGTCCGAGAAACCACAAAGGATAGACAATCAGCCTGAAACATCAAGTCTGAGCCGACAGGAGCTGGAAGAAATCATCAATATTGCCCTGGATGCCAAGCTTGCCCCCATCAAGCGGGCGGTGTTGGAAAAGCAGGGGCCTGGCTTGACCGAGATTATCGGCGGTATTGGCTGGATCTTGGGGCTAGCAGGAGTTGTGGCATATTTTAAAGGCCGGCCCCGTGTTTGATGAGCCCTTTGCCCGGCGCTCCTCCATAGTGCATTCCTTGGATCCGCGTATCAGGTTGGTCATGGCCATGATTTTTGCCGTGGTGGTGGCTGTGCTGCATCAGGCAACCCTGGCCGGCATTGCTCTGGGGCTGGCCTGTGCTATTTTTATGGTCAGTAATCCACCGGTGAGACAAGCTCTGAACCGACTCCTGGTTGTCAATACTTTTGTTCTTTTTTTATGGCTGATTGTACCCTGGACCATGCCCGGAGAGCTTTGGCTGGCCCTTGGCCCCATAAAAATAAGCCGTCCTGGAATAGAACTGGCCTGGCTGGTGACCCTTAAATCCAATGCTCTTGTTCTTGTTTTTTTGGCCCTGGTAGCCAGCATGGATGCACCGACCATTGGTCATGCCCTGGGCCGTCTGGGCTTTCCAGCCAAGCTGGTTTTTCTTTTTCTGTTTACCTATCGCTATGTCCACGTGCTGGCCCAAGAATGGCAACGGCTCCTTGTTGCCGCTCGCTTACGTGGCTTTATCCCCCGCACCAACATGCATACCTACCGGACCTTGGGTAATTTGCTGGCCATGGTTTTTGTCAATAGTTATGATCGGTCCACAAGGGTTTATCAGGCCATGCGCTTGCGAGGGTTTTCCGGCCAATTTGTTTCAGTGCGTCACTTTCAGGCTAACCATGGTGATCTGCTGACTTTGGTGCTGTGGACCAGTCTGGTGTTGGTCATCCTGATTATGGATCTTTTTTGGGAGTTTATCCGTGTCTGATCAGGAAATTTTTCGTGTCTGCGGGGTGTCCTTTGCCTATCCCCAAGGCCAAAGAGTGCTTCAGGACGTCAATTTATCCTGTTTTTCAGGACAAAAAATTGGCCTTTTTGGACCCAATGGCAGCGGAAAAACAACACTTTTTCATCTTATTACCGGACTCTTGGCCCCTTGTTCCGGGCAAATTTTGTTTCATGGTCAGGCCATGGGTTCGGAAAAAGATTTTCAAGCTCTGCGCCGTGAAGTGGGCCTGGTCTTGCAAAATGCTGAGGACCAGCTTTTTCACCCCACTGTCCTGGATGACGTGGCCTTTGGCCCTCTAAATCTGGGGCTGGATATCCAGCAGGCCAGACAGCGAGCCCTGGAAACATTGGCAGACCTTGGGCTGGCTGGATTTGAGGATCGTTTGACCCACCGGTTATCCGGGGGGGAAAAAAAGCTGGTCTCTTTGGCCACGATTTTAGCCATGCAGCCCAAGGTGCTTCTCCTGGATGAGCCCACCACTGGCCTTGATCTCCAAACCCAAACACATATTGTGTCCATCCTTACTGCCTTGCCCACAGCCCAGATCATTATTTCTCATGACTGGGATTTTCTGGCCCAAACCACCAATAACTATTTGACCATTAAAGATGGCCAGTTGGTTGCCGACATGCCTTATCTTCCTCATGAGCATGTTCACGCTCATCCCCTGGGCCATGAGCCTCATTGTCATTTGCCGTAAAGGATTAGCTGATGGTATCCTTAGAGATTCGGCCATATTTTTTGAGCTGTTGCCCTGGTCAGGCCTAAAAGAAGCACAGTACTGCGTTTGTCCTGGTCGTAGATACAGTCCAGAAAATTAACAGCCTGGCCCTGGGCAGACTTGATTCCAAAATCCAGAAGATACTCGGTAATGGGTTCCAGGCGAATATACTCCCTGGGGTGAGCAAGAATATCCAGGATCTGCTCAAAGGAGTCTTGGGAACTCAAATCTGTGCTCAAGGCATGTAGTTGGTCAGTCATGGATTGCATGGCCGCCTGGCCTTGGTCCAATTTATCCTTGAGTGGCGTGGGCATGGTAAAGGGACTGTATTCTTGACGTGCCAGTT
>JAAYGN010000142.1 GCA_012727715.1 Desulfovibrionales bacterium | reverse complement strand
TCCTTTGAGCAAAGTCAGGGCATGATCCTCAAGAGTACCATGGCAATTGACACAGGTCAGACCCACTTCACTGGCATGCACGCCTCGGGCACAATAGGTATAGCTGTCGGGTCCAGTGGGGTGACAGGAATGGCACGCTTCAGCATCCGGGCTATTGGCCAAGTAATTGGCATGAAAACCGTGGATAGCTGCCGGGAGGTTCAGGAGTTCTGGATTGGCCTCAGTATTAAGCAGGGGATCAGGGTGACAACTTTGGCACAAAACAGGTTGTCCTGCTTCGGCTTTGGCCAAGAGATCGGTCTTATGCCGCTTGTCATGTCTGGCCAAAATATCTGATGCGGTCAGGGCAGCAATGCCGGTGACATCAGATTTGGCCCAGGTACCACTATGGCAGTTTTTACAGCCAATTTCTGTGGAAATGGGGGCAACTACCTTGGTTGTGGCCAGGACCTGGCCTGTTTTGGTACTTTTGGCTTCAATGGTAAAGATGGGATAGGGATTTACCAGACCATCATCAGTGTAAGGAAGGACTGGAATACCATCAGCCACAAAGGTCAAGTTCTCTGGATTGAGCGTCATTACTCCTTCAAGACCCAGACCCTTGGTGCTCACATTTTGTGGCAGGTCCTTGCCCACCAGTGACTTGGCGTATTTCCAAAACTCCACATGCTGACTTGGGTTGGTAAAGCCCGGAGGAGGAGTAAAGGTCAATTCCACATTATCGGTGATGATTTCTGGTTGCGGGTCACGTAAAATGAGCTGGGCCATGAGGGTACTGCCAGGGGGGAGAAAAGAGAAATAGCTGTCGCTATCAGAGATGCATTTTTCTCCTAAAGTACACCAGGCCAAGAGCACATATTCATGTTCATCCACATCAAAGGCAGGAATTTCCACCTCAAGGACAGGTCGCTCAGGTTGTTCTTGTACTTTTTGCACTGGGTGGCCATTCACTTCATGGACCAGATAAGCAGCCAAAGCGGCACGCTCTTCTGTACTACCAACAAATCTGGGCATATACGCATAGACCTTGCCAATACCATTAATCATGGTTTCCATGCCACCTTGGTCAAAGTGGGCAGTCAGGGAGCGAATATCGTTCATGGGGCCACCAATGGAGTGGCAGGAGGAACAGAGACCTCGATATATTTCTTGCCCAGCAGCTAACTGGTTTTCCGGTGTAATATCTGCATGTTGGAACCAGCCTGATGATTTGAGGTAACCATCTTTGGCAAAGGAGTCCTCTTGTCCAACAAGGATGGAGTTGGAGTACATAAATCCATAAATGACATAAGGTCTGCGACCACCCTCACGCATCCATTCAAAGCAACCCATGTACATGAGGCCAATAACCAGCAGGGTCCAGGCAATGGGTTGTTTTACCGATAAAGGCATGCGGATACCCATGATCAGACCACCTACAAAAAGGATGGCCGAAATCCAGAGAAAACCCTGGAAAAAAGGAATGAGTTCCGGGTTGGCACCCAAGACCATGGATTGCGGCAATTCGGGTAAAATGGAGATATACCACCATCCGGACAAAAGTAAAAAGGCAAAGGGCAGAAGAAGCCACAAGGCGCAATGACGCACCAGGGTTTCCCGTAGTTTTTGGTCCTTTTCCCAGGTGGCGGTGACAAAGCCATACAAACCAGCAAACATGAGGGCAATAAAAGTACGAAAGGCCAGGGAGGGCCAGAAGGATGGGTTGAAAAATCCATCCCAAATACTTCGGGTTTCCAGCCAGTCACCAGGAGTGAGCATAAACCCGATAATACCATTAATGACAAAGAGGGACATCCACGCGCAGAAAAAATAGATCCAGCCAATGGCCAGGTGCTTGCGCCGTTCCATTTTTCCAAAAGTATAAAAATAGATCAGGATGGCCACAATTTCACCCAAGAAGAAAACCCATTCAATGGCCCAGGCAAAGACAAAGGTATGAATAAGTCGGCTGGTGGCTGTTGGATGGATGAGAGAAATGGTGGACCAGATACCCACACCCGTGATGCCCCCCAGGACCATGGTCACAATGAGGAAGAACTTGGTGTGTCGACGAGTGTATTCAAGAATGCCCGGTGAGTTTCTGCGGTAGCCCAACATTTCAGTCAGAACGAGAAAGAGTCCGCCACCAATGGCAAAATGAGAAATGTAAACGTGAAAAACAGCAATGGTAGCAATGAAAAACCCACCGCCAGCCCATTGAAGATCCCAAATTGGATAATTCATGAGCGCACCTCCTTGTTCACCTCTGACGCAGTTTTGAGCATCCAGGCGATCATGGCCAGTCCAGCTACCAGGGTGATGACAAACAAAACAAGGGGAGTGTAATCGCCCAGGACTTCACGATTACTCATGGCAAAGTATGGAGCCAAATAGGCACTGCGAACCATGTCGCGCAGGAGAACCATGAGAATAATGGTTAATACTGCCAAAAAAGTAGTAACCTTTATGCGTTGTTGCAGGGCTGTGGCTATGCTGTAAATACCGGTAATGGCACCCAAAGCAAAAACCAGGGTGTGCATCATGGAGCCACCTAAAATAAGTGCACTGACCCTTGGGGGCATGGCTGTTAAAAACCACATGCCCATGGCATATTGGAGCATAGAAGGGTAGGCAAACCAGGCTGTACCGTAGCGGATCCATTTTTGGGCTGCTTCTGGGTTTTTCTCTCGTTTTCTGTACCAGACAATGGCAATAAAAAGCCCACCCAAAGCAATAGCTGAGACAACTATATGCAAATAGCGGGGCAAGACCATGGGGTCATTTAGATTGAGAAGTGTACCGGATGGGTTGGTAAAATATCTTGTCCAATGGTCCGGACTGAGCATGAGAGTCATATTATTGGTAAAGATAAAGGCCACACACAAGAGGCATAGAGCTGTCAACCCAATAAAGAAAGTCCGCATGGCTCCCAAAGATTTGTACTGGAAGTCATAATAATAGGCACTGCCATAGGCCACAATAACTAACGCCACAACCAACAGCCAAAATACAGCCATGAGCACTGAACTGGTATAGAGAAACTGGCCATAGAGTACCTGTAAGAAAAGCAGGGGGGCAACACCGAAGTTCACAGCTATGGCGATGGTAAAAGGAAGTTTTTGAGCAATGTCAAAGGTCAGGGGATGTGTTTCGGCCTTGCCCCGGAGATGATGAACAAAGGCAATAACAGATACACCCAACATGACATTCATCACCAGCATATGAGCAATGAAGGTGAGCACTTGAAAGAGATAAAACCAGCCCCATTCAACTGGAATGGGAATAGCTTTGGGAATAAGCAGGCTGGGGTCCATGAAAAACCTCCTTGTCGGCAAAAACTCTTGCTATCATTGTTATCTTGAGGATGTATGCAAATTTACTTATGGAGTCAAAAACTTACTTTTTTGAAAATTTTCTTTGGCTTAGTGGAGCAAAAGATCAAAAATTTGTTGATGTTGTCTGTTATTATTATTTTGTCAAAAGGTATGCCGGAAAATAAGCAATAGCTGGAGAGAAAGGACTAGGACCATAATTTTTTCATCAACCAATACACAGCGTACCCGACGCCAAGGCCAAGGGGCAGTAAAAGTCATGGTCGGCAGAGTTCAGTTCCTTTGTATTTCCAGACAAAAAATCCCATAGCAAGAATTGCACAGACCAAGCTGATAATTTTGGGTAACATGGTGATCTCCTTTATATGCAATAAAATAGTGTCTTGGCTGAAATGTTCATGAACAAGACCGTTTACTTATTATTTTTTCCCAGTCTGTTTAAAAGTCGCAAGTATCCATCAAGGATGGTCAGGGGATGAGGGGGACAGCCGGGAATGTATAAATCAATGGGGACAATGGAGTCAGCTCCCTGGTTATGTTCCGGATGTCCTGTAAAAGGTCCACCGCTTAAAGCACAAGCACCCAAGGCAATAGCTATTTTTGGTGCAGGTATGGCTTCCCAGGTTTTACGCAAGGCCAATTCCATACCTTTGGTTACTGGTCCTGTGACAAGTACACCATCAGCGTGACGTGGAGAAGCCACATATTGGATGCCAAAGCGACCAATATCCCAGCCAATGGTGCCTAACACATTGATATCTGCTTCACAGGCGTTACATCCCCCAGCGCTGACCTGCCGAAGACGTAAGGAACGACCAAACATAGAGCGTAGTTTTTTATCCAAAGCCTCGGCCAAACGTAGCTCTTCTTGATCTGGTTTTCCTAAAATCAGATCTTCGCGGTTACGTACAGCCATGCGGTGGTCATTGGTTTGGGTCAGTGCTCCATGCGGGCAGGCTGTAAGGCAGGCACCGCAAAAAAGACATCGTCCCAAATCCAGCTGTTTGGTATTGTCAAAGTCGCGGTAAAGGGCTTTGGTAGGGCAAACATCAGTACAAAACTGGCAATCATCAGGACATTTTTGGCCGTCCAGACGTAGGGTACCGCCGTGACGGTCAGGCAGAGCTGGTGCTTGTTCTTGGGGGTAGGGCATGGTCTGGCAGCCCCGGCGCATTCTATGTACTAGTGTGTCAAAAATATACATGGCTGGTCCTTTAAAGGTCAAAGCCGCAGTAGGACAGGTTAAAGCTTTTATTACAAATGGGAAAATCATACACTGCTGTGCCCCGTAAAGCCAGGGCCAGCCCTGTCCAGTTATGAAAGGATGGGTCGGTTATTTTATAGGCTCGCAGCAAGCCGTTATGATCGGTGATGGCGACATGGCACACTTCTCCACGCCATCCTTCCACCAAGGTTACGGCCAAAGAATGGGGCATGGGAGAAGAAAGGGTTGTTGAGATGGGGCCAGGCACTTCGTTTTTAATCTGTTCTAAAAGATAGTCCCCTGAACGTTCAATTTCTAGTGTCCTGACTTTGGCTCGAGCCAGGATATCTCCACTGGGCCAAACTGCTACAGGTGCTTGGGAAAAACGATGCCAGCCGGCAGGGTGATCAAAGCGTACATCTCGCACCAGGCCACAAGCTCTGGCTGAGGGCCCCACCAGACCAATATCTCGAGCCTGACTGGTATGAACAACTCCAACATCACGAAAACGAATGCGCACTGATGCTGCATCCCAAAACCAGGCGATAGCTTCCTGGGCATCAGCGATGTGTTCGCGAAGTTTTTTAAGAAGAGTGCCCAGTCTTGAGGGCTCCAGGTCATGGCGGCATCCACCAGGAAAAATGAGTCCGCGGCCAAAACGATTGCCGCATAAAAGAGCGGTCAGATTTAAAAAATCTCCACGTATTTTTCCACAGGCAGCTGATGTGGGTAAAAAGGCCACATCCAGGGCCAAGGCACCCATATCGCCAGTGTGGTTGGCCAGTCGTTCCAACTCCAACGCCAGCGCACGTAGCCATTGGGCTCGCAAGGGCGCCTCCACCCCACTTAATGCTTCCATATTGGTAGCATAAGCTGTGGCATGCGCAATGCTTGTGTCCCCGGCTATGGTTTCCATTTGAAATACGGTCAAAGGATGTGGGCCACCCTTCAGGTGCTTTTCAATACCCCGGTGTTGATAGCCCAGGCTAATCTCCAGGTGCAGGACTTCTTCACCCCGGCATTGAAAACGAAAATGACCAGGTTCAATAACCCCAGCATGGACCGGACCCACGGCTACTTCATGCACTTCCGGGCCATCAACCTGAAAAAAAGGAGCATTGGCCGGAGCTTGATCCAGGATATAGCGTACGGGTTTAAGCCAGGGATGGTTTTGGGGAACCAGACCAGATTGCTCCCAGACTTCGCGTTCAAACAAATGGGCCTGGGGATGTCTGGGAGTTAAAGAAGGGTATGAGCCTTGAACAGGCTCACTGCGGGCTATCGCCAGCAGACTTTCTGTATCCATGGCCAATACACAAACAATACTATGATCCTGACCCTCGGTCAGGACAAACCAGGAACAAAGCCGGGCACCTTTATCCAGAAGATCACTGGTGGTTTGTACAAGTTCTGTAATGGCAAAGCTGGGGATTTCAGACCAGCTAATGCGTGAACCGTTCACAAGGGGAGAAAAGGGAGCTACTATCTTCATGGTTGCGTAAAAAGTTGCTGGGCAGCCAGGGCCCAGGCATTTTGAAGAATATCGGGTGTAAATAAACCCAGGCCTAAAGAGGCCAATAAAAGAGCCAAAGATGGTAAAATAACACCAAGAGTTTCTTTGAATTGGGGGATATTATGATTGAGT
>JAAYGN010000141.1 GCA_012727715.1 Desulfovibrionales bacterium | reverse complement strand
TGGTTCTGCCATTGCCACCACAACCTTTCATGTCTCTCCCTGGCTGGCCATGATCCTGGTAGCCGTATGCGTAGCCTTGCTGGCACTGCTTATTGGTATCCCTTTATTGCGCTTGTCCGGCCATTATCTGGCCATGGCCACTTTGGGACTTAATTACGTGGTCCATAATATTCTTTTACAATGGGATGAAGTTACGGGTGGACCCAGCGGCTTTGCCGGTATCCCGGCTCTAACTCTGGGCAACTTTTCTTTGGATACCCCCATCAGGCGTCACTATCTCCTGTGGTGTTTTGTGATTACCACCATGCTTTTTTGTCTGAACCTGGTGCGCAGCAGTGCTGGTCGCAGCTTGGCAGCCCTGGCTGGAGATGAGTTGGCTGCCGCCAGCCTGGGAGTCAATATTCAAGTCTCCAAGGTGAAAATCTTTGTCCTTTCCGCTATCCTGGCCTCATTGGCCGGGAGCCTTTTTGCCCATACTTTTGGCTATATCAGCCCGGATACTTTTAATATTTTTGCCTCAGTACAATTTTCTATCATGGTTGTTATTGGAGGCATGGGCTCCATTTGGGGTTCTCTTTTTGGAGCTGGATTTTTGACCCTGCTACCCCAATGGATGGATGTCTTTGATACCTACAAAGACTTTATTCATGGCGGGATCCTGGTTTTGGTGCTCATGTTTTTACCCCAGGGACTGATCAGTGGACTGACGGACAAGCTCCGCATCTACCTGGCCTTACGGAGACGCAATGCTGCAACTTGAAGGCCTGGGTAAAAACTTTGGAGGACTTCCAGCCCTGGATAAGGTCTCCTTTACTCTTCCTCAAGGTCGAGTCACGGCCCTTATTGGTCCCAATGGTGCTGGTAAAAGCACCCTGATCAATTGCCTGACCGGTATCCTCACCCCGGACCAGGGATCAATTAACTTTCAAGGCCAAAATATTGTGGCATGGCCAGCCCACGCCATTGCCAAACTGGGCATTCAGCGTACCTTTCAAAATTTGCGTCTCTTCCCTCGCCTTTCAGTTTTGGATAACGTCCTTACCGGCCTTATTTGTGCCTCACGTCAATCCATTTTCATGGCCATGCTACGCTTGCCGTCACTGCGCCACGAAGAGCGCAACCTGAAACTTCGAGCCTTGGAAGCCCTGGATCTCTTTGGATTGACGGACAAAGCCCAGTGGCCAGCAGCAATCCTGGCCTATGGAGATAAAAAACGGGTTGAACTGGCCAGGGCCATAGTCAGCAAACCTGCCCTGCTCCTTTTAGATGAACCTGTGGCTGGTCTTAATGCTCAAGAAACCAGGGCCGTAAGCGAAGAACTCCAAAACTTACGCCGCATGGGACACACTATTTTAGTGGTGGAACATGACATGGATCTGGTCATGACTGTGGCTGATCAGGTAGTTGTTTTGGACAGTGGTTCTCTTATTGCGGCAGGGACCCCGGAACAGGTTCAACACAACCCCCTGGTGCTTGAAGCCTATTTGGGACGCATGGAGGCCACAGCCTGATGCTCAAGATTACCAATCTAACCGCCCATTATGGTGCAGCTCAAGCTCTTTTTGGACTGAACATGCACATCACCCAGGGCCAGACCGTAGCCCTGGTCGGTGCCAATGGCGCGGGCAAGTCAACCCTGCTCAAATGCCTTATGGGTCTGGTCAAGCCCAGTGGGGGAGAAATTGTATTCCAGGGCCAACCTGTGACCGGTTCAAGTCCGGCGCAAATGGTGCAATTGGGTCTGGCCCTGTCCCCTGAAGGTCGGGAAGTATTTGCCTCTTTGTCCGTGCGGGATAACCTGCGCCTGGGAGCCGCTGCCCTCAAATTACCCAAAAGCGAAGAAGCCCGGCGTATTGCTACAATTTTTGAGCGTTTTCCCAAACTGGGGCAACGCAAAAACCAACTGGCCGGAACCCTGTCTGGTGGCGAACAGCAGATGTTGGCCATGGGCCGGGCATTAATGGCCCAACCACGTTTGTTATTGTTGGATGAACCGAGTCTGGGTTTGGCCCCCCGGGTTACAGATGAACTTTTTCAGATCATTCACCAACTGGGCAGATCCGGAACAACGATTCTTGTGGTGGAACAAAATGCAGCTCGGGCCCTGTCCGCCTCAGACACAGCCTATCTTCTGGCTGGAGGACGCATTGTAGAATTCGGAAAAAGTCATGATATACTTGTGGATCCTGCCTTGCGGGCCGCTTTTCTTGGCGCTGCCAGCAGTGATAATCCGGCGGCCAGTCGTTTAGGTGCTGCTGGTTTAACTAATATCCGTCTGGAGAAACCCCTTATGCATACCAAAACCTTTATCTCTGCCATTACTTCTGAGGAAGAACTTCATGCACATCAATTGCAAGGCTTGAAGTGGACTGTGCGCCATGCTTATGAGGGCTCACCCGCCTATCGGGCCAAACTTGATGCAGCAGGCATCACCCCTGATTCCATTCAAAGCCTCAAGGATTTGCCTCGGTTACCCTTAACCTCCAATGATGATTTGCGCGAAGGGTATCCTTTTCCTCTACGCTCTGTCCCTTTCGAACAATTGGTCCGCATCCATGCCAGCTCCGGCACCACAGGCAAACGTAAAGTACTCTGCTATACCCAAAAAGATCTGGATGATTGGACAGATATGTTTGCTCGTTGCTATCAAACAGCAGGGGTCACGCCCTTGGACAGGGTACAGATTGCTGTGGGTTACGGTGTTTGGACTGCGGGTATGGGTTTTCAATTGGGCTGTGAAAAAGTCGGAGCTTTGGCCATTCCTGTGGGACCGGGCAATATTGATATGCAGATTCAATTTTTGATCGATTTTCAGTCCACTGTCTTTTGCTCCACAGCCTCCATGGCCTTACTTATGGCTGAAGAAATTCATAAACGTGGCCTGGCTGATAAAATCTCGGTGCAGAAAGTTATTTATGGCTCAGAACGCTCCAGTCGCTCCATGCGCAAAAAGATCTCGGAACTTTTTGGCGGTGCAGAACTTTTCGATATCACCGGACTGACCGAGCTGTATGGACCAGGAGCTGGTATTGAATGCCCGGATCACGATTGTATTCACTATTGGGGGGATTACTATATATTGGAAATTATCGATCCCAAAACCCTGGAGCCTTTGCCCCATGGGCAGTGGGGAGAAATGGTGGTCACTTCCCTGGCCAAAGAAGGTGCGCCCCTTATCCGTTATCGCACCAGGGATATTACCCGCATCATTCCCGGACCCTGCACCTGTGGCAGCATCATGCCCCGCCACTCCCGTATCAAGGGCCGCTCTGATGATCTTTTCATTTTCCGAGGAGTAAATATCTACCCCAGCAGTATCGACTCCATCCTTTCCGTGGTACCGGGTCTGGGATCAGAATATCAAATCTATCTGACCCGGGACAATGCAGGGCGTGATCACATGCGCCTGGTGGTAGAACGAGGTGAAGGAGTGGCTGGACATCGTACCCCGGAGCTCCTGCACGAAGCTGGATATCAGATTAAAAGACAACTTTTGGTTACTGCTGATCTGGAGCTGGTGGATTATGGCAGTCTGCCGCGCTCGGAAAGAAAAATCCAACGTGTTTTTGATAGCCGAATCCAGGATGAAATAGTATAAGTGCAATACTTACAACCAGACAGGAGAATGGCCATGCGTACCTTTTTTGCAGTTTTGACCAGCTTTCTTTTATTCAGCTCCTCAGCCCTGGCTGCGGAAACCATCAAGGTGGGAGCTTTTTTTGATCTTTCGGGCCGGGCCTCCTTTATTGGTACGCCCAGTAAGTTGGTGGCAGAAATGCTGGTGGATAAAATCAATTCCCAAGGTGGGGTTGCTGGTAAAAAAATTGAACTGATCATTGCTGATACTGAAGGAGATCCGGCCAAGGCTGCCAATATTGCCACTCGCTTTATTCACAAGGATAAGGTTGTAGCCATTATTGGACCTACCCTGACGGATACCGGGATGAGCGTCAAAAGAATCGTCCATGAAGGCCAAAGACCCATTGTCATGACTGTGGGTGGTGATCCAGTGATCATGGGGGGCAAGCTGGGAGCCTTTGATTGGGTCTTTAAGTCTCCGCAGCGTTCTGAAACTGCTGTGAAACGCCTTTTTACCTATCTGCAGGAAAAAAACTTGACCAAAATCGCCCTGCTTTCGGCTGATGATGGTTTTGGGAAAGATGGACTACGACTCATGGAGCAACTGGCCTCGGAATTTGGCATTGAGCTGCTCAGCAAGGAATCTTTTGGTGCTCGGGATACAGACATGACTGCTCAATTGACCAAAGCCAAGAATGTATCCCCCCAGGCTCTGGTTATCTGGACCACAGGTCCGGCTGGAGCCATTGTGGCCAAAAATGTTGCCCAGCTGGGTATTGATCTGCCTCTATTCCAATGTCATGGGCTACCTGACCCCAAATATGTTGAATTGGCCCAGGAAGCTGCGGAAGGTCATCGTATGCCGGCCACCAAACTCCTTATTGCTGACCAGCTGCCTGACTCTGATCCACAAAAAATTGTAATCCAGGAATTTATCAAGCTCTACACTGACAAGGGCTATGACCGGCAATTTCCCATTAATACCCATTCAGGTTATGCTTGGGATGCTCTTATGCTCATTGTAGGTGGCATTGAAGCTGCGGGCACCGAGGCAGAAGCTCTGCGTGCCGCCATTGAGCAAACCAAAGAGTATATTGGCATTTCCGGTATCTATTCCCTGTCGCCCCAAGACCATAATGGCCTGGATATTGATTCTATGGTTATGGTCCAGGTTAAGGACGGCAAGTTTGTCTTGGCTGATTAAAAAAACATAACTGCCAGCCCAAAGATGGGCTGGCAGTACTCCCCTATAATTGCTAAAAATGACCATCCAAGAACTCCAAACTCAAATTGATCAATGGATCCAAGACTATGGTGTGCGTTATTTTTCTGAATTAACCAATCTGGGTATCCTCATGGAAGAGGTGGGCGAAGTGGCCCGAATCATGACCAGGCAATACGGAGAGCAAAGTTTTAAAGCCGGTGATGCACAAAACCTGGCTGATGAACTGGCGGACGTACTCTTTGTGCTCACCTGTATTGCCAACCAGACCGGTATCAATCTTACTCAAGCCATGCACCGTAATCTAGAAAAAAAAACCTCCCGCGATAAAGATCGACATAAAAATAACACCAAGCTGTTGTCTTCTTGACTAAAGTGGTCGTCTTCTTATCAGTTAACCTAGTTGCCTGGATAGAATTTAACCACTCCCATAATCACAGGCCAAAGCAAATTGTAAAAACTTAATAAAATCAAGGCAATTTACAATTAAAAAATTTGGCACGGCCTTTGATTATAAGACATCATCACATCAACATATGGAGGACACTATGAAAAAATCAATGATTACTCTTCTCACTCTGATGGCCCTGGTGCTGACCTCTTTTGCCTACGCTCAAGGTCCAGGTTATGGTCGAGGAATGGGCTGTTGGGGAGGCAATTATCAGGCTTGGGACCAATTGACCCCAGAAAAGCACGAACTTGTTCGTAACCTCTTTGATGCCCACCACAAGGATACCGCTGCCTTGCGTTCCAGCATGTGGGAAAAGCAAACCTTATTGGATACCCTGGCTGCCAACCCAGCTACTTCCCCTGAGACTTTGACCGCTCTGATCCGGGAAATGGGACAATTGCGCACGCAAATGGAAGAAAAGCAGGAAATATTGCGGGCCAAGATCAACAAGGAAATTGGCATCAATATTCCCATGGATTGCGGGCACTATGGTTATGGACCAGGCCGAGGTGGTTATGGCCACATGGGCGGACACATGGGTTATGGTCGTCACATGGGTGGTTACGGCCCTGGCTACAATGACGAAGGGCCCCGTGGATACTACCATGGTGGTCATCGTGGCATGATGCGCAATGTGCCAACGAAGTAAAGCAATACTCATTGAACATACCTTAAGCCCAAGCCCCATCGCCCCCAAGTCCCTTGCTGGATGCGGGGGTGATTTTTTTGATTCTTGCTCCAGTGTCCTTCCAGGTCTATAGGTGGAGTTATGCAGCTTTTTTCTTGTTCATCTTTACCCCAGCCCAATTTTTTGCCCATGTCTCGCCAGGAAATGGACCTTTTAGGCTGGGATGAATTGGATATTCTGCTCGTTAGTGGTGATGCCTATGTGGATCATCCCTCCTTTGCCATGGCTATTCTTGGCCGGGTGCTGGTGGCCCATGGATTTCGTACTGGAATTATTACCCAGCCTCGTTGGACAACCACTGAGGATGTTCTGCGCATGGGCCGACCACGACTTTTTGCCGGTGTTTCAGCCGGAGCCATGGATTCCATGTTGGCGCATTACACAGCCTTTCGTAAAAAACGCTCTGACGATGCCTATACCCCAGGGGGTAGAGCCGGGACCCGACCCAATCGGGCTTGTATTGTATATACTAATATTTTGCGCCAGGCTTTTCCAGGATTAACCATTGTTTTGGGAGGTATTGAGGCTTCCTTAAGACGCATTTCCCACTATGATTTTTGGTCTGATTCGTTGCGCAAACCCCTGCTCTTGGATGCCAAGGCCGATATCCTTGTTTATGGCATGGGCGAGCGAGCCCTCATCAATATCGCTACTCGTCTGCAGCAAGGACAAAGCCTCAAGGGTATTGCCGGTACTGTGATGGAAAATAATGACCTGGTAGCTGAAAGTACTTTACCCAGCCATGAAGAAATCTTGGCTCATCGCTCTTTATTAATGCAGGCAACCTTGCAATTGGAAGCCCAGGTCCACCAGGGAAAAAATCGTCTGATACAAAAAATTGGCCAGCGAACCATTGTTATTGAACCACCAGCACGGATACTCTCAAGCACTGAAATGGATCGGGTTTATGCCCTGCCCTATACTCGTCAAAGCCATCCCCACTATAAGCTGTCCATTCCTGCGCAAGTCATGATCCAGGACTCGGTCACCAGTCATCGAGGATGTGGGGGAGGTTGCTCTTTTTGTACCTTGGCCTTGCACCAAGGACGCCATATTTCCTCCCGAAGCAAAGCATCCATTATCCAGGAAGTACAGGACATGGCTGGAGCTTCACAGTTTAAGGGCTTTATTTCTGATGTGGGTGGACCCAGTGCCAATATGTGGAATGCAACCTGTACTGGCCCCCAAGAAAGCTGCTCTCGGTCCAGTTGTATGACCCCAAGTCTCTGCCCGCATTTTCAAATGAACCACAAAGACCACCTGGACTTACTCAGAGGAGTGCGCCAAGTCTCCAAAGTGCGTGGAGTACGAGTTGCCAGCGGGGTGCGCTTTGATCTGGCATTAAAAGATAAAAAAACCCTGTCCAGCTATCTGGAAGAGTTTGTGGGCGGACAACTCAAAATTGCTCCCGAACATATCTGTGACCATATTTTACGCCTTATGCGTAAACCTGGTCATGCTCTTTTTGAGAATTTTTTACATTTATTCAGCCAAGTCTCAGCCCAGGCTGGAAAAAAGCAATTTGTTGTCCCATATTTAATGAGTGCCTTTCCAGGTACCAAGGACGAAGACATGCAGCACTTGGCCCAATGGCTGCAAAATCGAGGCTGGTCACCTAAGCAAGTGCAATGTTTTATCCCTATTCCAGGCGCAGTGGCCACAGCCATGTACTATGCACGTATTACCCCCAAAGGACATCCCATTTATGTGGCCCAGTCAGATCGGGAACGACTAAAACAACACAAAATACTCATTCCTGGTCCCAATAAAGATCACATAAAAATGAAGAAAGCACGGCCACAATTACCAGTCAAAAAACAAAAAAATACTTCTCAATCAGTCTCCAAAAAACCCAGGAGTTCCTCTCCATAGATTGTTTCAATGCTCATGCGGATGGCAAACAAAATATTTTTCGAAAAATAAAATTTCAATATTTTTGCACCAAGGTAATTGTCTTTTAAAATTACTACTTGTAATAGTTTGGAAACAAGATATTTTTATTTTAAAAAGCACCACCAAGCCGACTTGGAAGATTTTTCTGAAAACAAATTTCCAAGTAAAACATTTAAGAATAATGTACTGCGTTTGTTGATTTTTATTAAAAAAAATGCAAACAACTATGAGCTTTAATTGTCAACGCACTGCTGGCATTGTTTGTTCTGTTCTAACGCAAGGCCAGCAGGCACCACTAACCTTAATTGGGAGTACAGCATGAACAAAAGTGAACTTGTCCAGGCCCTTGCTGACAAAATCAACATCTCCACTGAAGAAGCTTCGAAAATTGTTGATGGATTTTTTGACTCCATGCGTGAAGCCCTCTTACGTGGCGATCGAATTGAAATACGTGGTTTTGGAAGTTTTAAAGTCAAGCAATATGATGGCTATCTTGGCCGCAACCCCAAAACTGGCGAGCCAGTTCAAGTTAAGCCCAAACGTATGCCTTTCTTTAAGGCCGGAAAAGGTCTTTTGGATTGTCTCAACGAATAGCCACAGGTCGTGTTCGACTTTGCAGTGCAATCATTAGTTTACTTTTAAGGTCAAAGCTTTGAAGTAGAATGGAGCTTTAACATTGCATTCTGTTATCCAGCGTGTAGCTGCCATTCATGATCTCTCTGGTTTTGGAGGAGGATCCCTTGCTGCAGCAATTCCCATTCTATCAACCATGGGCATTCAAGTATGCAGCATGCCCACAGCCATTCTTTCCACCCATACTGGAGGCTTTACCGATTTCCATTTTCGCGACCTGACCCAGGACATGCGTCAGATTTTTATCCATTGGCAAAAACTAGCTCTATCTTTTGCTGGTATTTACTCTGGTTTTCTTGGCTCTCATGAACAAATTGATATTGTTAAAGACTTCATCCTCTACTTTAAAAAAGAAACGACACTAACAGTGATAGACCCCGTGCTGGGTGATGATGGCCAGCTCTATGACACCATGGATTTTTCCATGATTGAAGGAATGCGCGAGCTCATATCCTATGCTGATGTTATTACCCCCAACATTACCGAGGCAGAATTTTTACTCAATAAAAAGTCCTTAACCGCTCACCAAGCTCCGCAAAAAATCAAACACTGGACCAAAGAACTCTCGTCCCTGGGGCCACGTTGGGTTATTATTACCAGTGTGCCTGAGAATCTCAGTCATGGGACTTCAGTGATCGCTTATGACCAAAACTTTGATCGCTATTGGAAGGTGACCTGTCCATATATTCCGGCCTACTATCCTGGCACAGGAGATATTTTTACCAGTGTCATAACCGGTTCTTTGCTGCAGGGCGATTCTTTGCCCCTTTCTTTAGACCGTGCCGTTCAATTTGTCTCCATGGCCATTCGCACAACTTTTGGGCATAACTTCCCTGAACGTGAAGGAGTGCTTATAGAACGGGTTCTGCCGAACTTGAACGCACCTGTGGCCATAAGCAGCTATGAATTAATATGAATACCAAGGGCTATTCTGGAGTTTTTGTCAGTGATCTGGACGGAACCTTGCTTAATGATTCCAAAAAAATTTCCTTGCAAGATCACAGGGCATTAGCCACGTTGGGGGACAAACAAATTTTGCGCATCATTGCCACTGGGCGCTCTTTGTATTCTACACGTGCTTGTTTACCTGAAAATTTTCCCATGGATTACCTTATTGCCTCCACAGGAAGTCATGTATTGGAGTGGACCACAGGAAAAGTGCTTAAAGCTGCAACCCTGTCTCCAGATGATACCAAGACCATCAGCAAGTTTTTACTGGACTTAAATGTCAATTTTATGATCCATGACAGCTTCCCAGATAATCAAAGCTTTGCATATCATAGATCCCATACATACAATGAGGACTTTGAGCGCAGACTTAATCTTTACCCTGCTTGGGGACGTGAGTTTATTGCAGGGCAAAAATCTGATGCGGCCTCACAAATACTGGTCGTTTTGCAAGCACACCAATTGGATGTCTATGCACATATTGTTCAGGCGTATGCCCATTTAAGTGTGATCAGGGCAACTTCACCCCTGGATGACCAGTCTTTGTGGATTGAAATTTTTGCTCCGCAAGTCTCTAAAGCTCATGGAATTTTACACATTCTCACCCACCATGGTCTTGACCATGTCTTGACCGCAGCCATTGGCAATGATCATAATGACCAAGATATGCTTAATTTGGTGCATCTGCCTTATGTTGTTGAAAACGCATTTCTCACTTATAGTCCAAAATATCATCGTACCCCGGACAATAACAATAGTGCTGTAGCCTATGCTATTGAACATTTTACCAATGTTCTTTTTGGTGTAACCAACACATGAAAAAAATTTTTGCCCTACCCATTTTTCTGGGAGAATTATCCCTAGGAGTGCTCAAAAGTACTGGGCAATGGGGAGTATTTTCCTTGTCCGCCCTGGCCAATGCCGTTTATTTACGCACTCTTTGGCAAAAAATTCTCTATAATATTTATTTTATCGGCTTTAAATCCTTAAATATTATTGTCTTGGTGGCTTTTTTTACCGGCATGGTTCTAGGACTTCAGGGCCATTACACCCTGATCAAGTTCAGTGCGGAAGGAATGCTGGGAGTAGCCGTAGCGCTATCATTGGTACGTGAGCTGGGACCCGTCCTCACAGCCATTATGCTCATTGGCCGCGCCGGTTCAAGTATTAGTGCCGAGATTGGTATTATGCGCATTTCCGAGCAAATTGACGCCCTGGAAACCATGAACATCAATCCGATCCGTTATCTGGTCACTCCCAAAGTCATTGCTGGATTTATCTGCTTCCCCCTTTTAACAGCTATTTTTGATTGCGTGGGTATTTTGGGGGGATATTTTGCCTCCACACTCTTAAGCTCCAGGTCTGGAATTTTTTTTAGCAAGGTACAGTCAAGCTTGATGGTTGAAGATGTTACTGGCGGCTTTATCAAATCCTTTGTTTTTGCTTTTATTGTCATGACCATCTCTTGTTATTGTGGATATTATACCCACCAAAACAGAGATAGCGCTGGCGCTCAAGGAGTCAGCAACTCCACAACTTCAGCTGTAGTCCAATCTTGTGTCTATGTATTAATTGCTGACTATATTATTACTTCTTTTTTGATGTAACCCATGCACGAACCACTGATTCAAATTCAAAATCTGACCAAGGCCTTTGGAGATCGAGTTATCCTTGACCAGGCCTCTCTGGACATCCATCGCCATAAAATCACCGCTATTATTGGTAAAAGTGGTGTGGGAAAAAGTGTGCTGGTCAAACATATTATTGGGCTGATTCAACCTGACAGTGGTGATATTATTTTTGATGGCAAAGCCTATTCGCAAATTACTGCCAGGGAGTTTTCTGCTATCAAGGACCGCTGTAGCTATATGTTTCAGCATAATGCTCTGTTTGACTCCCTCACGGTATTTGAAAATATTGCTTTACCTTTACGGGAAAAATATCGCCTGCCCAAAAAAGAAATTATCGACAGAGTCCAAACCCGCATTGAGCAACTTGAGCTGGACGAAGTGGCGCATCTCTACCCCAAAAATATTTCCGGGGGTATGCAAAAACGTGTGGCTTTGGCCAGGGCATTGATTACCAATCCGGAGATCATTTTTTTTGATGAACCGACTACAGGCCTTGATCCCATCAGAAAAAAGACAGTGTTCTCCATGATTCACCGCTACCATGAAAAATTTAACTTCACGGCCGTAATCATTACCCACGATATTCCTGATATTTTTTATATTGCCCATACTGTCAACATTATTGATCATGGCAAAATTATTTTTTCTGGCAGTCCGGTGGCTCTTGACCAGTCGGACAACCCAGAACTCTTTGTCTATACCCATGGCCATGAGATGTTGGTGGACGACTTGACCAAACTTCTCAATCGCATTGCCCTAAGACAAAAAATAACAACATGGTCAACTGAAAAAAGTACTCCCATGCATATGGTCAGCGTTGAGATGAAAGGATTACGTAAGCTTGTGGATTTCAAAGGCCATCTTTTGGGACATGTATTTATTAAAAATTTTGCCAAGTTTTTACAGGATAAATTAAGCGCAGATGTGTGTGCAGGACTCTTTTCTCAAGAAGTTTTGGTTCTTGTTGCCAAAAACAAAGACAAAGAGTGGATTACAACCACCCAAGAACAATTGACAGATTTTTTTACAACCCCTGGCATTCAACAATTTTGTCAAGCCAATCATTTATGTGTCCAAATTCGCGGGCTTGTTGGCTCTGCAAATACAGACCCCCTTTTAGCTCTAAAGCAACGACTAACCTCTAGGCAATGCGTATGAAAAAAAATACTACTCCACTGTATCTGTCCATAGGTCTTTTCATTATTGTAGGTCTTGGATGCACTGCGTATTTAGCCATGACCCTGGCCAATACAACATTTTTTTCCAGTGCCTACTACATGGTTCAAGCCAAATTCACAGCGGCCAATGGCCTTAACACCGGTAGCAATGTAGAAATATCCGGAGTCTATGTGGGTAAAGTCACTGACATAACCTTAGATCATACCTTGTACCAAGCAGTGGTGACCATGCAAATCCAAAAAAACATTTCTATACCTGAAGATTCCACTGCGGCCATTAAAACCAGTGGGTTGATTGGAGACAAGTATATCAATATCATTCCTGGTGGAGATGACGAGTACCTGAAACACGGTGATGTGATCATGGACACCCAGGCAGCTATTGATATTGAGGAAATGATTTCAAAATATCTTTTTGGAAGTATAGATAAATGAGATATATTCTCGCTTTTTTACTCGTACCAGCTTTGGCTTTGGCGCACACCATGTCCCCCACGGATTATATTCGCGGCAATGTGGATGCAGTGATCGCCATTCTGACAGATCCAGCCCATAGTGGAGAAACCATAAGTGACGCACAAATGGATCAGATTTCTGCCATGGCTGATGATTTTTTTGATGTCCCGGAACTCTCCAAGCGTGCCCTGGGACAATATTGGCGCACCTTTACCCAGGACCAACGGCTGGAGTTTCAGAAAATTTTTGTGCAACTGCTTAAAAGCGTGTACTTAAAAAGATCCATTACGTACAATAATGAGCGGGTAATTTTTGATCAGGAAATCTTAAAATCCGAGATCCTGGCTGAAGTGCATACTACCTTAACCTCGCCCGAGCTGCACGTACCTGTTTTTTATTACCTGACCAAACGCTCCGGAACCTGGAAAGTATATGATATTGCCGTGGAAAATGTGAGCTTGGTTAAAAACTATCGCTCCCAATTCCAAAGTATTTTGCAAACCAAGTCCCCCGATCAACTCATGGCCATCTTGAAGGAAAAAATTAATGAACAAGGCTAACCTGATCCTCATTGTGACCCTTGGCCTCTTCATCTTCCAAGGCTGCGCTGGAAAAAAGACACGCCCTGAGCCTACTTTGCCCATGCAGGAACAATTTACGTCTGCTGACAATAATCTTGAGGATGCCGAGTACCTAGATGATGAATATCTCGACGATGAATACCTGGAAGAAAGTAAGCAGCCTGATGGTTTGGAGGGAGTTAATCGTGCATTTTTCTCCTTTAATGATGGCGTTATCTCCTATGTTTTTAAGCCCATAAATACTGTGTATACAGGTTTTTTCCCACCAGATGTTCGTCGTGGTTTTGGTAATTTCTATCGCAACTTGGGCTATCCTGTTCGTCTCATCAATGCCCTGCTGCAATTCAAGTTCGACAAGGTCTATAAAGAAACTGCCTCCTTTGCCTTGAACACGCTTTTTGGTGTTGGAGGCTTATTCCACATCACTCACGATATGCCTAGCTTGCAATCTTCCCCTGAAGATTTTGGACAAACCCTGGCCTTTTATGGAATGGGTCATGGAAGCTATGTGGTCTTGCCACTGCTAGGTCCATCATCTTTACGTGATACAGTTGGCCTGGTGGCTGATGCTGTTGTGCATCCTTTATTTTGGGTCCAGCCCGATGCTGTGCAGTATTCTCTAACTGGGCATGATAAAACCAATGCTTTGTCAGCCCAACTCCCCACGTATGAAACAATTAAGGAAGAATCCTTTGACCATTATACCAGCATGAAAGATATTTATTTCCAGCATAGAACGTCCTTGGAAGGGCAATAAAACTGGACGATTGTCCCCAACCCATAACCCAATATGTAAAACACAACATATTCGTTAATTAATTGACCAAGCATGCAAGACAAAGTGATTGTCGAACACGTCTGATCAACGGAAATGATCACAAACTGTAACAGCTACCTTATCTGCCAACTATTTTTTTTAGTTTTCCATAAAGACTGTCACCTAATAATTTTCTAGCATTTTTCTTTATTACCCACAAAAAAATACCTAAAACTTCAAAAAAGGTAAATCTATCAGCAAACTTTTGTCTATATTTCTTCAAATACTCTTGAGCATACTTTTCCTTTCCTATACGTTTATAGTAACTGTACATCCAAAAATATGTATTAAGCTGCGCATCAATTTTGTTGATTTTATCCAAAGAAGACCAAATTCCACCTTTATGCATCCTATATACAGAAGACTGTATATCTGTATGGTGATGACTACCACCATGTTGCCCTAAGAGAGAAGTCAAAAAAGTATCACCATTTAATACGTTATGGCGCTCAGGAATACCCCCCACATCAATATTTTTATGCATCCAGTTTAAAGTCAGTAACCAAGCTTTACCTTGAATAAGCTCCTCTGATGCATAATCACGCTTATGTACATCAGGTAATTTAGATTTACTAACCATTCTGCCCTGCTCATCAATGATAATAGCATCAAAACTTGATATCACTATCTCTGGATGCGCATCAAGATATTGAACCTGTATCCTCAGTTTTTTTGGATCAACCCAATAATCGTCCCCCTCACAAACAGCTATATATTCACCTTTACATATTTTATTTACAATATGGCCTGGACTATTTCCTTGAGAATACTGATTTTCTACCTGGTAAATTGTTTTAAAAATTCTTGGATAGGCTTTTTCATATTTACGAATAATGTCCGCTGTTTTATCTGTGGATGCGTCGTCATGAATACAAATTTCAAAAGGAAAATCAGTTTCCTGGATTAAAAAACCCTCTAAAGCATCCTCAATATATTTTTCATGATTATAGGTGATACATTTAATACTTACTTTGGGTTTTTTAATATCGCCTTGCCATAAAGCAATAATTTCTTCTTCTGTTCTAAGTTCCTGCATATTTTTCTTATTTTTTACGTAATAGTCGTTATAAACAGATCCAAACATTAATTTTTCACGCAAAAGCTGTGATTAAATATGTCTGGACAGGTAACGTTATAAAATAACAAATTATATAACAGAAAAAATTTGCACAATAGTCATGGCGTAAAATGCTACTAACTTTTGGGGCATTACAGTTGCAATTCCATATCAGATCACTTGTTTTGCTCGACAAATATCCATCTAGTTAATTTTACCTCTGAGTCTGTTCTCAAAAATATTTCTTACCATTGCTTCCATGTTATATTTTGGCTGCCAGTTTGTGTCATGATAAAACAAAGTAGAGTCCAGTTCTGCGAATGATGAAACATCTGACGTCTCTTTTATTATTTTTACGAATAAGTTGAATTCTTTTCCAACAATTTTAACAATATTGGCAATCTCCTGGATGGAGTAACTTCTTAGATAGCCCAAGTTATAAACAGGCTTCCATTTTTCGGCAGGAACCGCAAGGAGCGCAATAATACCTGAAGCTGCGTCTCGTATATCTAAATAGGCAAATTGTTGTGTACCACCAACAATTTTTAAATCTTGTTCATTAATTGCATTATCTATGAACTTATTCACAATCCTGTCGTTAAGCTTAGGACTTAGCAGCCCTGCAAGCCTTATAC
>JAAYGN010000140.1 GCA_012727715.1 Desulfovibrionales bacterium | reverse complement strand
TTGTAAAAGCCGTGGTGCGTACGTATGATCAGCACCAAGATGTAGGACGGCGCATTGCCAGGTTCAAAAAATATATGGACCACGCTGGCCAGGGGGACTCTGTTTCTATTTCTCAAGAGGCTAAACGACGCCAATTGGTAGAGAAAATTGCCCATGAGATCGTTGATAACCTCATCGGTTCAGACAATGCCAATCCCATTGTTCATGAAATTAGGCAGCAATTGGGCAAAGAATTTGGTTCTGATCTGCTTTTTCGCTATCCCTCGGACGGAACTGGGCTGCAAATACTGAAAAAAACTGACTCTGGAGTAGCCACCATAACCAATGGCGAAAAGGACGTTTTTATGCGTCGCTTGTGGGAAATTACCCTGACCAGGGTTGATGAAACCATGTTGTAAGTTATGTAAATTCAAAATGAGAGAGAAAATATCTAAGCTGGCCTCAACCAGCGGGAGTGGAGATGACCATTAACAAAATTAACGTCTTTGGTGGCTACGAGTCCCAGCGCCTTGAGCACTTGGAACAACAAAAAAAGGAAGCCCACAAAAATGCTCCTGTAGAAAGCGGCACTGACAAAATTTCCATCTCAGATGAAGGGCGACTCCAGGCCAATATCATTAAAGCTGCTCATGAAGGTGATGATATCCGCCAGGATGTGGTGGCCAAGATCAAGGCTCAGATTGAAGCTGGAGAATACAAGCCCGACAGTAAGGATATTGCTGCCAACCTTGTCCGGCAAGAATTGGATATCTGGGGATAGACAGCCACAGACCGTCTTGAAGCTGGGCAATTTGTTTTTCTTTCTGTCCACATCGTAGTCAGTGGCGTAAGCAGTCATTGGGACTGCAAGTAATAAAAAAAGGACAAGGAAAATTCTCAAGTCAGTTTTCATGTTTGGCTGTGGAGCCTAACGTTTCGCATCAGCGGAAAAATTGCAAGCGTAGCGCAGCAATTTTGTCCGACTGCATGCGATTGTTAGAAATTCATTTTCAAATCACTACGCACCTGTTCCCATTTTTTTGTAAGCTCAGGATTGAGTTCGTTAAATACTTTTGTTGAAAGCAGATAAGAGGCCGATGATTTTGCAGCCTCATATGCGACAAATGAATCCAAGATTGTGGCGATAGCTCTTTGTGAATCACCACCAATCTCATGGAGAAAGTGGGCATGTAGTTTTTCATACGTGCGTTCTTGGCGAAAGCGCAAAACCTCTAGATTCAACCACTGGACAATGATTTCACCCGAAAAAACTATTTGTGTTATCCATATAATCACATCTAGATCAATCTCTCGTGAAGAAAATACCAACACCCAGACAACAAGATAAATACCTACTAATAATCTCTTCGAGACTAGCATTTTTGCAGCCACTTCTGAGCTAAACAGTGAATTCTCCATTGTATTTGCACCAAGTCGCTTTACTGATGGCGAATAAGCATTGTTGTAATACAGTGAAGTTTTATCGTGCGAAAGAGGCGCCCCAAATGCATCTGAGAGCATTTGTTCTCTTCTCATTCTTTCAGCTTTTGGAATTAAGTAAAATCTATTTATTTGAGAAACTACAAACTGAATCAAAACAGACGCAATGAACACTGACGGAATTAAGCTCTGCAATAATGAGGGCAGTATTTCTGAGAAAAGAATACTTAAAGAAAGCGATGCATTTATCCAAAAAAGGATTGCCCCGATAAGCTCTAGCTTAGCTGCGGGGCGATAATATCGTGAAACCTCATCAATTCTTTTAGTATTTTCCGGGCTCATAATAATGGTACAATCTTCTTTATCTCTAACTCAGCCGATGCTGGCATGTTGTCTGCTTCATACTGTTTAGCTGTCGCGGCATATTTTTGGGCTCTTTCTACTTTGTCTTTAATGTACTGGGCAGTATCATACGTACAGCTAAAACCTTCCCAGAACGCATAAAAATAATTTTTCAACGATACGCATGACCAGTAGTATTTGTTCACTATGTATTGCTCGATATCAAACGAAGCAAATGGATGCCCCTGTTTTGCATTCCAATACTTTATTAACCGAACCAATGGTTTAATTTGATAATTCTCAGCAGCATTTTTGTCCATTATCGCTTTGTTTGCTGCTGATGGATCTGTTGACATCCACTCTGACCATGATGATGCAGGTGATGGAATCTGATACCCATAGTTGTTTATAGCGGGCACGAGTTCAAATTTAATATGGTTTAACGACAGCACTATTGTAGGACTGGATTGAGATATTTCAGAAGTCGAGTACTTTTTTTCAGCAAAAGTTTTAAGTCGATCAAGGTATGTTTGTGGTTTTTTCTGCCCATCGGATGTATCAAAAACTACCATGTAATCAATGTCAGAGTTACTATCAGCCTTGCGAGGCAAAATTGTACCTCGAGAATTTGAACCGAATTGAAAATGTCCTTTTATTCCATTACAAAAATACGAATCAAGCCGCAGTGATAGGGTATTAATAGATGTCGTAATGCTTGTTTTTTCGGTACTGGATAAGACAAGATCACTTGCCAAATCTACGAGGTGCGTATTTACGGTCATTCATTGCTCCTTATGATTTCTAACACCGAAAATCAGCGGCGCGGTTACCGCGTCCGCTGCATTGGCTTGTTATGTTGCATCTTTAGATGAGTTTACAGATTTTTTACACCCATAATAAAAAGCTTGGAACAGACCCACAACCGGTATAATGGCCAACAGTGCAAGCCAAGGATTACTTCCGAAACCTCTAATACGGTTTGCCAAAATATGTATAAGAACCACAAGAATAATTAATGAAATTATTGCATTCGCTTCTACGCTCACAGTTTTGGTTACACCAATAGCAAATGCGCCAAACAAAAAAACTGGTATATTTATTAACCAGAACTTCATCCTACTGTACTCAGCACCAAACATATTGCCTCCTTTGTGACATTAAAGATATAACGCTGCTTTTCAGCGGGCGCGGCTTTTTGCGCTCCGCTGCAAAAGCCTTGTTAGCCCTTTTTCTTTTTCCTAAAGATAGATAGAACTCCAATTATCAATGCAATTAATCCACCCGATACGGCCCCGACAATTCCCTTTTCAATGACCTTGTTCCAGTCCAGACCACGGCCACCCGACGATTTTGCAGGGGGCTGAGCGTTGATATTCATGACTTGTTCAGCCCATTTTTTCGAAGCGCTTCGTGTCCATTCTAAATCATCTTTAGGACCGTAACAATATAGGAACAGGACTTTTCACGCGACGTTAACGTATGTAGCTGTTGCGGATACAATCGACTCTTCTTTTGTTCCTTCTGTTGTAACCCCATAATTGATGTACATAGAATAAGATAGCGCATTATCTGCTTCATAGTGGGGATCAAATGGAATCATTTGGGATATCTGCATGGCGAAATCGACATTAAATTCTTTGCTGATTCCTTCACTTGTGTCTTTCATAAGGCCTGGAACTTGGGATTTGACTGATTCGAAAAGCTCCTTGTTCTGACGTTTGGTCATATTCTTTAGTTCTGCAAAGTCTTTCGAGCCAACAACCATATTCTTTAATTGTTTATTTACCTTGAGGAGAAAAGTCCGTTCCAATGTGGGTATTTCACCATTCAATGCCATTGGAGTATCAGAATCTGAGATGTAATATGCCAATTGATCGTTTTTCAGATCTGCCATCTGCAAACTCAACCGATAAACAGCGTTCATCTCTTGAGTGACGCGCGAATATCCTTGTGGTGAGGGAATAACAAGGTCTTTACCTCCAATGTCAAAAGTTTCTGCATTTGCTGATGCGGTAATAAAAATTAAAAGTATGGTGACGAGTGCTTTTTTCATTCCATCTCCTTATCTTATACGGGCTAATCGCGGCGCTCACCTGCGGAGCGGACGGCAAGCCGCAGGCTTGACGGACGAGCCGGCAGGTGAAGTGCCTTGTTCCGAGGCGCGCTTCGCGCCGAGGTACAAGGCACGAACGAAGTGAGCGCCGGGAACGCTTGGTTAAGGGGCGGGCTTTAGCCCGTCCCGAGTG
>JAAYGN010000139.1 GCA_012727715.1 Desulfovibrionales bacterium | reverse complement strand
ATAGAATAACAAAATGGCGGAGAGGGTGGGATTCGAACCCACGTGGCGGGATGAACCGCCAACCCGATTTCGAGTCGGGCGCGTTACAACCGGACTTCGCTACCTCTCCACAAGTTTTTTTAAAGATTTCTGTTCACAGCGACGACGTTGAAAAAAACTACTTAACATGGAACTGCAAGTTTTTTCCAATACCCCCTGGAGCACCCAGAAACGGTGGTTACTCCAAGACAGTTCATTCCCCTTAATCTGACTGCTCAAGCACCCTGCTTTAGGATCTGCGGCTGCAAAAACTACCCCTGCCAGCCTGGCCTGAATAATTGCTCCCAAACACATCATACATGGTTCCAGGGTCACCACCAATACTGCTCCAGGCAAACGATAATTCTCTACGGCCCTACAGGCCTCGCGAATGGCCAAAATTTCAGCATGTGCTGTGGGATCATTGTTAAAAATAGTTCTGTTTTCACCACGACCCAAAATACGTCCACAATCATTGACTACCACCGCACCCACCGGAACATCACCTTGATCTTCAGCTCGCTGAGCACTCAAAAGTGCCTCGTGCATAAGTGGCTCCCAGGCCATAAGAACATCCATATCTGGTGTAGCCAAATTATTATCGTAAAAACTCATGAAATCCCTGTCAACACGCCTTGCTTTGCTTGGTCATAAAAAAACACTTCCTCATGAGGATCACTTTTTGCTTCTGAGATACTCAACACCCTTTTGCAACAAGACTGTTCCCAAAGTTGCTGTTTCTCCCCTGGTCCAACGCGGATGGTTGGTCAGATGTGTGTAGGCCTCAGGATGAGGCATAAGCCCCAAAATTCGACCTGATGAATCCGTCAAGCCGGCAATACCTAAGGGCGAACCACTGGGGTTAGCTGGATAAGCCTGGGTAACCTCAAGGGTTTGGGAATCTGCATATTGTAAGGTAATCAAATTTTGTGTCTGCAGCTGAGTAAGGATTTGTTCATCCAGAGGCACAAATTTCCCTTCAGCATGGCGTACAGGCAAGTATAGATAGTCAAGACCTTGGGTAAACACACATGGACTTGCAGGATTTACCTTCAGCGTAACCCAACGATCTTCAAATAATGCTGAATCGTTCGGACTCATGACCCCTTGTTGGGTGAAGTACTGACCATTAAGGGCTGGCAAAAGTCCAAGTTTAAGGAGTAACTGAAATCCATTGCCAATTCCCAAAATCAACTTTTCATCATCGACAAAACTTCGCAGATCATCAATCAGCAAGCGGCCAGAGCTGGATTGTGACAGTTGCCAACGATGGGCCGCAGTGTGGGCTGCACCCAAGTCGTCACCGTCAAGAAAACCGCCGGGGAAAATGATCAAATTATAATTGGATAATACAATCTTACTGGCCACAAGGTCAGAAAAAAAGGCAATCGTAGTGCGATCTGAGCCGGCCATCTCAGCTGCAAAGGCACTCTCTCGCTCACAACTTATCCCATGCCCAGTAATGACTAATGTGTTGACCTGGACCATTTTTCCTCCACAATATTTATTATGACAATTTCAAGTAACTCGAACACATTGACTTCTACAGTTCGAATAAATCTGGCGCAAGCCTGAAATTACACCCTGAATGATTGTTTGCACTCGAAGCTGTTTCTGATATGTACATTCGTGCGTTTGTAGTGCCCATATGTGCGTGTCGAGTAATGAACTTCAACAAGCTTGGACAGTAATAAAAATTGCCACTCATGCCTTGGTATCATTATGACAGACAATGTTTTTTCAAAAATATAGCCAAATATTTTGCTGAAATTCAGCCCAAGAGATAACAATGACAACAAAATTTATTTTTGTGACTGGTGGAGTTTTGTCCTCATTAGGAAAAGGCCTTGCTGCAGCTTCCATTGCTGCCCTGCTCAAAGCACGCGGCCTTACTGTAACCATTCAAAAGCTAGACCCGTATATTAATGTCGACCCAGGGACAATGAACCCCTTCCAACATGGAGAAGTCTATGTCACTGATGATGGAGCAGAAACCGACCTGGATCTTGGTCATTACGAACGCTATCTGGACATCCACCTGAGCCAAAACAATAACTACACCTCAGGGCGTATCTACAATAGCGTTATCACCAAAGAGCGTCGTGGCGATTATTTGGGAGGTACGGTTCAAGTCATTCCCCATGTTACGGATGAGATCAAAAATGCAATCCTCTCCTTGGCGCATGAGGACTTGGATGTGGCTTTGGTGGAAATTGGTGGCACGGTTGGGGATATTGAAGGACTGCCCTTTTTAGAAGCTATTCGTCAGCTTCGTGCCGATCTGGGCAAAGAAAACGTCTTGTATATCCACCTCACCCTCGTGCCCTACATCAAGGCCGCCGGGGAGGTTAAAACCAAACCCACGCAGCATTCGGTCAAGGAATTACGCAGCCTGGGTATTCAGCCTGACATAATTCTTTGCCGATCTGAGATTGATCTTGATGAAGACATCAAACGTAAAATCGCATTATTTTGCAATGTGGATAAGGACGCAGTCTTTACGGCCATTGATGTCAACCATATTTATGAGCTGCCTTTAACTCTTTATAATGAAGGTGTAGATCAAAAAATTGCCATTTTGTTACGTTTGGCTGCCAAAAATCCCGACTTGCAACGCTGGCAAGATCTGGTGCACAGCCTTCATCATCCTCAAACCCAAGTAAGCATTGCTATTGTAGGGAAATATGTAGATTTTAGAGAAGCCTACAAAAGTCTCCATGAAGCCCTGACCCACGGAGGAGTGGCCAATGACGCTGGGATCAACTTTGTGTATATTAATGCTGAAGACATAACTGCGGACAATGCTCAGGACAAGCTGGCCCAAGTCCATGGCGTACTGGTGCCTGGGGGATTTGGAATTCGAGGAGTAGATGGAAAAATTGCTGCCATTACCTACGCTCGAGTAAATAAAATCCCTGCTTTTGGTATTTGTTTGGGTATGCAGTGCATGGTCATTGAATATGCCCGTAATGTTTTGGGTTTACCCAAAGCCAATTCTGAAGAATTTGACCTGACCACACCGGATCCCGTGATATACCTGATGAACGAATGGTTTGACTTTCGTGCAAACTGTGTCCAACGCCGCGATGCACAAAGTCAAAAGGGAGGCACCATGCGCCTAGGTGCTTATCCTTGTGTTATTCAACCAGATACCAAAGCATTTGCTGCCTACCAAGTGCACGAAATCATGGAGCGACATCGCCATCGTTATGAGTTTAACATGGACTATCGAGATCGTCTTGAAGAGGCTGGTCTTGTTTTAAGCGGCCTTTCTCCAGATAAAAGCTTGGCAGAAATTGTGGAAGCCAAAGATCATCCCTGGTTTGTAGGCTGCCAATTTCACCCTGAATTTACCTCCAAACCCATGGCTCCACACCCTCTTTTTCAAGATTTTATTCACGCAGCCATAGCATTCAAATCTTCCAGGTAAATTATGCACACCAACATGCCTTTGATCTTAAACCAACCTTTTCTCATTGCTGGTCCATGTGTCCTGGAAAGCTTGGATACAAGCATGACTGTGGCCCTGGAATTACAAACCATAAGCCAAGATCTGGGTTTGCCGATTATCTTCAAAAGCTCTTATGACAAGGCCAACCGTACCTCGGGAGAAAGTTTTCGTGGACCAGGCCTTGATCAGGGTTTAGACTGGCTGGCCCAAATAAAAAGTCGAACTGGACTACCTATAATTACGGACATTCATGAGCCACACCAAGCAGCTATTGTGGCCCAAGTTGCAGACGTACTACAAATTCCAGCCTTTTTGTGCCGACAAACAAACCTTCTTCTCGAAGCCGCTCAAACTGGAAAAATAGTCAATATCAAAAAAGGCCAATTCATGGCCCCTTGGGACATGCGTGGACCTGTAGAAAAAATTCGCTCAGCTGGATTTGATCGCATCTGGCTCACAGAACGGGGCTCCATGTTTGGTTACAACAATCTTGTGGTCGATTTTCGCTCCTTAATTCTTATGAAGGAATTCGGTTGTCCCATTATCTTTGATGCTACCCATTCTGTGCAATTACCAGGGGGTCAGGGTTCATCCTCTGGAGGCCAACGTGAATTTGTTCCCCACCTGGCTCGAGCAGCTGTAGCTTGTGGCTGTCAGGGGATTTTCATGGAAATCCATCCTGATCCAGATCAGGCTCTTTGCGATGGCCCCAACTCCTGGCCCTTGGCCAAAACCAGAGCCTTATTAGCAGAACTCTTGGCCATTTGGAGCATTACCCATGCAGGCTGAATACTTGGCTGGTCAGGTCAAACTCATTATCTTGGATGTAGATGGTGTTTTAACTGACGGAGGTCTTTATTACGACCGCACTGGACAAAGCATGAAACGTTTTCATGTTCAGGATGGTTTGGGCATTAAAATGGCGGCCAGCACTGGTCTTCAATTTGCGGTCATCACTGGTCTTGATTCTCCAGCTGTTGCCCAACGCGTTACAGAACTCGGAATTACCCACTACTTTCCTGGCTATCTACGCAAGATGCCAATCTTACACGATCTGGTCACAACAACAGGAATTGCTCTTGAGGAAATGGCCTATGTTGGTGACGACTGGGTGGATGCTACCCCCATGTCCAAGGTTGGCTTTCCCGTGGCTGTGGCCAATGCTCGCCCGGAAATTCTTCAGCTGGCAGCCTGGGTCACCACAGCCATGGGTGGACAAGGGGCTGTGCGTGAAACCATAGATTTTATTCTTCGTGCTCAAGGAACTTTTGAGGCTCTCTGGCAGAACTGGTTACAAGGATGAAACATGTACTTTCAGGAGGTCTGGCCCTTATCTTGCTTATTGGTCTCTTCTTGCTGGGCAAATATGTGTTGTGGCCAGAACGGTTACAGCGAAGTATCCCCCAGGATATTTCTGTGGATTTGAGTTTGGAAGGTATCACCTTAAATCAGGGACGAGATGGAGTAAAACTATGGAATCTTCAGGCCAAAAGTGCCAATTATGCTGAAACTGAAGATAACCTTGTTCTTGACTCGCCCACGATCACCTATTGGGGCAATGATACCATTCCTGTCTATGTTGATGCTCCCCACGGGCAAGTGTGGCAAAAAAAAGATCAAGCCCGCATGTGGGGGGGAGTTCATATTAAACGAGACGAGTATGACCTTTGTTCTCAGACCCTTGACTATGATGGTGCAAGCCACACTTTGACCTTAAGGGAAGACGTTGAAATGACCGGGCCAGCCATTCAGGCAACCTCAAATACCATGATTTATTATCTTGAAACAGGAGATGTGGATGCTGCTGGTAATGTCCAGGTCATCCTCAACTAAAAATAGGTGTACTATGCGAATCTTGTTCTTTTTATTGATATTTCTCTGTACTTTGCCTGCATGGGCCGCAGAGACAATCCCCATAAAAATTACTGCCAATGCCATGAGTTATTCACAAAAAAATGACCAGGTTGTTTTTACTGGTGATGTCTATGTCCTTCGTCAGGATATCCAGTTATGGTGCGATGCTTTGACCGTGCTCTTGGAACAACAACCCAGGGCCACCAACTCTGGCCAAGCTTTTGGAGATCAACAAAGCTCCATTAAAAAAATTATTGCCACGGGCAATGTGCGCATGAAGGCTGAGCCCGATAGATCAGGGACCTGCGGCAAAGCTACCTATGATGCCCAAGCTGATCTCCTCACCATGGAGGATAACCCCATTGTCATGGAGGGACAAAATCAAATCCAAGGTGAAATCATAAAAATGTATATTGAAGAAAACCGTAGCGAAGTCATTGGCGGTACCAAACGGGTTGAAGCCATTTTTCACTCACCAGCCCAAAAATCAGGGTCTGTTCAATGACCACTTTGTTCGGCCAAAAATTGGCCAAACGCTATGGTGAACGCAATGTGGTTCAAGATATAGACCTCAAGGTAACTCAAGGGGAAGTTGTGGGCGTCCTGGGCCCCAATGGAGCAGGAAAAACAACGACCTTTTATATGCTTGCCGGTCTTATCAAGCCTACCCATGGTGAAGTGTTTTTGGGAGAAATCAAAATCTCTGAGTGGCCCCTACATAAACGAGCCCGTTTAGGCATGAGTTATCTTCCCCAGGAAAGCTCAATTTTTCGAAAACTCACAGTGCGACAAAATCTGGAAATTATTTTGGAATATTCTAAAATGACCAGAAAAAATCAAAAAGAAACAGCTGATCGACTCCTTGCGGAATTGGGCATTGCCCGGCTCGAAGGCCAGTTGGCAGCTTATCTTTCTGGAGGAGAACGCCGTCGCCTGGAAATCGCTCGGGCCCTTATTCAAAACCCCAAGTTTATTCTTTTGGATGAGCCCTTTGCTGGTATTGACCCTTTGGCAGTTGATGACATTCAATCCATTATCCGCGATTTGCGTTGCAAAGGTATTGGGATACTTATCTCTGACCACAATGTTCGTGAAACTTTACAGATTTGCGATCGGGCCTATTTGGTTCATGACGGACAAATCATCTTAAGCGGAAGTCCGGCAGAAATTGTAGAAAATCCCCAAGCAAAAAAAGTTTATCTTGGCGAAGGTTTTTATCTTTAAACTCTTTGTTGAGTTACTTTCTTTTTTCCCTATTTTCTGTACACTTCACCAGTAAAATATCTAAAAAGATTGGACACCAACCGCTGGTTACTCTGGTGAATTACTTGCAAACTTACCTAAGACGCCATGAGGATCCAAAGACAATGATTGCCAGTCATTTCAATCTATGGCAAATTCTTTGCAACACATGAGGGTGTATTTTTTAATCATTTGTTAAAAGGACAAGTAAATACGTATGGGCCTTGAACTCCGACAACACCTCAAGCTAACGCAGCAATTGGTTATGACCCCACAGCTGCAACAAGCTATTAAACTGCTACAGCTGTCTCGTTTTGAGCTGCTGGAAGCCGTGCAACAGGAAATGTTGGAAAACCCCATGCTGGAAGAAGCGCCAGCTGATGCAGCGGAAAATAACGAAACCATTGCTGAAGAATCTACCAATCAAGAGCTTGCCGTTGGTGAAGCTGATTTGATGCGTAATGCTGATTGGGAAAACTACCTCGGTGATTTTTCTAGTACAAGCAAAGAAGTCCAATTCAAAGAAAGTGAAGCCTTGGAAGAAATGATGTCCTATGAGGCTCGTTTATCAGGCAAACCCTCTTTGGAAGGGCATCTTCTCTGGCAACTATGCCTGTCAAATATCAGCGAAGAAGAAGAAATTGCTGGAGAAGCTCTTATCGCCAGTCTGGACTCCCAAGGATATCTCACGACAACGACTGAAGAAATTGCGTCAGAGTCTCTTTTGCCTGTTTCCTTGGTAGAGTCAGTTCTTTATCGTATCCAGCGCTTTGATCCCGTTGGCGTTGCTGCCAGATCGCCACAAGAATGTCTGCTTATCCAGCTTGACGTTTTGGGCCAGGAAGATCCTATTTTACTGTCTTTAGTTGCTGATCATCTCGAGGACATAGAAAAGCGACGATACAAACCCCTGGCCCGCAAATTTAAAATTCAAATGGAGGATCTGAAGACGTATCTTGATATTATCCAGTCTTTAGACCCCATGCCTGGCAGTAGCTATGGAAGTGCTGAGACCATTTTTGTCAGTCCAGATGTGTTTGTGTATGAATATGAAAACGATTTTGTCATTGTTATGAATGATGATGGGCTGCCCAAACTTCAGCTCAACCCCTTTTATATGGATGAAAATCGTCTTGCTGTGGAAGGACCAGACCGGGAATATTTACACGATAAAATGCGGTCGGCCTTGTGGCTTATGAAAAGTCTGCATCAGCGACAACGCACCTTGTATAAAGTTATGGAAAGCATTGTTCGTTTCCAACGTCCTTTTTTTGAAGAGGGAGTGACCAAACTCAACCCCCTTATTCTTAAAGATGTGGCGGACGACATTGAAATGCATGAATCTACTGTAAGTCGTATTACCACCAGCAAATACGTAGCCACACCTCACGGCATTTTTGAATTAAAATTTTTCTTTAACTCAGCCCTAGAAATGGACGATGGCAGCCAAATTGGTTCAGAATCTGTTAAAGCCATTATCAAAAAACTCGTGAGTGAAGAAAATCCCAAAAAACCCTATAGCGACGAAAAAATTGCAGACATACTCAAAGCAGAGCTGGATGTGAATATCGCTCGCAGAACAGTTGCTAAATATAGAGCTGTACTTGGTATTGAGTCGTCCTCAAAACGAAAACAGGTGTTTTAGCGTTGCAAGGCCTAACAAATAGCACCACAACAACCAGGAGGTTTTCATGAGAATTACCTTCAACTTCAAAAACTTTGACCCATCCGACCATCTGCGTAAATACGCCAGAGATCGGTTCGGAAAGCTGGCTAAATTTATGGCTGGCACAGAAAATGCCGAGCTCCAGGTCAACCTTGAAGTAGAAAAATTTCGCCATATTGCTGACATTGTCCTCACCGGAAAAAATATCCATATCTCCGCTCGTGAAGATAGCTCGGACATGTATTCCACAGTAGATTTGGTGTGGGATAAACTTGAAGCTCAAATGCGAAAAATTCGGGATAAAAATAAAGATAAACGTCGTGGATCTGGTGGTGCAGTACGTATGGACATCATTCGTTTTGATGAAGACCATGCTGGAAAACGAAAACCCACTATCCAACATACTGACCATTACTCTCCCAAACCCATGATTGTTGAAGAAGCTGCCATGCAGCTGGAAACTTCTAGTAGTGATTTTCTTGTTTTTCTCAATGCAGAAAACGAACGCGTGAATGTTATTTACCGCCAGAAGAATGGTGACTTTGGTCTGATTGATCCTGGGGTATAAGACATGAAGCTCGCGGATTATCTGGATCAGGACCTCATTGTTGCAAACTTAGAGGCCAGGACCAAGCCTGAGGTCCTGGCCGAACTCGTAGCTTCGGTATCAGTCAAATATCCTCAAATGGATACAGCACGCATTATTCAAACACTCATAGAACGAGAAGCCTTGGGAACCACTGGCATTGGTGATGGCGTCGCTATTCCCCATGGAAAGCTTGATGACTTAAAACAGGTCGTCATTGTGGTCGGACGAAGCCAAAAGGGAGTAGATTTCGACAGTCTGGATCATCAACCAGCAACAATCTTCTTTACTGTTTTAGCACCTTCTAATGTGGTCGGATTACATTTGAAAATTCTGGCCTCTATTTCACGCCTACTCAAAGATGATGGATTTCGGCAGGCTTTTGTTTCTTCCACCAGCCAAGATGAGTTGTGGCAACTCCTACAAACTGTCTAGTACGGTGAAATAGCTATGCTGTCAGTTCCTCAACAATATCCCATAGTTATTGTCTCCGGCATGTCCGGATCAGGGAAAAGTACAGCTCTTAATGTTTTTGAAGATATGTGTTTCTTTTGTGTTGATGGTCTGCCCGCCCGGATGGCCACCGCCCTTGCAGACCTTTTCTTTAACTCTACAAGCCAAAACTACTCAGGCTTAGCTATGGGCATGGATTTACGTCAGGTAGACTTTGATGGCCAATGGCAAGATGTACTCCTTGACTTGGAGCGTTGCCATAAACAGCCAGTGCTCATCTTTATTGATGCTTCTGATCAAGTACTGCTGCGACGCTATGCCACTACACGTCGGCCTCACCCCTTGACCACAGGCAGTCTGGGCTTGGAAGCAGCCATTGCCCGAGAGCGAAAAGTTCTAGAGCCCATTCGCAACCAGGCTGATATGGTCATCGACACTTCTCATTATTCCATTCATGACTTACGTCGAGCAATCCAGGACAAATGGAAATCTTTGGCTACATACAGCCCCGGAATGCGCATCCATCTTATTTCCTTTGGTTTTAAATATGGAGTACCCGCAGAGGCGGATTCGGTTTTGGACTTGCGTTTCCTGCCCAACCCCTATTTTGATGAATCCCTACGCCCCCTTTCAGGACAAGACAAAACAGTATCAGAGTATGTGCTAGGAAAAGATCCAGGACGAAAATACTTACAGACGTTGTTCACCTTTCTTGAATCTACACTGCCCTTATATGCTTTAGAAGGACGATATCGTTTGACCATTGCTTTTGGTTGTACAGGTGGTCGGCACCGATCTGTTGCGGTGACAGAAGCTGTCCTTGCTCATCTTGCCAATCAAGACTACACCGTAACCGTGGAACATCGTCATCTCAGTTTGGGTTAACCAATAATGGAGGAATAATGGTCGGAGTGATCGTGGTAACCCATGGCTTACTTGGAAAATATTTACTTGATGCCGCCCAGACCATCCTTGGCCCTCAAGAACAATGTGCCCATATTGCTGTGGAGGGCAGTGTCGAGGTAGAAACCCTCATGACCGAACTCAAACGTGCTGTTAAGCACGTAGATAGTGGCAATGGGGTCCTTATTCTCACGGATATGTTTGGAGGCACACCCTCCAATATCAGCTTATCATTGTTGCAAACGAACAAAATTGATGTGCTCACCGGTGCCAACCTGCCCATGTTACTCAGGATCTTAGGTATGCGGGATCAAAATCTGTCTGAACTCGTTCTTGATGCTAAAAATGCCGCCATCCAGGGAATTGTTGCCGCAGGGGAAATCCTGACCCGTAAAATTAAAGGAGCCTGATTCGTGCTCTGGTTTCGCATTGATAACCGCCTGGTACATGGTCAGGTTATTGAAGCCTGGTTGCCACATCTTCGAGCTAGAACTTTAGTTGTAGCCAATGACGATTTAGCTGCCAATGAACTTCGGCAGACTATCATGGGTCTGGCCATTCCAAAAAATATTACCTTTATTTGCTGTTCTGTCGCAGAAACAACTATAACTCTGGATCAATTGGCCGCATCAGATGTCAGTGGGCATATTCTTGTTTTATTTGCCTCCTGCGCTGATGCCCGCCATGCTCACCAATCAGGGGCTCCTTTTAGTATCATCAATCTGGGCAATCTCCACTATGGTCCAGGAAAACAACAAGTATGCGAGCATATTGCCTTGGGCCCAGAAGACCGTCATTGTCTGCAATATTTTAAGGACCATGGTGTGACCCTTGATTTTCGTTGTTTGCCCACCAGCACACCCAAGATCAGCGTATGATTACTTCCCCAGACACTATGGTTATCCTTGGTGGAGGTATTTTTTTTGCCCTGTTAGGACTGACCCGCTTTGCTTTGGACTTAGGCTTTGTGCAACGTCCCATTTTTGTTGCATCTTTATGGGCTCTGGTCACCTGGCAAGCACAACCAGTGCTCAGTATAGGAATTTTTTTTGAACTTTTGTGGCTGGATTTGTTCCCTGCCGGAACCTTTATTCCTCCTCACTCCATCTTTTCCCTTTTAGCTACCCTGACTCTTCTTACCTGCCTACCTGCTTCAGATATGCGCATGGTAACTCTCATACTTATTTGTACAACACCCCTTGGCTATCTTGGAGCATGGACGGAACAATGGTACAGGCGACGACAAAACTTAAGCTATAACTCTCTTATTACTTGGACCAGAAACCGAAAACCTGCCTATTCATCTCCAGAAATCTTAACTAAACTGGCTTTAACGGAAACTTTTGTCCTTAATCTTCTGCTCTTTTTCCTCTGTGTGCTTCCATTATTGTTCGTTTTGCGCAACATACACCCCTGGGTTGAAAATGAGTTACAGCCCACCTGGCCTATGCTGTGGCTCATTGCTAGTCTGGGAGCATTACTGTCCCTTCGCATCCATAAAGCGTATATTCTGGCAGCAATAACCATGATACTTGGAATCCTCCTAAATCTCTGATCATAATGTTAGTACTTGGCAGCCCCCAAGAATTGTGATATTTGGCACAAAGTCATGTATGTCAAAAAACCATGTTAGGAGGAATACTATGTCCGTTTATGTTTTTGGTCACAAAAATCCTGATTCTGACACTGTTTGCAGCGCCATTGCCCTGGCTGATCTGAAGAGCAAACTTGGCACAGCCTGTACACCTGTAGCTCAGGGCGAACTCCCCCCTGAAACCAATTTTATTTTAGAAAAATTTGGCGTAGCTGCTCCAGCTGTTAAAACATCTTTTGCTGGGGAAAAAGTCTACCTGGTGGATACTTCAGACTTGGCCCAACTTCCAGATGACATCAAGGAAGCCGAAGTTTTGGGTATCGTTGATCATCACAAACTCGGTGACCTGACGACTTCCAGCCCCTTGGAATGCTGGATCTGGCCAGTAGGTTGTACTGCAACTGTTATTAATGCCATGTACAAATTTCACGGTATTGAAATCCCAAAAAATATCGCTGGCATTATGCTTTGTGCTATTTTGAGTGATACCGTGATCTTCAAGTCCCCCACCTGCACTCCAGCTGACAAGGAAGCTTCTGCTGCTTTGGCTAAAATCGCTGGTGTGTCTGACCTGGAAGCCCTGGGCATGGAAATGTTCAAGGTTAAATCCGCGGTAGAAGGGACTCCGGCCCGTGAACTGGTCCTGCGTGACTATAAAGACTTTGATATGAGCGGTACCAAGGTTGGAATTGGTCAGCTAGAAGTTGTTGATCTGTCCATTCTCGATGCTGTTAAAAATGATCTGGCCGCAGATATTGCTGCCTTGAAAGCTGAAAAAGGTGCGCATTCCATCTTTTTATTGCTGACTGACATCATGAAAGAAGGCTCTGAAATCCTTATTGCTTCTGAGGATATTGCTGTTGTTGAAAAAGCTTTTGGCGTTAAGCCTGCTGATGGCAAAGCCTGGTTGCCTGGTATCATGTCCCGCAAAAAGGACGTTGTGCCCAAGTTTGAGAAAGTCTTTGCTTAAAAACTTGACTATTTGTAGATAAAATGGCCACCCGGAATTTCCGGGTGGCCATTTTAGTTGGTAGCAATTTCAATAAGTTAGCGCCAACAATATTATCTTAAAAATCACAAGAACTACTCACGCTCACGATAAATTTTTGCTCCCAGTTGGCTTAGCTTGACTTCCATCTGTTCATACCCACGATCAAGATGATAAATACGTCGAACTTCAGTGCGTCCCGAAGCAGCAAGTCCAGCCAAAACCAGACAGGCACTGGCCCGTAAATCAGAGGCCATGACTGTGGCTCCTTTGAGTCCCTCAACGCCGCGAACCATAGCACTCTGCCCAGACAAGGTGATATGAGCACCAAGGCGACATAACTCCTGCACATGCATAAATCTATTTTCAAAAATTCCTTCAGTAATTATCCCAGCACCATGGCTACAACTCATCAAAGCCATGATTTGAGCCTGCATGTCTGTGGGGAACCCTGGATAAGGTCTGGTGGTAAGATCTACACAATGTAGTGGTCCATCCACATAGGCTCGCACATTACTTCCATCACCCTCAATGTGCATGCCCATGGCTCGAAGCTTGGAAATTACTGCTTCCAAAGCATCTACGGGACAATCAACAAGCTCCAAATCGCCCTTGGTAATACCTGCAGCAACCAAATAGGTTCCAGCTTCAATCCGGTCAGACATCACTTTATAGCTGGTGCCGTGGAGAGATTCCACTCCCTCAATCTGAATAACACTGGTACCATGTCCAGAAATTTTTGCTCCGCAAGTATTAAGAAATTCGGCCAAATCCTGAATTTCTGGCTCACGAGCAGCATTTTCCAAAATTGTCTTCCCTTTGGCCAGGGTCGCGGCCATAATCAAGTGCTCTGTGCCGCCAACAGTGGGGAAATCTAAATGAATATGCGCACCATGCAGACCATCACAATTTCCAACGATATCTCCGTCCTCAAGCTCAAAAACAGCCCCCATTTGTTCAAGACCCCTCAGGTGCATATCCACTGGACGAGCTCCAATGGCACATCCACCGGGCAAAGAAACGCGAGCCGTACCCAATCTTGCCAAAAGCGGCCCAAGACACAAAACAGAAGCACGCATGGTTCGGACTAAATCATATGGTGCCTCAGGCTTGAGATCACAGGAATGTAATAAAACCTCATCACCATGAAACTCGGCACGACAGCCAAGCAATGCCAATAAATTAAGGGTTGTAACTATATCACGTAAATGAGGCACATTGGAGAGTCGTACCTCTCCATCAACTAAAATTGCAGCCAACAATATGGGCAAAGCAGCATTTTTTGAACCACTAATTACAACCTGTCCTCGTAAAGGAATACCGCCATCAATGACAAACTTGTCCATATATACTCCTGATGCCAGCAGTCTGAAAAAAATTATGATTGCAAAAAAGATAAGTACAATAGTGAGACATGAGCTGACAACCCAGTAAAATCACAATATTACACATAAAAAAAGGGGCAGACAATCTGCCCCGTATAATCTTGGGGTGAGTGACGCGGATTGAACGCGCGACAACTTGGGCCACAACCAAGTGCTCTACCAACTGAGCTACACCCACCATCCGAAGGATTAAATTGATTATACAAAGCTCACCTCCAGGTCAAGAAAATTCTTGTACGGGTGCATTTTGTTCTTTGCAAATAATTTTCTCCGCTCTTCCATAGCTTGATATAAGGTAACAAAGCGTACGAGAATTATCCGTACATCTTGACAATCCGTGCTGGCCATTTAGTTTACCAGTAAATTTTTGCAATCATAAGGAGTTATCATGAGTCAAGGGCAACAATATGAATTTAAAACTGAAATTAAACAACTTCTCGATATTATTACCCATTCCCTATACACTAGTCGTGAAATTTTTCTACGCGAACTTGTTTCCAATGCCTCGGACGCCTTGGACAAGCTTCGTTTTGAGCAGACCAGATCCACAACTCTTGCCAACCCGGATCTGGAACTGCACATTGCCATCACCATTGATGAGGATAAACATCAGCTCCAGATTAAGGACACGGGTATTGGCATGACCCAAGAGGAGCTTGTTAAAAATATCGGCACCATTGCCCACTCTGGATCTGCGGAATTCATTCGCCAGGCCATGGCTGACCAGGCCAACTCATCAAATATTATTGGGCGGTTCGGGGTTGGTTTTTATTCTGTGTTCATGGTTGCGGACAAAGTAACCATCCAAACCCGGTCCTTTAACCCTGATGCCAAAGCTGTGGAATGGAGCTCTGACGGCCAGGGCTCGTATACCATAAGTGAACTGGATAGTGATCTGCCTCGTGGAACAACCATTATTGTTCAATTAAAGGAAGATGCTAAAGAATTTGCAGAAAAAAAACGCATCACCTCTATTATAAAAAAATACTCAAATTTTATTTCTTTTCCCATTCTGGTTCAAGATGAGAAAGCAAATACAGTCTCTGCTCTGTGGCGAGAAAATAAATTTTCCATCACTCCTGAGCAGTACTCAGAATTTTATAAATTCTTAACTTATGATCACGAAGAACCCTTGGATACTGTCCATTTAAGCGTGGACGCACCCGTACAATTTTCCGCCCTGGCCTTTATTCCCCCACGCAGTGCGGACACCTTTGGATTTGACCGTGAGAATTACGGACTGGATCTTTATGTCCGCCGAGTGCTAATCCAAGATAAAAACAAGGATCTTATCCCTGAATACCTGGGTTTTATGCGTGGTGTAGTGGACACGGAAGATTTACCTTTAAATATTTCCAGGGAAACGCTGCAGGAAAATATTCTCATTAGAAAAATTGCCAGTACGTTAACCAAACAAATTCTTACCCATCTAAAAAAACTTGGCCAAGATAAAGATCGTTATGGAAAATTCTGGGCAGAGCATGCCAAGCGTTTTAAGCTTGGCTACGTTGACTTTGCCAATCAGGAATCCTTTGGCGAGTTACTCCGCTTTAATTCTTCTCGCCATGAAAACAAGGATGAACTCATTTCCCTAGATGAATATATTGAAACAGCCAAAGAGGGACAAAAAGAAATCTATTACATCTCTGGGCCCAGCCGTGAAGCCATTGAACAAAATCCCCATCTGGAGATCTTTCGAGCCAAAGGGCTGGAAGTGCTCTACCTGTACGAGCCTGTGGATGAGTTCGTTATGGACAGCTTGCGTACATTCAAGGAGTTTGACCTCAAGGCCACAGAAAACGCGGATATTGCCAGCCTGGAACAATTTGCTGACACAGCTACTCCTAAAGACAAACCGGCTCAGCTTAGTGCTGAGGAAGGCGAGGACTTAGAACGGTTTTTAAAACGGATTCAAGATATTCTTGGGGAACGGATTACTGAAGCTCGTATTTCCAAACGGCTTAGCGAAAGTCCTTCTTGCCTGGTCAGCCCTGATGGGTCCACATCCCAAATGCACAAGATTATGCAATTGGTAACCAAAGATGTGTCCATTCCCAAAAAGATATTTGAGATTAACCAAGACCATCCGCTTATCCGTAATCTTTTGGCTGTTTTTTCTAAAAACGAGCAGGATGACTTCGTAACCACGATTGTTGAACAGCTCTATGAGTCAGCCCTGCTAATGGATGGTTATCTGGCTGACCCCCATAAAATGGTCAACCGTCTAAATTCCTTGATGGCTGAAGCCAGTACCTGGTACAAAAACAAACAAGAAAAATAAGAAAAATCGGCTGTAAGGCCCTGGACACATATCGTAAAAAAATTGCCAGGCAAGATTCCAAAATTTATGGGCTCTTACCTGGCTTTATTTTTTTCTTTTATCCTTCTTGAAAATAAAGCTGGTGTTAACTACAATATTTTACAAACCTAGCACAATGCTCTAAATTTGTTGTAACAATATACAAAATTACAGGGGATAGTTGTTATAACACCCCCTGACACAGGAGTACTACGTGACCCAAAAGCAAATGGCATCAGCTTCAATCCATGATGATGAGATTGATTTATTTGAACTGGCACAAAATACCTGGCGAGAAAAAATCTTGGTCGTCATGCTCACCCTGATCTTAACTGCACTTGCAACAGGCTATGCGTTGCTGTCTCCGCCAATATATGAGGCAAAAACAGCTCTGGTGAGTCCTTCAAATGCCGATATCGAGGAATATAATAAGGCCCAAAAATTTTTACTGCAAACTACATCAGAAAAAATTTCTTATCAGCTGTTCACACAGGAAAAAATATTTGAACGTTTCACTACTAACTTAAACTCACGGCAGCTACGCAATATTTTTTTTAAAAAACATCATGTACCGCACTTGACCAAAGAAAATCAGATTTTGATCAAACAGCCTAACAAAAAAACAACGGACAATGCGTACCTGCTGACGGTCCAACTGGCCAATCCAGAACTTGCTGCTCAATGGGCAAACGAGTTTGTAGAACTTGCGATAGAAGAGACCAAGGCTGATTTGCGAAAAGATATCCAAGCTGCAATTCAACTCGAGAAGGATAGCGTTGCAAAGAAAATAGAAATTTTACGGGAAGCAGCCAAAAGAAAACGGTTAGCTGAAATTGCTCGTTTGCAAGAAGCATTATGGATTGCAGAATCCATTGAACAAGAAGCGCATCTCTTGCCGGCTGGAAAAGCTATGCAGGAAGCCGCTGACTACATAGATCGCAATCTGATATATCTACGCGGCACCAAAGCATTGCGAGCGCAAATTAAAATCTTGCAAGAACGAAAAACTGATGACCCTTTTATCGAGGATATAAGTGACCTGGAAGTGTATCTTGACCAATTAAAAGCAGTCATAATCAATGATGAAACATCTCAGGTTGTTAAAATTGACGAAAAAGCCAAGGTACCAGAAATACCAATCAAACCTAAGCGCAAACTGATCGTGGCCATAGGTTTTGTATCTGGCAGCATGCTCGGCATTTTTGTTGCCTTGCTACGGAGCATAATTCGTAAACGCAAAGAAGAAGCCATACAAAATGCCTGACCACTTATAGTACGGCATAGCTACGAGGCCAAATATAATAGCTAGGGACACATAGATACCTATCTTAAACCGAGAGTGCATAAAAGATAATCTCGTCTCCTTAAGTTTAGTAAACCTGACCTTGCTACAGTAAAAAAGCAAGGTTTCTAGCCAAAATATACTATTATGTACTTCAGCCAAAATAAGATTGCGACAAGTTAAGAAGGCTAAAACTGAGACTGTTTCCACTCTTCTTGAGCATGCTCAAGACCTCAACAGGATTGATGGAAGCTTTAAAATCTCCCACCACAACTAAAACTCTCATCTCAAGGAAGAGGTGCCAGATCTTTCTGCGCACCTCTTATTTGTATATGCATCGTTGATAGGCACTCCATAATTTCAGACTGTTTTACTTGAATTGTGAAAAAGGCTGTTTTCCCTATTCCCTTGTACAGGGGGTTTCTGATAAGGAGAAAATATTGTTTATGCCTGATGGAAAATGCGTCTTCAGGTATGATTTCCAAAAAGTAGAGGAGGATGTATGCCCCAAAAAAAGAGTGGTTTTTTCAGCAGACATAACTTGCGTTACGTCTTGCCAGCAGCCATTGCAGGGGTGGTACTGACCGTTGGTGTGGCGTTATCCATCACCTTTACGGATCAGGCCATTTTCTGCGGAAGCTGTCATTCCATGAATGAGGCCGCCCTGACACACAGCCAGTCAGTGCACGCTAAAGAAGCCTGCAATGAGTGTCATATCCCCCACGACATAACCATGCTCCCCTTTAAGGCCAAAATAGGTCTGCATGATATTTATGTAAACTTCACCAATACTATTCCAGATCTAATCCATCCAGGCGGTGAAACTAAAGCGGTAACACAGGCCAATTGTGAACGTTGCCATAGTGCTACAACCAGTACCGTGACCATGCAAAGCAAGGAATTTTGTACTGACTGCCATCGTCATGTACCTCATACACCCAAAAAGCCCATAGCCTATAGGAGTGCTGCTGATGCGTAGAACAATAATCTTTCTAACTTTATTGGCCGCTAGCCTGGTTTTGACTGGATGTAGCGACACTTCTGAGCCAACAACTCCTCAATTTAATACCAAATTACCTGAAACTGAGATTAAAAACTCAGCCTTTAAAAATGAATTTCCACTGCAATATGAAACTTTTTTGCGTAATAATGAATCGGAAATTATGACTGAGTACGGTGGCTCTGTAGCCTATGACAAACATGACAATGTTAATCCTCTACCCCAGGGCTATAAACATGCCCAACCCTATTTAAAAAATCTTTGGCTGGGTTACCCCTTTAGCTATGAATATAAAGCAGCCCGAGGCCATACCTACGCACTAAAAGATATTTTAAATATCGACCGCCTTAATCGATATGCTGAAAAAGCTGGACTCCCGGCTACCTGCTGGAACTGCAAGGGTGCCAAAATGATTGATTGGGTCAAAGAATATGGTGATGAATTTTGGGCTAAAGACTTCAATCAGTTCCGCGAAGAAGTGGACATGGATGATCACACCATTGGCTGTGCTAGCTGCCACAATCCAACCAATATGGAACTGCGTATTTATTCTGAGCCCCTCAAAGTCCATCTGGAGTCTGAAGGGAAAAAATTTGAAAACCTGCCTCGTAATGAGCAGCGTGCCCTTATTTGTGGTCAATGCCATGTAGAATACTATTTTACAGATGAAGGACATGGCGCAAACAAAAAGCCAGTTTTCCCCTGGGCTTTAGGCAAAGATCCCGAACAAATTTATGAATATTACAAAGACAAAGGCAATACCAAAACTCCAGGATTTGAAGGCAATTTTGCGGACTGGGTCCACCCTGTATCCAAAACTCCCATGCTCAAAGCTCAACATCCTGAATACGAAACCTGGCACAATGGCATCCATGGTGCTGCTGGTGTCAGTTGCGCTGATTGTCACATGAGTTATGTGCGCATGGATGGAAAGAAAAAGCTCTCCAGCCATCATTGGACTTCCCCTCTCAAAGATCCTGATGCCAGGGCCTGCCGTCAATGCCACACAGATAAATCACCTGAATACTTGCGTGAACGCGTAGTTTACACCCAAAATAAAGTTTGGGATCAACTCATGATAGCCCAAGACATTTCCGTTAAGGCGCATGAAGCTATCCGCAGAGCAAATGAATATGAAGGTCCACGGCCCTATAACTATAATCAGCTTATGATCAATGCCCGCGAAATGTGCCGTAAGGGACAATTCTTCTGGGATCTTATCTCAGCAGAAAATAGTGTTGGGTTCCATAACCCCACCAAGGCACTGGATACTTTGGCCAAATCTCAACAGTTTAGCCAAAAAGCTGTAGATTTTGCAATTCAGGCTGCGGATTTCACCATAGCTGAAGCCATGTCTAAAGATATCAAGGAACTTGTACCACCCATTTTGTACCATAGTCGTGAGCTGCAAATGGATCCAGAACACATGGAAAGCCATGTCTGGTTTAAGTATATTGATCTTATGCCCAAAGCAGAGCAAATTTGGGATGAAAATAGACGCCTCATCCCCAAACCAGAAAATAGTTAAGCTATGATAATAAGGGCCCTGGTACCAGGGCCCTTATTATTTTGTATCAGCCAACTTTCCTGCAATTTGAAATAAAAATATGTTAAATCCCTACAGAGACACCTGCTATCCTCAACAATGGCCCAGGTGTGAACGCCATACGTTATGATTGGAGTAGTGCTGGCAGGTGGCAAATCCGTACGCTTGGGGCAAGATAAAACCAGGATCATGCATAATGGTCAAAGTCTGCTGGAGCGTGCTGTTACTTTGCTTGGCCATTATTGCTCTGGCGTTTATGTTTCCTGTCGCCATACGACCACAGTACCCCCTGCTATTTCCACTATTGTGGATACAACCCAACGCGTAGGTCCTTTGGGGGGGATTATTACCTGTTTAAAAAAAATAAATGCCCCTATCTTGGTCCTAGCCTGTGATCTGCCTTTTATGCAGGGATATTTCTTAGAAAAATTGATTCAGGCCAGAATACTACGTCCGAAACATTGTGTGTTGACTACCTGGCAAGAATTAGAGACCGGGTTTATCCAAACCTTGGTATCCATTTATGAGCCAGCGGCACTACCCTTGCTTGAGCAAGGATTGATACAAAAAAAATATAAAATCAATGCGTTGATTCCCCAGGCATTACGCCACATTTTGACCTATCCTACCAGTGAAAATCAGGTATTCTTTAACGTCAATCGCCCCCAAGATCTTCATCTTTTGCAGCAAGACCAAGCCTAGTTACAACTCTGCTTCAATTGAATCTACAAATTTTACCATACGGCTTAAACCCATAACACTAAAAATTTTATGAAAATTTTGTGCTAATCCCGCTAGTACAATTTCGATGTTATCCTGAATACTGTTGCGGATGATCTGGCTTAAAATAGAAATACCCGCACCATTAATTGACGCATTAGGACCAAAGTGAAAAATAATCCGGGCCATTTTATCATGTACTGCTCTAGAGTAAGTTTCTCGTAAAAACGTTTCACAATGCGAACCCACGCTATGCTGGATTGTAAGAATAAGGGCATCACCAGCCTGACGAATTTCCATATCCTCACGATTTTTTGCAGCTAACTTTAACCGCTCCCTGGCACGCCGCAGCCCATCTTCAAGACTCTGACGTTGAATGGGTTTATTAATAAAATCTGTGGCATCAAGATTAAGGGCACGGATAGCCAAATCCATGTCCCCATGGCCCGTAATAACAATAACCTCTGTGTCAGAAGATAGCTTTTTGATGGCTTGTAATACTTCAATACCGTCCATTCCCGGCATTTTTACATCTGTAAGCACAAGATCTGGCTGCTCCCTTTTAAAAATTTCAAGACCTTCTTCGCCAGATTCTGCTGTAAATATTTCAAAACCATAGGTATCCAAAAACAGCCTGAACATTTTCAAAGTAGGCTTTTCATCATCAATAACTAAAATTTTATTATGCTCCATGCATTGTGTCCTTAGGTTTGACCATATAAAATCTTGGATTATTCAGCAGCTGGAAAGGTCAAAACAAAAGTTGTTCCTTGTCCCATTTTGCTGTGAATACTCACCTTTCCGCCATAATCACGCACAATCCCATAAGTAATGGCCAGGCCAAGGCCCATACCCTTGCCTGTTTGCTTGGTGGTAAAAAAAGGCTCAAAAATTTTGTTACGCACGGATTCAGAAATACCCGGACCATTATCTGAAAAAGAAACAGAAACATGCCCTTCCTGGGCGTAGGTCCGAATAAGAATATCACCCCACAGCTCAGGCACTGCTTCCATCTTTTCTTGAATAGCATCCCGGGCATTATTCAGTAAGTTGAAAAACACCTGTTGCAAACGATTATTATGTCCCTGGATTAAGGGTAAATGCTCATGTAATTCCAGACGAATATTAATGCGTTGAATAGAAAACTGGCGGCCAATTATAGATAAAACGCCCTTAATAGGCTCATTCATATTTACCCGGCTCATGACCAGACCAGATTTTTTTCCAAAGGCTCGAAGATTATTAATAATATCCGTAGCACGATCTACTTGATGGCTGATATCCATGGCCATTTCTTTAATCTGTTCTGCTGTAACTTCATGATTTTGCTCAGCAAGCAAATTCAAATATTCACTGCCCATTTTTATAACATTAAGGGGTTGATTAATTTCATGGGCAATACCTGCACTCATTTCCCCCAAAGTTTTCATTTTTGCAGCCTGCATGAGGTGGGTATCTTTTTCCATGATTTCTGTGATATCTGTTACTGCGACAATCACTGCCTGGACCCGGCCATAGCTAATGGGACAAGCATGCATATTGACGTAAAATGGCTTATCATCTTTTTTAAAATGCAACATTTTAGGGCAATACACACAACCAGTCAGGGTTTCTGAATCATGGAGTGCATTTAAGCATTCCCTGGCCTGCTCCCCACCCAAGGCTATAAAAGACAACCCAATAAGTTCATTTTTGGTATATTCATACAATTCCTCTGCTCGAGGATTTGCATCTAAAATTACCTCAGAGCTCCCCTCCACAACAAAAATCGGATCCGGACCAGAATCAAAAAGAGACCGATATTTTCCTTCAGATTCCTGAAGACGTTTACGGTACAAACGAATGGACCAAACCATACTCATAAAAGAATCTGCAAGTTGGATAACTTCGTCACCTTGCCGTTTACGATAGAATAAACAAGTAGCGCATACCTGACCCGTTTTTTGCTCGGGGTCATGTGTTCTACGTCGCTGGTCATCAAAATGCCAACAGGGCATATTCGTATCTTGATAAGCAGGACAATTGGTCACAGCCCAATCAAGGTCTTCACCTAGATCCAAGGAAATATCAAAATCACCCTGACTTAAGGCGTCAGATATTCTGGTCAATCGAGTCAGGGGGCTGGTAATATACCTGGCAATACGATGGCTGACATAAAAAACAATGGTAATCACAGCAGAGATAAAGCCCAAAAACATAAACCGAAGTTTGGCTACCAGCCTGTCATTATGTTCCTTGCTTAAACCCACATGAACAGTGCCAATGCGGTACAAGCCTTCATTCATGGGCACAGCAATGTCATAGGAAATCTGATTGCCAATAGCCACCAAGCGCACACTATATCCCTGCCCTTCATCTATGGGATTAGCCACTCCCAACTCCTGAGGGAAGGGAACGGTTAGGGTGTGTGATAAGACCTCTCCACCGTAACCAAGAACATAAATATAGTTGATCATATGTTGACGTTCACGCAATCTGGCTTCATCAAAAATTAAACTTAATAATTCTGCATAACTCTTTTCTAAAACAAACCCATTCCCACGCTCAGCAATAGAATGGGCCACTGCAATGCCGCGCTGTTCCAATTCTTTGGTCAAACCAGAAACAAGTATCCAGCGTGCCAGCAACGCAATAGTGGCACTAATGATCATAATGACTGCCAAAATAGAAATAAAAATCTTATTCTTTAGAGAAACGCGGGCATGAAGTTTCACTCGTGAGCACTCCGATGCAGGCTAATCCAGTCATCTAACAGGAGGAAACGACCATCCCGAAAACAGGTGAAGTACACCTTGTCCATTCCTTGGTGATCATCAGGACCAAAGGTTAAACGGACATCGCTTCCTAGAGAAAAGTCTGTAAGGGAAGCAATGGCCCGAAAAAATGTCTCTCGATTGAGGGCACGGCCAGCACGGCGCAAACCTTCCACCATAACCTTGGCATTGATGTAGCCTTCAAAACTTACAAAATCAGGATCTTCTCCAGGAAAATATTTCTGTAAAAGCCTGACAAACTCCTCTGCGCTTTCCGCAATAGTACCGTCATGGCCCACAGGTGGAGGCACGACCTGAGACATCACAACACGTGCCTTACTGGTATCAATCTGCAAAAGGTGTCGTGCCAGTTCTTTGGCTCCAACAAAAGAAACCATATAAAAAATGGGATCATATCCAAGCTCCAAAGAACTTTGAATAAAATTGGCACAAGGCTTGGACGTTCCAATCATAACCACTGCTTCAGCTCCTGAAGTGGCAATACGCTCAAAGCTCTCATGCACATCCTGGGTACCGCGAATATAGCTTCCCCGAGCTACTGGTTCCAAGCCAAAACGTTTTAAGGCCAATTCTGTTCCGGTTAGCCCATCAAAGCCAAAGGTGTCATATTGATAAAAAACAGCGATACGACTGAGACCCAGGTCTTGAACCAAATGGGCCACCACGGCATCTGTTTCTTGATAATAGGAGGCGCGAACATTGATGAGATAGGGATTAAAGGGATCACGCAAGGCATTGGCGCCTGTGAACATACCCAGGAGGGGCACTCCGGTTTCTTCAATTAAAGGCAAAATCCTTACTGTTGTAGGAGTGCCTACATAGCCAAACAAACCAAAGACCTGATCTTCAATGAGAAAACGCTGGGTATTGTCCAAACATTGGGGAGGATCGTAGGAGTCGTCTCGGGTGATAAGGCGAATGGTCCGTCCGTGGACACCACCATGTGCATTGACATGGTTAAGATAGCACATGGCTCCATGCAACGTTTCTCGTCCTAAATATCCTGCATGGCCTTGTAACGCCAAAGAAGACCCCCAGACAACCTCAGAATCTGTTACACCTGAGCCAATGGAGGGCATGGCAACAACCACCTCAGCCTCCTGACAAGAAGCCAGCATCAGGCTATAAAAACACAGTACAATTACCCCCAGATATTTTCTGAGCACACCCAACTCCTTATAAAAAAGCACGTACAAAGCATGTATGGTAAAGATGGTATTTTTGCTACCATGGAAAAGGCACAGTTTTAGCCAGACTGGTATCCACAAACAAGGCAGCCATGACCTTAAATCTTGACGAGCACTTGTGAAACGATCATAGGGAATGTCCCCCAAGAGACCAAATAATCCAGGGACATTAACTTGGACCTAGTAACAACAAAACTGTAAATCTATGGTGGCTGGCCCTTTATTGATTGTCTTGATTTACCAAAAGTTGTGGTTACACTAGGCAACGAAAATACTACCTCATTGTGTTCTCTGCTATCAGGAGTGCGTTAATGCAAGGGAAAAAGATGTTGTTCGGTTTTTTAGCCGGACTTTTTATTTTATTATTCTGCTTTAGACCAGGCCCAATCTGGGCAGCATCCTTTGGTTTGGAAGATATTGAAGCCCTGGCCCTGGATCTTGCTTCGAAGCCTTTTGAGGATACCAAGGGCAATGTTCCTGAGGTGCTCAAACATTTGTCCTACGACCAATGGCGTGATATTCGCTTTGTACCTGAAAAAAGTATTTGGCGTGCAGAAAAACTTCCTTTTGAACTTCAGTTTTTTCATCCCGGTCTTTTTTATGATCGTACTGTGACCATTAATATTGTGGAACAAAACGTCCCCAGCCGTTTAGATTTTGACACAGAAAGCTTTACTTATGGTCAAAATGCCTTTGCACAAGAACTTCCTGCCAATATGGGTTATGCTGGATTTCGAGTCCATGCCGCCATTAACAAAAAAAGCTATCTGGATGAATTTCTGGTTTTCCTTGGGGCCAGTTATTTTCGTGCTGTGGGCAAAGGGCAACACTACGGACTTTCTGCCAGGGGCCTGGCCATTGATACCGCTGACCCCAAAGGAGAGGAATTTCCCTTTTTCAAAGAATTCTGGATTCAAAAACCAGGGAAAAAAAGTCCGGATTTAACTATTTATGCCTTACTGGATTCACGACGGGTTACTGGGGCTTTTTGTTTTAAGGTTACACCTGGAGCTGAAACCATCATGGATGTGAACAGTACACTTTTTTTACGAGAATCCGTCACCACCTTGGGTATTGCTCCATTAACCAGCATGTTCATTTTTGGAGAAAACTCCAATGTGCGTGTGGGTGATGACTTTCGCCCTGAAGTGCATGATTCTGACGGACTGATGGCCCTTCTTGCCAACGATGAATGGCTTTGGCGACCTTTGCAAAATCCAAAGACCCTGACCGTGAACACTTTTCATGCTCCAAATCTTCAGGGCATGGGGCTTATGCAGCGCGACACTGACTATAACAATTACCAAGACCTGGAGGCATTATATCAAGCTCGACCCAGTGCCTGGATTGAACCTCAAGGAGAGTGGGGGCCTGGAAGTTTGCAATTGGTACAAATTCCTTCTCCCGAAGAAATCCATGACAATATTGTCAGCTTTTGGTCCCCTGAATCCTTGCCGGGCATTGGGCAGCCTGTACGCTTTGACTATAAAATTCGCTGGACACCACCTCAACGTGTTGTTTCCCCCAAAGGGCAAGTTATTTTCACTCGGCAAGCCAAAGGCAAGAAAAGCAACTCCCACATGTTTGTTTTGGAATTTCAAGGCGGTAAACTGGAAGATCTACCCGATGACGCAGCTTTGGATGCCAATGTCTGGATCGGTGCAGGAGGAAAACTCCTCAACAAACGGGTACAGCGTAATAACATCACCGGGAGCTGGCGACTGATCTTTGAAGTTGAGCATGATTCTGCTCCAGCCTTTTCCGTTCTGCTACCAGACAAACGCCCCCTGACTGAAATGCGTGCTTCCCTTCACCATGGTCTGACGCCTCTGACAGAAACATGGACGTATGCGGTCAGATTTTAATACTTATGACCCATAATTTTGAGTACAATAGCCCCTATGTGGAGTGTCGAGGCCCAGCCCTTGATACTCCATACCTGCTTTTGGAACAAAGGATGGAGGCAGCTGGGCAACGCATAGCAGCATATTTGCGCCATTTACCCATGCCTGAACGCAAACGTCATACCCTGGCCCTTCAAATTTTAGACGAGCTGGCCAAAAACCCTGGTGATAACCCAGCTCAAGCCCAAGCCAGAGGCATGGCTATCCTGCGTGATCTCATGCAGGATGAACGACCCATCCTCCATGTATATCCAGGTCCAAAACTCATGCGCAAACCCATGGTGCCGGAAGAAATGGATCGACGTCCCTGGGTGGGAGCTTTCTTTAGAGTCTGGCGCCCCCTATGGCTTATGGCAGCCAATTTTTCCAATTTATTCTATCTCCATCTTTTACAGTACACCTTGTTATTGGCTGGGATGTATGCCCTGGAGAAAACAATCCCTTGGACGATTCTCTTTTTCTGGCATGGCCTTATGGACCTGATTGGCAAGGGATTATAGCATGAAAACCAGAGAGTTTTTAAATGAACCATGGCGCAAAGTTGCTGCCCGGCGCAGAATGTTATTGCTCATACTGGTCCTGGTCCCATCCTTGATCGCCACAAGCATGATGGGTTCCTTGCTTCCCCATCGCGGCAGTACCTTGCTGGAACTCTCCATCATCATTGTTTACGGTATTCTTTTTATCTGGATTTCCCTTGGTTTTTGGACAGCTCTGGCTGGATTTTGGACCCTGCTTAAAAGATATGACAAATTTGCAGTTACCCATACCCAGTCCAGTCTGGATGCCCCTATCCGATCGCAAATAAAAACTGCAATTCTCTTTCCCATCTGTAATGAAGATCCAGAACGCATCATGGCCGGAATTTTTGCAATCTGGCATTCTTTGCAACGCTTGGGTGCTGCAGAACGCTTTGCTATTCATATTTTAAGTGACTCTCACGATCCAGATCGCTGGGTTCAAGAAGAAGCTGCGTGGCACCAATTATGTACTGACCTGGATGCCCATGGGCAAATTTTTTATCGACGGCGCCGCATCAATCTCAAACGTAAAAGCGGCAATGTCGCAGATTTTTGCAGACGCTATGGCGCCCATTATACGTATATGATTGTCTTTGATGCTGATTCCGTCATGTCTGGTGAAACTCTGGTGCGCATGGTGCGCATCATGGAAAGAAAACGCAATGTGGGTATCCTGCAAACTGCTCCTGCCTGTACTGGACGAGAAACCTTTATTGCCCGGGCCCAACAATTTGCCAACAGAGCTTTTGGTCCCATGTATACTGCAGGACTGCACCATTGGTTTCTCGGTGATGCCCAGTTCTGGGGACACAATGCCATTATTCGGGTCAAACCTTTTATGGATCATTGTGCCTTGTCCCGACTGCCTGGCAAACCTCCTTTGGGTGGAGATATTCTATCCCACGATTTTGTGGAATCAGCCCTCATGCGTCGTGCTGGTTATTCAGTGTGGCTGGCCTATGATTTGGAAGGCAGTTACGAGGAAGTACCGCCGACACTGCTGAGTGAACTCAAACGCGACCGCCGGTGGTGTCAGGGAAACTTGCAACACTTACGTCTGGTCTTTACCCGGGGTATTTTTCCTGGTCATCGGGTTCTTTTTCTCAATGGAGTGATGAGCTACGGTTCAGCCTTACTCTGGTTTCTATTTTTAACCCTGGCCACAACTGAAGCTCTGGTGAAAGCCCTGGTCCAACCTGATTATTTTACCCCAGACAAAACCCTCTTTCCCGTCTGGCCAGTGTGGGATCCTCGACCTGGAATTTCACTTTTAATAGCCACTGCCCTGATTCTTTTTCTACCCAAGGTCTGTGGCCTGCTGTTGGTCCTGATCAAGGGCAGACGCAAACAATTTGGTGGCTTCTTTGCCTTATGTGGGAGCATCATGTTTGAGGTCATTCTTTCGACCTTGCTGGCACCAGTGCGTATGCTTTTTCACAGCAAGTATGTTTTTTTGACGTTGCTTGGACTAGGCATTGGATGGGGTACACAACAGCGTGATGACAGCAGCACCAGGTTATGGGAGGCCATCCGCTTTCATGGCAGCGGAACACTCCTGGGCCTGGTTTGGGGCTTTGCCTTATTTCAAATAAATCGTGTCTTCTTTTGGTGGGCATCTCCCCTGATCCTGTCTTTGGTGCTCTCTATCCCTGTGTCCATGCTCACCAGTAAATTGGGCATGGGACGTTTTTTTAGAAAACTGCGCATCTTTATGACCCCAGAAGAAAAAACATTACCCAGGGAATATCAAGATATACAGGACTACCTCGCTACCCGCCAAAATTCCTGTCCTTTTGACCTTCAACTAGAAGATGGCTTTAGTCGGGCTGCGGTGGACCCCAAAATAAATGCCCTGCATTTGGCTCTCCTTGGTCCAAGTCCAAGATCTTTGGCCAAAGAAATAGCTACAAGACGAAATACCCTGGTGGACAAAGCTTTAGCTTTAGGCCCTTGTGGTCTGAGTAAAAAAGAAAAAAAAGAACTGCTCTATGACCCCGAGCGCATGGCTCGTTTGCATGATAAAATCTGGGATCTGTCTGAAGAAGATTTGTCCAAGACCTGGAACGTTCGTTTGCAGCCATGAGGGGTACATACAACGCTGCCCATAACTTGCTCTTTCCTTTCCAACTTGAATCCGCCCACTAAAAAAGCCGCTTTACAATGCAAAGCGGCTCAAAAAATAAACAATAACAAAGAGCTTAGCGCCCGGTTTTTAATTTGATCCAGCTGTCTTCATAAAACTTGACCGCCGAATCCAGACTGATTTCAAATTCACCATGGCTCATGACTTCATCCGAGGGATAGACAATGTGACTTTCCCGGACTTCTTGGGGAAGCAACTCCCGAGCCTTGGTATTGGGTGAGGAATAACCCAGTTCCTGGCACATAAAAGCTGCCACCTCAGGCCGCATGAGATAATTCATGAACAAATGGGCATTTTCAATATTCACTGCATTTTTGGGAATGCACATATTGTCAATCCACAAGGTAAAGCCTTCGGGAGGATAACGATAGTGGATATCGGGATTTTCTCCCGCAGCAATATACGCCTCACCATTCCAGATGACAGCAGCCTGAACTTCATTATTCAGAAGAGCCTGTTTTGGTGAATCAGAATCAAAAACCCGCACGCTATCCATGAGAGGCAGAAGTAAATCACAGGCTTCCTCAACCTTGGCCTGATCAAACTCATTTAAAGAATATCCCAGCCGCTTGAGCCCAATGGTCATTACCTCGCGCATATCATTGGGCAAAAGCAGTTTGCCACGCAACTCCGGTTTCCATAGGTCAGCCAAAGAAGTCACCGTCGCTGCCACAGGATCCTTGATATTCACAGCAATAGCTGTGGAACCCCACATATAGGGAACACTATAGACATTACCCGGATCAAAAGCCTGGTCCAGCAGGTGCGGATCAATATTTGCCAAATTGGGTAACAAGTCTTTATCCAAAGGTCGCAACAAGCCTTCCTGATGCATTCTGGACACATAATCAGTGGACGGAACAATAAGATCATAGCCTTTACCATCGACCATCTTAATTTTAGCATACAACGCTGCATTACTATCATAGGTGGACATGACCACTTTAATGCCTGTCTCTTTGCGAAAATCATCCAACACGCTATCAGGCATGTATTCGGACCAGTTGTACACATACAATTCATTGGAAGCTGCCAGGCATTGCACGACCCAGAGTAGCAGAGCACAGGTTAAAACAATTTTCTTCATTACCTCTCCTTCAAAAGACGCTGGGATATGAAGACACCCACAGCAGTTATAAGGATCATGATGGCGCACAAAGCGTTCACTTCAGGTTTAATACCCAAACGGACCATGGAATAAATGCGCAAAGGCAAAACTTCAAAAGTTGGCCCTGTGGCAAAAAAACTAATGATCACGTCATCAATGGATAAAGTAAAACTCAAAAACCATCCAGCCAAAACAGCAGGGAAAACCATGGGTAAGACCACATAGCGAAAAACCTCATATTCCCCTGCTCCCAAATCTCGTGCGGCCTCCACTACATGAGGATCAAAGCCCAACAAGCGAGAATGCACGGTTATAGCTACAAAAGGCACACACAAAGTAATATGGGCCATGAGCAAGGTCCAAAAACCAAGGGGTAACCCCATGGACATAAACAGAACCAACAAAGAAATACCGATAACAATATCTGGAGACATCATCATCACAAAAAGGCAAGCGCGAATCACCTTGCGGGCAGGAAAACGCCATCGATGCAAGGCCATGGCCATTAAGGTACCCAGCAGACTGGAACACGTTGCTGCCAAAACAGCAATAATCAGGGAGTGCCAAGCTGCTTCCATGAGGCTGACATTACTAAAGAGCTTACTGTACCAACCCAGAGTCGCGCCCTGCCACTGCATGGAAAACTTGGAGGCATTAAAGGAAAAAACAACCATCACCACCAGGGGCATATACAAAAAAATATAAATCAGTGCTGAATATATTTTACGGAGTATCCCCATCATGACTCTTCTCCAGCCTGAACCCGCCTGGTACTGTACCAGTACATAAGGAGCATAACACCCATAAGCAGGGTTAAGGTGACACTGGCTGCGGAACCCAAAGGCCAATCACGAGTAGCTAAAAACTGATCGCGAATAAAATTGCCCAGGAGCATGGTTTTGGCTCCACCAAGAACATCGGAAACGTAAAACATACCAATACCGGGCAAAAATACCAACATACATCCAGACACAATACCCGGCATGGTCAAGGGTACCATAACTTTCCAAAATGTCTGCCACGGTGAGGCACCCAGGTCTCTGGCTGCTTCAAGATACCGCGAATCAAGACGTTCCAAAGCAGCATATAAAGGCAAAATCATAAAGGGGAGTAAAGTATACACCAACCCCAAAACCACTGCTCCTGAAGTATACATCATGGCCAGAGGTTTTTGAATAATGCCTAAACGCAAAAGAAAGGTATTCACCAGCCCGCTGGTATTGAGCATGGTCGTTATGGCATAGGTGCGCACCAGGGAATTGGTCCAAAAAGGGATAATAACCAAAACCAGCATAATTTGTTGCACAGACTTCGGCGCCCGGGCCAAAATTGCTGCAAAAGGGTAGGCAACCACCAGACATATGGCGGTGACCATGCCAGATAAATTAAGAGACGAAAGCAAGATATCCCAATGGGTTTTACCCATAAGACGTATGTAATTAGCCAAAGTAATATCTGGTTCAATAAAATTGGCCGTAGAAGAGGAACAAAAACTGGCTAAAAAAACTAAAATATTGGGGGCAAAGGCAAAAATAGCCATCCAAAGAATGGACAGCACAATGACCGTAAGCTTGAAAAAACCAACATTACTCCTCATACGGCAATACCACTTCCCAGCCTTCAACCCAGCTTACGGCGACCCGATCTCCAGATCGAAAATAGACATCTTCGTCATCCTCATTAAAAAACTCTGTAGCCATAACCAAGGTGCCCGTATCCAGACGTACCCAGACATCATAGGTCGCCCCCTTGTAAATTGTTTCGACCACTGTCCCCAATATGGACCGGCCACGCTCAAAACTGTCTTCCAGTTCTGGATCTGCAGCCAAATCCTTTAGAGTTTCAATACGCAAATCCTCGGGTCGCAAGAGAATATGCACTTTGTCCCCTGGGGCAAAGGTATGTTCACTGCTCAGGTAAGTATCTATTCCCTGGGCCCGAACTCTGGTCTGGTCCTCATCTTGAGCCACGACCTCGGCATCAAGAATATTAATTTCCCCCACAAAGCGTGCCACATAAAGATTGCTGGGTTCTTCATACACACTGGCTGGAGTTCCCACCTGCTCAATATGGCCATCATTCATGACCACCACTCGATCGGACATGGAAAAGGCTTCTTCCTGGTCATGAGTAACCAGAACAAAAGTGATCCCCAGTTTGCGTTGCAAGTGCTTGAGATCAAGCTGCATTTTTTTTCGTAGCCGATAATCAAGGGCAGATAAGGGCTCATCGAGCAACAACACCGAAGGCTGGTTAACAATCGCTCGGGCAATGGCCACCCGTTGTTGTTGTCCCCCGGAAAGTCGTCCCACCATACGCGCGCCGAAACCCTCCAACTGAACCATGCGCAGGGCTTCAAGGACGCGTTCCTTCATTTCATCCTTGGGACATTTTTTCATCTTAAGGCCAAAGGCAACGTTATCATAGACATTCATGTGGGGAAACAGAGCGTAGCTTTGAAACACAGTGTTGACGTTGCGACGCTCGGGGGGCTGTCCAGTGACATTTTGACCATCAATGGTAATGGAGCCCGTTGAAGAACTTTCAAAACCAGCTATCAGACGTAAAATAGTTGTTTTACCACATCCAGACGGTCCAAGAATGGTCAAAAATTCACCTCGATGAATGTCCAAGGACACATCCCGAAGAGCGTATTGACCATCGTACTCCTTGGTCACATCACGCAGCTGAACCACAACCGCATTCTTGCTCATTACCATCCTCCTGACCAAAGAAATACGCTCAAAGAGCCTAAGCAATAGATCTCTTTGAGCAAGCGCTTATTTGGTGAACTTATATAGATACGTCAAGTATAAAAAATGTACCCGTGTATAACATCAAAACCTTTTGAAATCAAAAAGACAATTCAAAGCTAGCAGCAAGTACAGCCCTCTTTACAGACAAGGTCAGATAATGCTGAAAATTATGTGGCTTGACCGAATCTTTTCTTGTTCATAAAAGTTTCAGACATGGCAACATCAATAAATGAACGAAAAAAAATGATTCTTGATCATGAACGGGATCTGGCCAAACGCCTAGCCTGCAAGGTACTGGACAAACCCAAGCCACCTTTGTGGATGATCTTCCTTCCAGTATTTTTTATCTTTTTTGTCCAAAAAATGACTCAATACAAAAAAGGATTGGCCGACTTCACGGACAACCATCTCAAAGCACGTCTGCGGGCCATGGATAAGGCTATAGGTTTTCTGGAACAACAGATCAAAACTATTAAACCTCACCACCTTGATGACCTGGCCCCTCTGGTCCCGGAAAAATCCAGGGAGTACTATGTTCGCTGGATGATGGTCATGATTGAACATTATATGCAGCTTTTAGATACGCCCGGCGAAACCATGAAAACTCTGGTGCGCAATGGCTATCAAAACAAAACCAATTACCTGCTCCTGTGCAACTGTCTCAATACTGCGGAAAAAGCATACACCAAGGCTTTACTGTTGGACCTGGAAGGTGATGAGCACGACCTCAAACTTGTGGTGGAAAAATTGAATGTCTGGATTGAAGAGCTGCGCCGCCAGGATGCCAATGCTTTTTTTTCCTGATCACAATTTTTTACGCTCTCGCTCCAATTCCTCTGGATCACCAAACTTGATCATGCGGACTTTTCTACTGCGGGGAAACTCACGCTTAATCATGGTTTTAAGTTCTTTGGCCAACTTCTCCTGAGAAAGCTCTACTACCTGCTGCTCATAGCCATCTTCACGTACTTCATAGCATTGTGCATCTTTGGTAATAACCGCAACACCACGATTACGTTTGTAGGACAACAGCAACACTCCTCCCGGCGGATCGGTTTTTTTCAACAGTCGAAGAGTATCAGCAAGCACAGTATCAATATTAACTAAAGCCATTAAAACTCCATCTCAAAGCCTATGGGTCCGGCTTGAACACCTTTATAGCCTGACCCAAAAAGATAGCAATTAAATATCTCCAGCTATTTTTATGCAAAATATCATAAAATTAAAGTCACTCAGACCCTGTCATCCCGAGCTTAGTCGAGGGATCTCTGTCTTTCCTGAGATTTCTCCACTCCTGCCTCCCGCCGCACGTTGTTCGCGGTCGCAGTCGGTCGGAATAACAAGAGAAAATGCTGCATAGCGTTGGTGAAGAGACCTCAAAATTCCACAACCTCTAAGCCCTACCAAAACTGGGGATATTGCTGTTTGGCTGGGATATTGTTGATCACCAGGCCAAAGAGTATCAAAATTATACTTCCCAGAGCACAGGGGGAAAGTACATACCAATACCCCAGCGCATGGATACTGCTGCCTCCGGCTGCGGTGACAAAGGCAGTGGCTCCGCCTGGTGGATGCAGGGTGCCACTCAGATACATGGCCGCAATGGCTGTGGGCACAGCCAGGCTAATGGCTAAAACCGGGGCATCCCCTACCAGATAATACACACTAACCCCAATGAGCGCAGAGATAACATGCCCACCAAGAACATTACGCGGCTGAGCCAGGGGGCTGCGAAAAGCCCCAAAAACCAAGACTGCGGAAGCCCCAAAAGGAGCCATGATCAGGGGCAGGCCCAGAGCATTGGAAAATGATTCATGCATCAAGGCAATAAAGCTTAAAGCCAGGCAACTACCCACAAAGGCCAAAACTACCTCTTTTTTTCTGGGCAGTGGGGGCGGCTGAGATACGCCCCGCATTTTGGAAAAATACTGCCTCACAAAAATCTCCTGAAAATCCTGACACTATCCTGACGGGAAATAATACCCACAGGATAGCCATGCTCATCCACCACAGGCAGGCGATTGATGTCCTTGGCGTGGAAAATTTCAACTACATCAGCCAATGACGCATCTTGGGCAATGGTGATGGCTGGAGAAGTCATAAGATTTTTGACCTGCTGGGCCCGTTCCCGGTCCGTGAGAAAAAAAGGTGTGGTCAGGCAGGCAGCCAACATACGCATGGGCCGCACTTCAGCACTTTGGGCCAGAGAACGAAAAATATTTTTTTCAGAAATAGCACCCACCACCAGGCCAGCATCATCCACCACTGGTACTCCGGAAATATTGTGTTCCGTCAAAATATCCACCAGCTCCGAGACATGCTGGTCTTGGTTAATGGAGATAACTGGTGTGGTCATAAAATCTGCAACCTTGGTGTCGTGCAAAATTTTTTTACGAGCCAGGTCAAAGGCATGTTCAAAAATGAGCTTAAAATCCCCTGGGGTCAAATCAACATAACCGGGTATGGCGCGCATGGCTGACAAAATATCTTCATCAGAAAAACTCATGCCCTGGTCTGAGGTTAAACGCTGATATTTTTCTTTCATAATTACCTATTATGTTGTTAGGGAGGTACTGATTAAATCGAACCCACCATCATTGTCATTGCAATTTCAGGTCATCCCAAACAGATTTTTCTCTCATCATTTCGACACTTCACCTATCATACCCTGAATTCCCCCATGAATAGGACAAAAATGATCCCCAATAAAACAAAAGAAGCAACGCAGAATAAAAAATCACTACGCATCGCCATTTTTGTCCTGACTTTTGTCAAAGGGAAATCATAGAGTCCAGGACAGGCTCAAAACGGGAGTCCACCTGAATGTCGGCCTGGGCAGTGGGATCGACAGCAATAGCCTTGTGCAAGTATTTGGTCACCAGCTTCTTATTGTCGGATACAAGCTGGGCATAGACCATGTCTATGTATCCGGCCTTATCTGTGGGAGCAGGGTAATGGCTTGGGCAAAGGCATCCATAGCACTGGTAGAGTCCTTTTTGTCTAACGAAGCGTATCCCAATGCTCATCATTTAACTATTGTTGTATAAAAATCAAGATTATTTCAAGTTGTCCAGCGTGTAGGGCGAAAAGTCTTTCATCCTACACGCTGGGTTAAAGACTTGGAATTAATGTTCCAGCCCCGATTATTGTTAAAGTTGAATTACAATTATCCTACTCAGTTACATCAACAATGTCCGGAGCTGTCTGTCCCAGGGGCAACACTGTGAATCGACCACCATACAAAATGGGGTCACCCTTGTACCCCAGAGCCTTGAAGTCAATATAATCCGTGGAGTCAATGAGGTCAGCCACATCCCTGCCTCGCGAGAGCATGTAGTTGAAGTCAGTTCCTTTATGGGCCAACTTTTTAAAATCAACAACTTCGCTCTGCTGATGGCAGCGATCACAGGTCTTTTCTCCTTTGAGGCTGTCATGACATTGTACGCAGGACAAAGCCATCTCCTTGGGCGCGACTTCATGATGAACTCCCCAATACATGTTGGTGCGTACCCATTCATAGCTGCCACTATAGGCTAAATTGACGGATTGCATTCCCGTGACAAAGGCTTTTTCCCAGTCCAGATGCTTCCAATAGGCTGAATCATCTTCCGGACTGACAGGAAAGAGATGGGGCACCAGGAGATAACGATTTTGAGCATCAATGGGCTGAATCCCATCCATGATTTTAAAGGGATAGATCCTGGATGAAGGATCCTTGAAGGAGCCCACAGGTCTGGTGATGTCCGTTATGGGCAAGCTTTGTTTTTCTGTTTTGGACAATTGATTTCCAGACTTGAATCCCTGGTTGTCTATTTTGTCACCAATTAAAACTCGTTCCATATACCCATTATACCAAGCATAGGACGGCTTTTTGGATTCCTTCCATTCAAAAACGCCTTTTTGCCAGTTATAGTCAAGCATCTCGTACTTGTCCTTAACAGGTTCGCGTTCTTTATCGCCTGCTTCAGACCAGTCCCACCAGGTTTTTGTGGCTGCACACTTGGAAAAAACCGGGGTATGACAGGTGTTACAGGCCACGGTGTCGGTATGTTTGTTCAAATGGTAATCAAGAAGGGAGTCCCCGTAATGCGGTTTTTGCGAATGACAATCCTCGCAACTTTTGGATCCTTCGGCCACGGGTAAAGAAGTGCTGCGCCCGGGGATTTTGTGGTTTTGGGCGCGGTGGCAGTCTGTACACGAAAAATCGTAACTGCCCATATGGATGTCACAATTTTTGTCGGGCCAGCGGAGCACTCCGGACATATCCGCGTGTTTGACCGCGTCTCCACCCCCGCCTTCAAAATGACAATTGCCACAGGTATTTCGTGAAGTCAGGCCGACGTTTTGGGCCACATAGACCAAATCAACTTCAGGAGCGGGCATTCCGGCTGCTGTGGGTGTTTTGACATAACTATCGGTGGTGTCATGACAGACCAAACAGTCAATGCGGCTGCTATCCGTGAAGTCAAAGGTTTCGTCCTTCCAGCCGTATCCAGCATGGCAGGAGGTGCATCGTGGCCAATTGGAGGGCAGGGCAATACAAAAATTATTAATAGTATCCGTGGCCTTGCCGCTCATGACCCGCTTGGTTTTGTCCACAGTGTAGGGCGAAGGTCCCTTCCAGAGCCAGTGAGCACTTTCCAGCATATCTTCCCCGGCCTGTTCATGGCAGCGCAAACATTCCTGCGTTACCT
>JAAYGN010000014.1 GCA_012727715.1 Desulfovibrionales bacterium | reverse complement strand
GAATTATACCCAGGTCCACGATCTTCAGGCTGATATGGAGCGTTTTGCCCCGGTTTGTCGCGCCTTTTTGTTTGATAGCGGCACCAGGGGAGGTGGGCATGGTCAAAGTCTGGATCTGGATTTTTTGCGCGGCCTGACCAGCACCCATCCCTGGTATTTGGCCGGAGGACTGGGACCGGACAATTTGGAACTGGTAACATCCTGCGGTGCCAGGGGTTTTGACCTCAATTCCGGTCTGGAAAAGGCTCCAGGTGTCAAGGATCACCACAAAGTGCAACAAGCCCTTATTCTTTTGCGAGGACAATCATGAGTAGAATATCCCAGATGCTGCCACGTCATTTTGGCCCTTATGGTGGCCGCTATGTTCCGGAAATGCTGGTTCCAGCCCTGAAAGAATTGGCACAGGGTTATGGACAATGCAAACAAGATCCCCAATTTCAAGCCCAATTGACCGACCTTTACCACAATTATTGCGGCCGACCCACGCCACTTTATTTCGCGGACAAGCTGACCAAAACATTGGGCGGTTGTAAAATCTATCTCAAACTTGAAGGCCTGGCCCATACTGGTGCGCACAAAATCAATAATGCCCTGGCCCAGGCTTTGTTGGCCCTACGCCTGGGCAAAACCAAGATCATTGCTGAAACCGGAGCTGGACAGCATGGTCTGGCCTCGGCCACGGCTGCGGCGCGTTGTGGATTACAATGCACGGTGTTCATGGGTGAGGTGGATATACGCCGCCAATATCCCAATGTGTACGCCATGAAATTGCTGGGTGCTGAAGTAATCCCGGTGACAGACGGCACCAAAACCTTAAAAGACGCGGTCAATGCCACCCTCAAATACTGGATCCAGCATTTAGAGGACACCCATTATATTCTGGGCTCGGCCCTGGGACCATTTCCCTTTCCAGTCATTGTCCGCGACTTCCAATCTATTATTGGCCGGGAGGTCCGTACCCAAATTCTGGAACGCGAAAAACGCCTGCCCAATCATCTGGTGGCCTGCGTGGGCGGTGGGTCCAATGCCATGGGCCTGTTTCATCCATTTTTACACGAATCCGGCATCCGTTTTCACGGGGCCGAGGCCGGAGGACGGGGACCCAAAATCGGAGACCACGCTGCCCGTTTTACAAACACCCCCAAAGTGGGCATTGCCCAGGGCTATAAAAGCTATTTTTTGCAAAACGACCATGGCCAATTGCAAGACACGCATTCCGTTTCCGCGGGCCTGGACTATGCCGGAGTGGGCCCGGAACTGGCCTGGCTCTATGATCAGCAACTGGTTGAATTTTCTGCCATTACCGACGTCCAGGCTCTGGAAGCCTTTACAATTCTGACCCGCTTGGAAGGGATTATCCCGGCCCTGGAATCAGCCCATGCCGTGGCCAGAGCCATGGAGCTGGCTCCCACCCTGCCCCAAGATGAAATCATGGTTGTCAATATTTCCGGACGCGGGGACAAGGATATTTTTATTACTGCCCGGGAACTGGACCGCAATAATTGGATGGCATTTCTTAAAAGGGAGGTGGAAGATGACCAATAATATTGACCGGGTCCTGCGTGAGAGGAAAGGTATTCAGCTCATGACCCATGTGGTAGCCGGATATCCTTCTCTGGATATGAACGTTGAGCTCATCCGCCTCATGGCCAAACACGGCGTCCGGCTGGTGGAAATTCAAATTCCCTTTACAGATCCCCTGGCTGATGGGCCAACCATCATGCGTGCCAATCAGGCGGCCTTGGACCAGGGCATTACCCCTGACCATTGCTTTGAGCTGGGCGCGGCCCTGGCCAAGGAACTTCCGGACATGGGTTTTATATTCATGACCTATGCCAATATTCCCTTTGCCATGGGTATGGATCATTTTTTGAATCGGGCCGCTGCCAGTGGGGCCAGTGGGATTATTTTGCCGGATTTGGCCTGGGATGAACCTGGCGGGGACTATGCTGATCTGGCCCAGGAACGCGGACTGCATCCTATTATGGTCATTTCACCGGACACTGAGGAGGCACGTCTGGAAAAAATCCTGACCAGAGCCTCGGGACTTTTGTACACCACGCTTAAAGTGGGCATTACCGGGGCCGGAGCAACCCTGGATCAAGGAGGTCTTGATTATGTGCGGGACTTAAAGAAAAAAGCAGGACTGCCCATTGCCGCTGGTTTTGGCATATCCTCCCCTGAGCATGTGGCCATGCTCCGGGGCCTGGCTGACGTAGCGGTTATGGGCAGCCATATTCTCAATCTCCTTGACCATCAGGGACTTGAGGCTGTGCAAGATTTTCTGGCTGCTTGTGGGTAAACAGGACCAGGAGGCTGCCCGGCCTATTGACTCCAGTTGTTGGACAGCACTTCAGCCTGTTGCAACACCAGTTCCACAGCTTCCTGGGCCTGGTCGGGCGGGTATTTGTATTTTTGTAACATAGTGTAATTTCAGATTATCCCGAGTTTTTTTCTCTTGTCATCCTGAGCGTAGTCGAAAGATCTCTGCCTTTTTTTGAGATTCCTCCACTCCTGTTGCACTTCGTTTACACTCGGTCGGAATGACAGGATAAATCAAAGCTCTCCTAGAAGATTTGAAACGCAACTGATCGTTACCCATACAATATTGGGCCAGCATTTCCCTTACTACAATCCCTGCACATCCGCCAAGCGCAGGGCCAGGGTGGTAAACCTTTTACGGCCGCGCTCATTTTTAAGGCCCATGTGCATGGCCCGGCGTGAGCCCATGAGCACAGCCAATTTTCGTCCTCTGGTCAGACCAGTATAGATGAGATTACGCTGCAAAAGCATATAGTGCTGAGTAACCACAGGCATGACCACAGCCGGATACTCACTGCCCTGACTTTTGTGCACACTCAAGGCGTAGGCCAGGCTGATTTCATCCAGCTCTTCAAAGTCATATTCCACTTCACGGCCATCAAATTCAGCCGTCAGGACCTGGTCTTCCACATCAAAATCAAGGATATGCCCCAGATCACCATTAAAAATTTCTTTGTCGTAATTATTGCGTAGTTGTAAAATCCGATCGCCCACCCGCAGACTACGTTGCCCACGCACCAATTCCCGGCCATGTCCATTAAGCTCTGCTTGCAATAGACGATTTAAAGCCATGGTGCCCACTTCGCCCTTGTGCATGGGGGTGAGCACCTGAACCTCGGTCATGGGATCCAGGCCATAGGCCTCGGGAACCCGCTCACAGACCATGCGCACCACCAGGGATTGCAGTTCAGGCAAAGAATCTTTTTCCACCCAGAAAAAATCTGCCCGAGGTGGAGCATGGGGGCTGCCCAAAGGAAATTCGCCCATATTGATGCGGTGAGCATTGACCACAATCATGCTTTCCTGGGCCTGGCGGTAAATTTGCGTCAAGGTCACGGCTGGAATAACTCCACTTTCCAGCATATCCCCCAAAATATTGCCCGCGCCCACTGATGGTAATTGGTTGTGATCCCCAACAAAAATAACCCGACAGGTCAGGGGCAAAGCCCGCAGCAGCGACAAGCACAAGGTGGAGTCCAGCATGGAGACTTCATCAACCACGACCACATCTGCGCCCAGCTTTTTTTCCTCTCCAAAATCAAACCCCGTGACTGGCTGATAGCCCAAAAGACGATGTAAGGTCGTGGCCATAAATCCAGTGGCTTCGGACAAGCGCTTGGCCGCCCGGCCTGTGGGTGCAGCCAGAGCAATTTTAAAGCCCAAAGATTTCAAGGCCCGCACCACAACCCTGGTGATGGTGGTCTTGCCCGTACCAGGGCCACCGGTAATAATGGACACCTTGTTGCCGCAGGCAGACTCCACAGCCTGACGCTGCTCCGGCGACAAGGCCAAGGCCAGACGTTGTTCTTCCTGAACTATGGCCCTGGTTATACGCTGCGGGTCCATGGGCGAAGTGTGATCCAGCAAGGCTTTCAGACGCGAGGCTATTTCACGTTCAGTGCGCCACAAATAGGTTAAAAAAATGGCTTCCCCAGCATCTTGATCCGGCAAAATCTCGGTAACCAATCGTTTGCGAGCAACCAAAAAATCAACCTGCTCTTCTACCAATTCCAAATTATGACAGCCCAGCAGTTTGGCTGTTTCTTCAATCAGGCTCAGGCGGGGCAGGTACATATGCCCGGCTGTCTCCGCGATGTGGCGCAAACAATACTCCACCCCGGCTTCCAAGCGCTGGGGAGCGTCCTCGGCAAAGCCCAGTTTGAGGGCCAAATCATCAGCCGTGCGAAAGCCAATGCCATGAATATCATAAGCCAGGTCATAGGGATTGGCTTTGAGCTTGCGCACCGCATCCACCCCATAATGTTTGAAAATTCGATGGGCAAAGGTTGTTGGGGCACCATGAGTTTGCAAAAAAAGCATGAGTCCCCGCACTTCTCGTTTTTCCTGCCAGGAGGTGACAATACTTTTGAGCTTGGCCTCACCAATACCTTCGACCATCAATAATTTTTCTGGATCGGTATCCAAGATGTCCAAAACCTCGTTACCAAAGGCCTGAATCAGACGCTGGGCAATTTTTTCACCGACCCCTTTAATGGCTCCAGACGCCAAAAAACGACGGATGCCATTGATATCAGCTGGCAAAAGATGCTCACAGACCTCCACCTTAAATTGGCGGCCAAACTTGGGATGTTCGACCCATTGGCCGGTAAGGGCCAGGGATTCCCCTGGAGCCACACTGCCCAAGGTCCCCAGGGCTGTGACCTGGCCGGGCTCATCAGGACTGAGCATACGGATAATGGCGTAACCGTTTTCAGAATTGTAATAGACAATACTGACAACTTCGCCCTGGATAGTAGCCATGATTTACAAGGAATGACGATATTTTAAGGATTGCTTCAGGGTTTCCCGATCCACATATTTGATCTCCGCCCCCAAAGGAATGCCCTGAGCCAGACGGGTGATGGATATGGCTGGAAAAGAACGAGTGACCAGCTCATGCACATAGGTGCTGGTGGCCTCGGCTTCCATGGTTGAACCCAGGGCCAAAATGACTTCACTGACCTGACCGTCCTGAAGCAGGGTTTCCAGGGCAGATATTTCCAGGTTCCGGGCATCCACTCCATCCAAAGGAGACAAGAGCCCACCCAAAATAAAATATCGACCCTGATACACTCCAGCGGCTTCCATGACCATGAGACTGTCCCACTCTGAAACCAGGCATAATTGTTCGTCATTACGTTTGGGATCAGCGCACAAAACACAGGGGTCAGTATCAGCCAAACCCCGGCAACGGGAACAAATGTGCAGGTTGTCGCGGAGGGATTCAATGTCTTTGCCCATGGCCCGCACGGATTCTTCAGGCCATTTCAAAAGGGTCAGGGCCATGCGCAAGGCACTTTTGGGACCAATGCCTGGCAAAGAGGAAAATTGGTCCACAATCTTTTGCAAGGGAACTGGCAGTCGTTGCACAAAATCTCCTAAAAAAGCCCTGGAATCTTCATGCCGCCCGTGACCTGAGTCATTTCAGCCTGCAACACGTCCTTGCCTTTTTTAAGGACTTCATTGACAGCGGACAAAACCAAATCCTGAACCATTTCAACATCTTCCAGCACAGCAGGATCAATTTTTATGGATAAAAGATCACCACCACAAGTGGCCCGCACAGTGACCATGCCCCCACCCACACTGCTTTCAATTTCTTTTTTGCTGGATTCTTCCTGCACTTTGAGCATTTTTTTCTGCATGACCTGAGCCTGTCTAATCAATTCGTTCATTGGTCTTTCTCCTTGGAGTTGGTGTTTTCAGGGGGCCGAGCATGGATAATCTTGGCCTGAAAAATTTCTTGCACCTCCCGAACCACAGTATCCTCTTTGGCCAAAGTCAACAGCTGGGGACGGGTGGGGCGGTCTTGGGCGGGCTGGGCTTCAATGCGG
>JAAYGN010000138.1 GCA_012727715.1 Desulfovibrionales bacterium | reverse complement strand
GCTGGATCAGAGAGCACAAAAGGATATGGCGTGGTACATAAAAAAAATACAAATTGCAAATGGACAAATTTGCTATCAGGATCAACAGCTATGACAAAATCCTTAGAACATGCATATTGTATCCCGGGCCGCAAGCCTGTTTTGGAGCTTTTAGCCACTGACGCAGGCAAAGTGGATACAGTATTTATTGCTGAAAATCTGGATGGGGCGGGAGAAATCATATACCGCTGTCGGGAGTTACGCGTCCGTTTTCGCAAGGTAAAACGTGAAGAACTTGATCGAATTTTTTCTGGAAACCATCAAGGAGTGGTGGCCAGGATTCAGGCCCTCCAGTTGGTCAGTTTATCGGAACTGACTACCCAAGCCCATCAGGCTCAATTTCCCGTCATTTTAGCCCTGGATCAAATACAAGACCCTGGTAATGTGGGAACTTTGGCACGTACTCTCTATGCTTTGGGTGGCATTGGCCTGGTTTTTCCCAAGGATCGCTCAGCCTTTTTGGGACCAGGAGCAATAAAATCAGCTGCCGGCACTCTGGACAAGATCCATCTATGCCAGGTGGTCAATCTTGCCAGAGCGTTGGTTGAGTTAAGCGCACAGGGATTTTGGATTTATGGTACTGGGGCGCAAGAAAAAAGTACTCCACTTTTTTCAAGTACCATCAATTTTCCTGCGGTATTGGTCTTGGGCAACGAAGACAAAGGCATGCGCCAAGGTGTGGCCAAGCATTGCCATGAAATTTTATCCATTCCCATGCACAAAGGCTTTGACTCCCTCAACGTGGCTCAGGCCGGAGCCATGGTCATGGGAGAAATGCTTCGGCAACACCTAGGTTCTATTTAATGTACTGTGGAAAGTTGATAAAAATATCTCTGGTAAAGGTCAGCAGGCGGTCCATAATCCAGGGAAATGAAATCAAAAGTGCCAAAAAAACAGAAATAATTTTGGGTACAAAAGTAAGGGTCATTTCCTGAATTTGGGTAGCTGCTTGCAAGATACTTACAATTACCCCCACACCCAGGCCAACACCCAACATGGGCAATGCAATAGACAAGGTCAATTCAATGGATTGACGGGCAAAGCCTATGACAAATTCTGGAGTCATGGAGCACTCTCCTCAACCTAGATAAAACTGTTTACTAACGATCCAATAATCAGATTCCAGCCATCAACCATGACAAACAACAAGATTTTAAAGGGCAGGGAAACCATGACCGGTGGCAACATCATCATCCCCATGGACAAGAGAATACTGGCCACAACCATGTCCAAAATCAAAAAAGGAATATAGATCAAAAAACCAATTTGAAATCCGGTTTTCAATTCACTGATTATATAGGCGGGGATCAATATAGCTGTTGAAACATCATCTTTATTTTTGGGCCGCTCCAAGCCAGTGATGGAAAAAAATACAGACAAGTCTTTTTCCCGTGTATGTTTAAACAAAAAGGAACGTAACGGATCTTCAGCCTGGCGCAGGGCATCGGCATAACCGATCTCCTCGCTTAAATATGGTTGCAAGGCATGGTCATTAATTTTTTGTCCCACAGGCATCATAATCACCACTGTCATAAAAATGGCTAATGCTGCTAAAACCTGATTGGGTGGCATTTGCTGGGTACCCATGGCTTGGCGCAAGAAATGAAACACAATAATAATTCTGGTAAAGGAAGTAACAGTCAGAACAATGGCAGGAGCCAAGGATAAAATAGTTAACAGGGCCATGATTTCCAAGGCCACTGCTACCTTTTGTGGTTCTGCCTGATCGTTTGAAAATTGAAGAGAAATAGTCGGGATGCTCGGCTCGTCAGCCGCCAGAAGTAGTCTGGGTATCAGGACTAGACCCAGAATCAACAAAATCTGCATCACTGGCACCTTCCAGGATGCTTTGAAAGTCAGCAAGGTGTTCATGTTCTACTTGGTGCTCCGCAATCAGGTTAATATTGGCGTCAGTCACGCCCAGCACCAAGCATTTATTCAAAAACCGGACCACCACGAGCTGCTTACGAGGACCTAAGACAATACGGTCTATAATAGTGACCATATTTTTTCCTCGGCCCTGAAGGCGTCCTGGAAATCCAAAACGTTTCAACAAGGCCAAGCCCAAAAAAAGTAAGCCTAAAACAAGTAACAAGGCTGCAGCCATTTTTACTGAAGCCAGGCCAATGCCCACTTCTGTTCCCACAAGTGTCGCGTTAGCCAAGTTGCTTTACCCGTTCTATGGGGCTTATAATATCCGTGAGACGGACCCCAAATTTTTCATTAATAACCACAGCTTCCCCCCGGGCCACAAGCTTTCCGTTAACTAATACTTCCAGGGGCTCACCTGCCAGCTTGCTCAGCTCAATGACAGAGCCTTGCCCAAGCTGCAATAGCTCATTGATCAACAGTTTTGTGGAGCCTAGCTGTACAGATACATCCAGAGGGATATCCAAAATAAAATCAAGATCCTTGCGCAAGCCTTCCGCTTTGGGGGTTTTAGCTTCACTGGTCAAATCAGGATAGTCAAAGTCCCGACTTTGGGCTGCCAATTGTATTTGTTTTTTTTCCTTTTGAATCTTGGCTTCCTCTTCGTCTGCCAGAGCCTTGGCCCATTCGTCAGCCAGGTCTGCACTTGCCCCGTTACTTTGAGCTGGAACAGCATCAACAACAGCATCAGCAAGAACCTGCTCATTCTTCTCTTGCCCGGTATCGTCTTCTTGCTCCTTCAAAGCCGCAGCCCATTCAGCAGCCAATTTATCTTGATCTTCTGACATCTTGCACCCCTAATAATTAAGTTCACGCTCTTGAATGATTTTCAAGGCTTTATTCCCTTTGACAAAACCAGGCTGCCCCATAAATTTTAAAACCCCTTCTACCCGGGCTGTGAGCAAGTCATCCTCATCTTGGTCCAGCAATAAAATATCTCCCACCTGCATATCAAGTAATTGGCGCCCAGTTATAGCTGTGGTCCCAAAAGTAACATCTATATCCACGGGTGTTTCCATGAGTCGATCACGAAATCGAGAAATCCAAGCATGATCTATCTCCAAGCGCTCACTCTGAAATGCAGCATATAGCTTGGACCTTATGGGTTCAATGGTGGCATAAGGCAGAGCTAAAATCATGGAACCGAGCGCATTTTCAAGCTCAATTTCAAAGGAAATAACCACCACCACATCACTAGGTGAAACAATAGTCGCAAACTGAGGATTAATTTCAGAGCGAAGCAGCTCAATACTTACTTCATGGACTGGTCGCCAGGCGTCTTCCAGGTTGGCCAGAATAATCTTGACTACCTTGGTGATCACTGCCTGTTCAATGGGAGTAAAATCACGGCCTTCTATCTTGGGCTGACTACCGGCTCCACCAAAAAAATTTTCTACCAAAGAAAAAACCAAGCGCGTATCCACGACCAGCAAAGCATTACCACGCAAAGGGTCAATTTTGAAAATATTGATGCTTGTGGGCACAGGCAGGGAGCGCATAAAATCTCCAAACTTGGACATATCAATGGAGATAGGATTGACATCTACCCGTTTACGCGTTGTGTTGGCCAATGCACTATTGCATAACCGAGAAAAACGATCATTTATTATTTCCAAAACCGGCATACGACCGCGAATAATACGGTCCTGATTGGTCAGGTCAAAAGAAACAATACCACTATCGTCTGTAATAATCTCTTCTTCGGTTTCAATTTCTCCTCCAGAGATTCCACGCAACAGGGCATCAACTTCATCCTGATTTAAAATCTTACTCATACAACACTCATTTTTGCTTTATTGAACGACAAACTCTGTAAAATATACATTACGTACCTTGCCCGTCCCCAAGATTTGGTTCAGTCGGTCAACAATACTATTCTTCAACTCAAGTTTTTGATCCATGGTCCCAATATCAGCAAAGGACTTACTGGAGAGAAGCATCAAAAGCATATCCTTGACCATGGGTCTGGCTCGTTCCAAATCAGCAACTGCTGCAGTATCAGCCAGCTCTATGTCCAAGGTGACTTTTAAATAGCGCCGCCCCATGGGGTCGGACAAATTAACCACAAAAGGTTCAAGAGTTACCAATTCTCCAGGTATCAATTTTTGTTCCACAGATTCTGCTATTTCGTGATCTCCTGGAATTGGTGGAGTGGATGGCCACAAAAATTTCCAAACAACAAAGCCTCCTCCACCCAAAATGGCCAGCACTAAAACCAGCAAAATAAGAAGTTTAATTTTGCTCCCTTTGGGAGTTGTTTGCTCTGCTCCTTCATTTTTACTGTCTATGTTATTTGCCATTTTTTCCTCCAGTAAAGTACGCTATAAATATGTTCGCCCAGTAGTTTTGAGTAAAATTTCTACCCGCCTGTTCTTTGCCCGGCCTTCTGGCGTGGCATTGTCTGCCAAAGGGAATTTTTCCCCATAGGCTGATACAGAAAATCGCTCAGGTGCAAATCCAAATTCCAAAAAATAGGTAAGCACAGACAAAGCCCGTTCTGCAGAAAGAGTATAGTTATCCTTGATTCCTCCTGGAACATTATCTGTATATCCAGAAATATTAACCGGCATAGGCACTGTAGCCAAAAACAAGGCAAATTCAGATAAAACTTTCTTGTTTTCTTCCTGCAACTCACTTTCTGCTGTGGCAAAAAGTAAATCATCAGACAAGACCAAGGCCACACCTTCGGGCCGTTGCAAAATTTCTAAATTCTGCTCCAAGGTACTTCGGGCCATACCTTCAGGTAAAACTTCATCGGGAAAAAGGATGTCCTTGATGCGGTGCAGGTGCTGAAAAACTGTTGTTGGTTTTTCAATTTCTTGTTCCACAAATTGAAACTTGGTAGGAATTTTTCCCGCACCTTTGCTGGGAGAAAGCCCTTCAGCCCCTACAATACTAACAGCGATTTCCCGTAAAATTGATCGGTCCAAAGTAGCCATGGACAAAAGAAGTACAAAAAACGTTAAAAGTAAGGTGACCAGATCAGCAAAAGTTATCAGCCATCCCCGACCCACCCCGGAATCCTTTGTCTTTTTTCGTTGTTTCCGGGCCACTATCTCTCCTCCGGAAGACCAAAATGGAAAATAAAATCCTGTACCTCAATGGATTCCTTTACTCCAGCATCCTTGTCAGATCCCATACCCTCTATTGCTGCAAAAAGGGAAGGTTCCCAAGACTTGATCCGCTTATCCAAAGTGATATCCACTCGCCTATCGGTACTTTTCGCATCCATGCCTTGAGAACCGGCTTTGGGCTGGTACCGACCAAAAGCTTCCAGCCGTAGTTTATCAGCAGGTACCCCAGCATCCACAAAAAAACGATACACTTCCATAACTCGGGCCAATGAAAGATTCCAGGAAAAATCCACCTGTTCAGATGCCTGAGGAATATATTCAGGACCAAATTCATCAATGGCACTGCTGGTATGCCCGGCTAAGCCCAAAGGGTAAGTACTCTTTTGCAGAATTGGACTTAAGTCTTTAAGCATGGCCTGCCCCTTATCTGACAAAACTGCTGAACCCGGCTCAAAAAGAAGCGCTGCATCCAAAGAAATACGCTCTATAAACCGATTATACTCAAAACGCAGATCTGAATCCGGATCTTCCCATACTTGCTTTTTAATGGTTTCCAACCCTTCTTCCAGATTCATGGGCCCAGGCTCAACCACTGCTTGTTGGTCCTTTGTAGTCAAATCAGCCAAGCTGGGTGCACCAGTTCCAAATCGTCCTGAAACTGATCCCAGGGCAATTTTTCGACGGCTTATGTCCTGAAGTGAAGCCATGGAAACCAAAAGTACAAAGAAGGTAAGGAGCAACGTCATTAAATCAGTAAATGTAATCATCCAGGCAGGAATACCTGGCCCCTGTAATTCTTTTCTTTTTTTCATTGCCACGTAAAGCCTCTCCTTTTACCATTGGGCCTTACGCTGCTTGGGCGGCAAAAAACTATTGAGTTTTTCTTCTAAAATCCGCGGATTTTCTCCGCGTGATAAAGACATGACTCCCTCCAAAACCATCTCCCTCAGCAATGCCTCTTCTTTACTTCTTGTTTTCAATTTTCCAGCCATGGGATTAAAAACAATATTGGCCAATAACGCCCCATAAAAAGTGGTCAGCAAGGCTACGGCCATGGCTGGGCCAATGGTACTAGGATCACTCATGTTTTTTAACATGAGCACCAACCCAATAACAGTTCCAATCATACCCATGGCTGGCGCTATAGAGCCAAGACAAAGCAAGACTTCCGCACCTTGGGCATGGCGGTCTTCCTGACAGGATATTTCTGTTTCTAAAATTTCCTGAATCATTTGTGGTTCAAGACCATCAACAACAAGTTGCAAGGCTTTACGAAAAAATTCATCTGGAATCTCTTGAAGCAAAGGTTCCAAAGACAAGATGCCTTCACGCCGAACTCGGATGGCATATTCCACAAAGGTTGCAACCAGGGTTTCTGGCGTGCCCAGCTTGGAGTGAAAAGTTTTTCTCATCAGTGGCAGCACACCAAGCACATGTTCCAAAGGATAGGTAATAAGGGTTGCACCAAAGGTGCCACCAATAACAATAAGAATCGAAGGTACGTCATAAAACATTGAAATGTCCTTGCCCATGGCCGCAAAAACAAGGCCAAAGGCAACAATAATTCCAATGATCGTCGCTAGATCCATTGTACGCATAATCTGCTCTACCTAAAGTTATTCTCGCTTACCAAAAATTCGAGTGCCTACACGGACTATCGTTGCTCCTTCTTCTATAGCAGCTTCGAAATCATCAGTCATCCCCATGGATAATTCCTTAAGGGACATCCCAAATTCCTGACTCAACTTGTGGGCCAGCTCACGCAAACGAACAAAAAAAGGTCGAACCTTATCCACATCGCCCAAAAAGGGAGGCATAAGCATCAGCCCTTGCCAGCAAAGCCTTGAAGAAGCGGCCAGATATTCGGCTAACTGGGGTAAGTCCTCTTCCAGCACTCCATTTTTTTGGGTTTCACTGCCCAAATTGACTTGCACCAAGACATTTTGGGTACAGTCCAGCTCCTCAGCGCGACCTTGCAATGAACGAGCCAACTTCAAAGAATCAACCCCATGAATCAAGTCAAAAATTCCAACAACCTGCTTGACCTTATTGGTCTGCAAATGACCCAAAAAATGCCATTGTATATCTGAAGGCAAAAGCTCCATTTTTTTTTGTGCTTCCTGCACATAATTTTCACCAAAAAGATATTGTCCGTGCTCATACAGAGTTGCAATAGCTTCCACCGGATGCCTCTTGGAAACAGCAACCAAGCGCACACTGTCCTCTAAGCGGCCTGCTTTAAGGGCTGCAAGGCGTATCCTTTCTTGCACATCCTGCCATCTTTTAACAAGAGCTTCAGGGTTCATCCTTATCCTCGCAGAGCTTAACCAAGACCAAGGGTTGAAAGAAAATGTCTATCCTCTGTCCACCCCTCTCGAACCTTAACCCAAAGATTGAGGTGTACCTTGCTTTCCAGCAAAGTTTTTAATTCCTGCCGCGCACGCTGCCCCACAAGTTTTAAGGTTTGTCCCTGTTGACCAATAATAATCCCCTTGTGACTTTTTTTTGACGTGTAGATGACTGCACTGATAACAACAAGACCTTGTTCAGTATTTTCTTCCCACTCTTCAATGTCCACAGCAATATTATACGGGAGTTCTTGTTGCAAAGCCAAAAAAAGCTTTTCGCGAATTATTTCTGAGGCCATAAAGCGTATGGGTAATGTGCTTAATTGATCTTCTGGGTACAAAATCTCGGTTACAGGTAAAAAACTTTGCAGGCTACCCAGTAATTGTTCAAGACCATCTCCCGTGCGAGCAGAAATGGGAACTAAATCCATTCCTGGCCAGCGCTGGGCACAAATATCCAAAAGTTCCAGCAAAAGCATTTTGGGCTTAACAGCATCTGTCTTGTTCAAAGCCACAACCATGGGCAATCCGGATTTTTCAAGACGAGCCGCCATAGGGCGCAGGTCCCGTTCCAAAGCTTGTATATTTTGTGCATACTTGGCGGCATCAAGAAAAAGAACCACACCATGTGCATCACCTAAGGATCGCCACGCCGCATCGACCAAAAGACGATTTAACTTGGTTCGGGCCGTATGAATGCCTGGAGTGTCTAAAAAAACAATTTGCGATTCCCGAGTAGTATAAATACCCGTAATACTGGTGCGCGTTGTTTGTGGTTTTGGTGAAACAATGGCTATTTTTTCCCCGAGCACCTTGTTTAAAAATGTTGATTTTCCCGCATTAGGAGGTCCGATTAAGGCAATAAAACCAGAGTGAAAGGAGGTCATGGTGTACTCATTCTTAATGTATAATGTTAGCAGCTCTTTATGGTCTGAAACCAAGGCACTGGGAACCTCCTGCAGATAACTTTCTTGCAGGAACCGGTTAATTATCCCTTGCCCTGTCCTTCAGGTTCTGGATATAGGCCTCAAACATTATGAGCAAGGATTTAATCATTGTTGAATCACCCGCCAAAATCAAAACCATTAAAAAGTTTTTGGGGAGCGGGTACGAAGTAGAAGCCTCCGTAGGCCATATCCGTGATCTGCCCACCAAATCCTTAGGTGTGGATGAAGACCATGGCTTTACCCCTGAATACCAAATCATACCTGGTAAAGCTAAAGTTGTCGCCAGATTAAAATCTGCAGCCAAAGCAGCAGATACTGTTTACCTGGCTCCAGACCCAGATCGTGAAGGTGAGGCCATTGCGTGGCATATTGCTGAAATTCTTCGCACCTCCAACACCAATCTCAAACGTATCCAATTCAATGAGATTACCGCCAGAGCGGTGAAAGAGGCCTTGGCCAATCCCACGGACTTACGCAAACCCCTTTTTGATTCCCAACAAGCTCGACGGATCTTGGATCGTCTGGTTGGCTACAAGATCTCTCCACTATTGTGGAAAAAAGTGAAACGTGGTCTGTCAGCCGGTCGGGTTCAGTCTGTTGCCTTGCGCCTGGTCGTGGACCGGGAACGGGAACGACAAGCTTTTGTATCAGAAGAGTATTGGGTCTTGAAAATTACCCTGCAAGGTAAAAATCCACCCACTTTTGAAGCTGATCTGTGGAAAGTTGATGGTCTTAAGCCAAGCATTGGCAATGCTGAAGCAGCACAAGCCCTGGAAGACAGGATCAGGTCGCATGCTTTACACGTTGAAGACATTGCGCAAAAAGAACGTCAACGTCATCCCCGGCCCCCATATATTACTTCCACCTTGCAACAAGATGCCAGCACCAAGCTGGGTTTTACTGCCAAGCGGACCATGTCTGTGGCCCAAAAGCTCTATGAAGGGGTTGAGTTGGGGCAACAAGGCACCACTGCCCTTATTACCTACATGCGCACCGATTCTGTGCGCGTTGCCCAAGAGGCCCAAGATACTGCTCGCGCCTGGATAATGGATACCTTGGGTCCTGATTTTTATCCTGAAAAACCTCGAAGCTATAAAAGCAAAGGAAGCACCCAGGACGCCCATGAGGCCATTCGCCCTGTTGATCCTGCCCTGACCCCAGATACCCTCAAAGATGTTTTACCTTTGGAACAATATAAGTT
>JAAYGN010000137.1 GCA_012727715.1 Desulfovibrionales bacterium | reverse complement strand
TTGCCCACAGTGCCAATTAACAGCAAGGGTTCATCACTTTCCAGGAGTTGGCGGTAGCTGGTGTAGGGTTCGGAAAAGACAATGGCCTCCCCAGAGCCGCTCAAATCTTCAATGGCACAAAAGGCCATACGGCTTCCTTTTTTGGTAATGATGGTCTTGGTGTTGGTAATGAGCACCGGCACCTGGACTGGAGATTTTTCGGGCAGTTCTGCGCATTGGGCCAAGGACACATAGCCCAAACGGCGTATTTCTTGGCGATAGGGCTGCAAAGGATGGCCCATGAGGAAAAAACCAAAGACTTCCTTTTCCATGCGGCATTTTTCATCGGCATCAAATTCTGGAAGAAGAAGTTCATGGTCTTCAATGCCCAGACCAGTGAGGGAGCAGGTATTGGTGTCCATAAGGCCCATGAGGGGGAGTTGCATGGTCGCACCGCGCTTGGCCAGTTTTTGGGCTGTGGTCTGCACTTTGTCCAATCCTGCGAGCAAGGTCCGCCGGGAACAGCCAAAACTGTCCATGGCCCCGGCCTTGATTAGAGCGTCCAGGACGCGCTTGTTTACTTTGCGTAAATTGACCCGCTGACAAAAATCAAGAAGGCTTGTAAAATCACCACCTTTTTCCCGTTCCTCCACAATGGACTGCACCGCTCCTACCCCCACCCCCTTGATACCCGAGAGTCCATAGCGAATACTTTGGCCTTCCACCGTAAATTCATTGAAACTTTTGTTCACATCTGGGAACAGAATTTCTAATCCCAGGTCACGACAGGCGCTGACATGGGCTAAGGTTTTATCTGAATTGGAGACTTCAGAGGTGATAATGGCAGCCATAAATTCGGCGGGACAATGGGCTTTAATATACGCTGTTTGATAGGAAATGACGGCATAGGCAGCGCTATGGGACTTGTTAAATCCATAGCCGGCAAATTTTTCCATGAGGTCAAAAATATATTCAGCTGCTTCCTGAGAAATGTTATTTTCTTTGGTTCCATCCAAAAAGCGGACTCGTTGTTTGGCCATTTCCACAGGGTCTTTTTTGCCCATGGCCCGGCGCAAGTTGTCACCCTCACCCAGAGAATACCCAGCCAAATCCGAAGCAATCTTCATGACCTGTTCTTGATATAAAATGACCCCATAGGTATCTTTTAATATAGGATGAAGAATAGGGGCCAGTTCAGGATACTTGTAATGCACTTCACACAAGCCATGCTTGCGGTTCACAAAATCGTCCACCATGCCCGACTCCAGAGGGCCTGGGCGATACAGGGCCAATAGAGCGATAATATCTTCAAAGCAGGATGGCTTTAACGCCTTGAGCACTCTACGCATTCCATCGCTTTCCAGTTGGAATATTCCATCTGTTTCAGCCCGGCATAAAAGTTCAAAGGTTTGCGGATCATCTAAGGGCAAGGTTTCCAGGGTCGGTACCGGTTTATTGTTTTTAGCAATGAGTTTTAGAGCATCGTCAATGACGGTCAGGGTTTTTAAGCCCAAAAAATCAAACTTGATGAGTCCGACCCGCTCCACAGTTTTCATGTCAAACTGGGTCATTACCTCTTTATTTTTTCCCAACAAGATAGGTAAAAACTCAATCATGGGCTTGGGAGAAATAACAATGCCTGCCGCATGGGTCGATGAATGCCGGGCCAAACCTTCTAAGCGACGGGAAATATCATAGAGTTTTTTAAAGCGTGCATCGCTTTGGATCAATTCACGCAGGTCTGGCTCATCGTCCCAGGCTTTGGATAAAGTCATGTGCAGATCGCCAGGGATAAGTTTGGCAATGCGGTCTGAATCCTTGAGGCTGATATCCAGGGCTCTGGCCACATCACGAATAGCACCTTTGGCTTTCATGGTTCCAAAGGTGACAATCTGGGCGACGTGATCAACACCATATTTTTGGGTGACATATTCAATGACTTCGTCACGGCGGTTATAACAAAAATCCACATCAATATCCGGCAGTGACGTGCGTTCCACATTCAAAAAGCGTTCAAAAAAAAGCTTATAGTAAATGGGATCCAAGTCGGTAATTTTTAAGGCATAGGCTACCAACGACCCAGCAGCAGAGCCCCGCCCTGGTCCAACGGGAATACCCTGTTTTTTGGCCCAATTGATAAAGTCCTGAACAATGAGAAAATAGGCCTGAAATCCTTTTTCAATAATAACGTTGAGTTCAAATTCCAGGCGATCGCGGTACACGTGTTCATCTATGGGATAAGGCAAGGCCTTGATGCGTTCAGCCAGCCCGGCCTCGGATAAACGTCGAAATTCCTCATCCAGGGTCATTCCTTGGGAGACCTGGTAGGCTGGGAAAAAATTTTGTCCCAGGGACAGCTCGACCTGACATACATCCGCAATACGGCCGGCATTTTCAATGGCTTCCGGGCAATGGGCAAAGGCTGCCTCCATTTCCTCGGGAGTTTTGTAGTAAAATTCATTGGTCTCAAATCTGAGACGTTGCTCTTGGGAGACTACTTTGCCTGTGCCCACACAAAGCAAAATGTCATGTGCCTCATAATCATCTTTGCCCAAGTAATGGCAATCATTGGTGGCCACCAGGGGCAGGTCGGTAATTTTGGCCAACTCCATGAGGCGATCATTGACCACCTCCTGTTCCCGCAGGCCATTGGACTGTAGCTCCAGATAAAAACGCTGGGGAAAGATGTGTGCGTATTCCTGAGCCTTTTCTCTGGCTCTCTCCATAGTCTCAAAACGCAAAGACCAGGGTACCTCACCTTGCAGGCAGGCAGACAAACAGATCAGTCCCTCATTATGTTCCTGTAAAAATTTTTTATCAACGCGGGGGCGATAATAAAACCCTTTAGAGTATCCCGCAGAAACAATGCGTACCAAATTATAATATCCCGCCAGGTCTTGGGCCAAAAGAACCAGGTGAAAACGTTGTTTGTTTTCCCGGTCCGCCATGTTGTCTGCCACGTAGATTTCACAGCCAATAATGGGCTTGATCCCATGTTCTTTGGCCAGTCGATAAAAGTTTACTGCCCCAAAGAGGTTGCCATGATCGGTGATGGCAGCAGAAGAAAAACCAAAGTCCACGGCTCGGGCACAAAGGTCTTTTAAGCGGATGGCTCCATCCAGGAGGCTATATTCAGTATGACAATGCAGGTGTGTAAAATTGGTCATAATAGTAGGGTTGGATCAAGGTGAAAAAAGGAATTATAAGCCTAGAAAAGACAGGCACGAAAGGCAAGCACAGCTAAAAAGTAGGGGCAAAGTAATATGGCAGTAATCCTTTGCCCATCCCCATTTTATTTTTTGGCAAGACCTGGTAACCATAAATAACACATTACCTTAAAAAAACTGAAATAATGCCTGCATACAAGGTGATAAAATAATCATGGGTATATGCGTAACCCTTTTACGCCACGCTCTTCCTTAAACACAATTAGGGACTATAGAGTTTTCGATCTTCCGGGGCAGGTGGTGTCCATTGATACGTCCAGGTCTCTGTTAAAGGACGACCATGGGCCTGGAGATAGAGGCGTAAGTTGATGGGATTTTGGGAGTCATCTGGAGGAACCACATCAAACATGCACCGAAAACCATGAATATCGTGCTGGGGGCGCACAGAAATAGTTTCCAGTTGGCCAGCCGAGGTTTCCAGGATTGGTGTAATGGCCGTATCCTTCCCGATCATGGGCAGATCACCACCAACAAAGTCCACGGCAAAACGTTGGCTATAGTGGGTCCGAGGTTGGCCCACAACACCGCCCAACCCGGTAAAAGTATCTTGCACATAGCCACGATGATGTTGCACCGGCAGCTCTGTACCCCAATATAAATTATAGCTGAACAAAAGTTCCTGTCCGGGGATAACAGGTTCAGTTGGATTCCAAAAAGCCACAATATTATCAAAGGTCTCGTCCATGGTGGCAATTTCTACCAATTGCACTGACCCCGGTCCCCAGGCTCCCAAAGGTTCTACCCAGAGGCTGGGGCGCTTGTGGTAAAACACGCCATCATCTTGGTAATGATCAAAATGTTGATCACGTTGCAGCAGGCCAAAACCTTTGGGACTTTCATCCATATAGGCATTGAAGCGGAGCCAGGGTGGATTATTAAGTGGTCGCCACAACCACTCGCCACTCCCGGTATGTATGGCCAAACCGTCGGAATCATGAATTTCCGGACGCCAGTCATAACTCATGCGTCGATCATTTTCCGCGCACAAAAACATACTGGTCAAGGGAGCAATACCCAGGCGTTCAATGGGCTTTCTGGGATACAGGGCTGCATCAACTTTCATGGTCAAGATTTTGCCTGGGCGGATATCAAAGCGATAGGCCCCGGTAATGCTGGGAGAGTCCAGCAAGGCATAGACCGTTGTCATATCACTGCCAGATTGCGGTTTTTCCAGCCAAAAATGGGTAAAGATTGGGAACTCCTCTGCCCGGGGCAGGGCGCAATCCACAGCCAGGCCCCGGGCCGACAAACCATACTGCATGGCTCCACCCACGGCTCGAAAATAACTGGCACCAAGAAAAGCAAGGACATCACGGGTCCAGTCAGTGTGGTAGGCGAGGCGAAAGCCTGCAAAGCCAAGATCTTTGGGCAGCTCCCTGGCTTTAATGCCCGATGAGCCATAGGTAAACATGGACGGAGCATAGTTAATGGGGCGTACTTGGCCCTGTTCAAGTTCATAAATGGTGATGGGGGTTGTAAAAAAAAGACCCAGATGAAAGAATTGGCCCTGAAACAAGGTGGGATCATTTTTCCACAGGGCCTGGTTGGGATTAAAAGCAATTTGCATGTACTGATCCCAAGACAGATTTTTTATGGCCCCTGGAAGTTCTCCAGCATGGCTGACATAGGGTTGTTGAGAAAGATAGTTGGCCCGGCCTTTGAGCCAAGCATAATCAAAATTTACTCCATTGGTGGGCATGTTCAAGTCTGTTGCGGCTAAAGCCAGAGAGCACGACAGCAATACACCGACTATGATTTGGGCTGGCCAGATCAACATTTTGAAAAATTGCATCATTTTTCCCCTCATCGTAATGTAGCATTTGTTAGGACAATGTCTCTATATCCAGGGCCCTTGACCTGGGCAAGCACCAGGCAAAACCCATGGAATCATCTCATGGAGGATCAGCACGACCTATGGATTTTTTTTCCATTCTGACTCTTTGATTTTTAGCTTCCCTCTGCTAGGCAGAAAGGCGAAAATTAACCCCACATGTTAGGGAGGCAATATGGAGTACGAAGGTTTTTTAATTGGTGGAGCCAATGAACAAGGATTGTACCAGCTTTTCACCATGGGCAATCGCCACGGCCTGATCACTGGAGCTACAGGAACGGGCAAAACCATTACTTTGCAAACATTGGCTGAAAGCTATTCCCGACAAGGTGTGCCTGTCTTTGCTGCTGACATTAAGGGGGATCTCTCGGGCATTGCCACAGCAGGTATGGGCAATAAGCATATTGACTCCCGTTTGGCAGCCATGCCCTTACGCGATTTTACCTTTCAGGGCAGTCCGGTTGTTTTTTGGGATATTTTTGGCAAGACCGGCCATCCTTTACGCAGCACTATTTCTGAGATGGGGCCGCTGCTTCTTTCCTCTTTGTTAAACGTCAATGAAACCCAAAGTGCAGTTCTGTATGCCTGTTTTCGTATTGCCGATGAAGAAGGTCTTTTGCTTTTAGACATGAAAGATCTGCGCTCCATGCTCGCCTATATGTCCGCAAATGCCTCCAGCCTGCGCGGCACCTATGGCAATATTAGTCCGGCCAGTGTGGGTGCCTTGCAACGACAACTCATGGTTTTGGAAGAGCAGGGCGGGGATGTTTTTTTTGGCGAACCCTCTGTTAGTTTGAATGATCTTATGCATGTGGATTTTTCAGGGCGCGGGGTGATTTCCATTTTGGATGCCTCAAGCCTGATGTCCCGTTCACCAAAAATTTATGCCACATTTTTACTCTGGCTCTTGTCCGAGCTTTTTGAGCAATTGCCCGAAGTCGGCAATCCTGATCAGCCAACCATGGTTTTCTTTTTTGATGAGGCCCACTTGCTCTTTGATAATGCACCCAAGGCTCTTATTGATACCATTGAACAGGTGGTGCGCTTGATCCGTTCCAAAGGTGTGGGTATTTATTTTGTGACCCAAAGCCCCTTGGATATTCCTGATCGGATTTTGGGACAATTGGGGCTCAAGATCCAACATGCCTTGCGAGCCTATACGCCCAAAGAACAAAAAGCAGTACGGACCATGGCTGAAAGTTTTCGCCCCAACCCTGCCTTTGATACCGCAGAAGTCATTACCAATTTAGGTACTGGCGAAGCCTTGGTCTCGGTTTTGGATGAAAAAGGTCGGCCCGGCATGGTCGAGCGTATTTTAATCCGCCCGCCCTATTCTCTTGTTGGACCCTTGGCTGATCAGGAACGACAAGCCATCATGTTCAGGTCTCCCTTGAAAGGACGCTATGATGTGGCCATTGATCGGGAATCAGCTTTTGAAATGTTGCAAGACAGGGCTCAAAAAGCTTTGGCCCAAACCGAAGAAGTCAAAAGCCAAAAAAATGCTGCCAAGGCTCCCAGTGCCTTTGATTGGCTCTCCGGGTCAGGGAAACGTCAGGGCCTTGGCGAGGCGGTGATTAAAAGTACAGCCCGGACCATTGGAAATCGGGTGGGGCAAGAGATAGTGCGGGGAGTATTGGGCACACTCTTTGGCAAAAAGTGACCGGTCGCTTTTGGGGAAATCGCATTATGCTTAAAAAGTTGCAGATCGTATTGTACCTGCTGGTTGTCCTTGTTGCTGGCTGTGCGTCTTTGGATAGAGACAGACAACTCGTTACAGAGGATGGATTGGTGCATTTGTGGGGCAGAGAAACTTTTCCTGTGGACCCGGAATGGGAATATCTGCAAACCATAAAGGTTGATGTCCAGGGCCAGGCCTGGAATGCACTTGTTCAGCCTCAGGATAAAATGCAGACCATGATTTTTGTGCGTCAGGACCAGGAGCCGCCAGCTCTTTTATTGTTATCTCGAGTGAAAAAGCTCAACCGCCAAATCATTTATCGGCCTTTGGGTGGGCATAAAGCTGAAATCAATGGCCGATTGTTTCGAGAGCAGACTTTTGGACTGGATGCGGATACAGATGATCTGGAGTACAGCAAATATATGACCTTGGTGCGGGACCTTGGTGTTACCCTGGCACCAACTTATTTGGTCCGCGTACAGGACCGCTTGCCCCTAGATACTGTGCTCATTCGGGCCATGGAATTTTATCCAGGCCAGGCCACGATAAAGCTTCCGTCCTATGGGAAATTGTATCCACAAGAAATTCAGGACCAGTTTTTTATGCGTGATGCCCGGCCTTGATGAATTGGGTGTTTTGTTTGGGACTGTAAAGCAAATGGGAGTTACTGTTGGATCAGATTTAGATTAAGGCTATTTCAGGATTATCTTTAGTCCGTATTTTTGTGGCTCCAAGATCCTTTGGAGCCAATTTTTTTTCATATAACAGACACATGAGGGAGCGGCTAAAGGTACTTGAGCTAATTTTTTACTCAGCAGGCGGTCTTTGACTTGTATGGAATACCCGTAAAATTTCCACAACCTCATTCTTAACACGATAAGAAATTACATATGGGTATTTAACCAGGACTAATTCTTTGGTTCCAAAAATACGTCCTGGACGGCCCCGGTCCGGAAAATAAGCAAGTTCATCACACCTTCGTCGAATTTCACCGTATATGTGTCGAGCAATTTCTACATCATCTTGTGCCAAATAGTCAGCTTGAGTATCAAGGTCATGGATTGCAGAGCGTAGCCACCTAACCCGCATGGTGCATCCGCTTAGCATCAATTTCAGCGAGTTCTTCGTCTGTTGCAAAGTCTCCAGCATCTGCCTCTTCTATAGCCTTCTTGATTTCAGCTACCTGCCTGGCTTCACGCAAAATGTATTGTTCCATTGCCTGATTGATAAGATAGGCACGAGATCGGTCAGTTTCTTTTGCCAACTCATCGAACTTTTGAACTAAATTTTTATTTGAGCGAATTGAAATCTGAGTAGTCATGACTTACTCCTTAGCTGTGATCTTATGTAATTACTTGAATCACATTAAAACACACGTCAAGCAAGACAACCATTTTTGAACAGGCTACCCTTAAAAACATGGATTCTGCGACTACGCGCAGAATGACTTTTAATTTTCGATGTTATTTCGACCGACTGCGAACGAAGTACGGTGGGTGGCAGGAGTGGAGAAAAATCTAGATCTCTTCGAGTAGGCTCAGGGCAGGCTCCTTGACTCCCTTTGGCTGCGCTCGGGATGACATCAGTCTTCTCTATTATTTTGGCGGTCACTTCTTCTTGTCATTTTGACCGGGCACTTTTTCTTTCTGTCATGTATAGACCCGCCCCTAGTGTCAAACAAAACGTTATTGCACCAAACGAGAGGAATGCGGTCATGTATTCGGCATCTGGCCATATTGGCTG
>JAAYGN010000136.1 GCA_012727715.1 Desulfovibrionales bacterium | reverse complement strand
CTCTGGCAGCTGGCAAAGAAAAAGTACTTCTGGATGCGGACATGGTCGAATGCTTTGATGATGGTGTGGCCATGGTCATGCTGGCCAATGCTCCAGGCATTGATCTGGTAGGTGTCACCACCCTTACTGGTAATTCTTGGGCTGCCAGTGGCATTGCCTACACTATCAAACAGCTGGAAGTGGAAGGTCGCACAGATATTCCCATAGCCATGGGTTTTGAGTATCCTCTACGTCCCCACCGCCATGCTGGTATTGCTACTGAACGAGCCTTGTGCGGTCGGGGGCATGACACCTGGATGGGCTCCTTTGGTTTGCAAAAACCTGAATCCTGGCAATCTGAATACGCCGAGCTGTATAAAGGCACGCCCAGCATGACTCCTGACAAGCGTCATGCGGTTGATTTTATTATTGATACTATTCGGGCCAATCCTGGTGAAGTAACCATCGCAGCCATTGGTCCCTGTACCAACCTGGCTGTGGCTGTACGTAAAGCGCCAGATATTATTCCTTTGATCAAACGTATTGTGTATATGGGCGGAGCTTTTTACCAGCAAGGAAATGTCACTCCTTCTGCTGAGTTTAACTGGTGGTTTGACCCTGAAGCAACCAAGATTGCTCTGCGCACTCCTTTCAAGGAGCAGATCATTGTCGGTCTGGATGTCTGTGAAAAAGTAGTCTTTCGCAAAGAACATTACGATCGACTCCTGGGTACTTTAGGCAAAAGTGAACAGGCCAAAATCTTGCGCAACACCTTTGTTGGGCAAACCTTTGAACAAGACCCAAATTTTACTCATTTTATCTGGGATGTCATTGTTTCGGCCATTATTATTGATCCTTCTTTGATCACTGAAGAAGTTACAGCTTTTGTGGATATTAACGACCAGGTCGGTCTGTCCTATGGTCAGTCCCTAGCTTATCCTGTCCAAGGACCTGAAGGAAGTCTCCAGGCCAGAATCATCATGGAAGTAGATGAAGAACGCCTCTGGAATATGATCAATGACAAAACCTATTGGAAATCTGCCCAATAGCTATCTAGCACAGCAAGGGGTATTTGTTATACCCCTTGCCCCTCTCCCCATATCTCAAAACGCAAAGAGTAATATGTATGAAAACCAAAAAACTCCTTGGGTTGTTCCTCTTGGCCCTACTTTTGCCTCTCCAGGCTCTGGCTGTGGAGTTGACCATTCGCAATGAAGAAGCCAGCTCGGCGAAGGTAGCTCTGGCCTATGCACGTGACGAACACATGATGGTAGAAGGATGGATCAACCTTGCTGCAGAGGAAAGTACAACCATTAATTTACATGGCGTGATCAAATCTAACGTCTATGTCCATATTGTCTTTGATGATGCGCGTATTGAGCAGCATGAAACAACAAAAGCTGGAGAGTTCATAATCCAGGAATCAGATTTTCGTTATGCCATGCCCCTCCAGAATGCCCAATCCGGCCCTAGTGAACTCAAAGGAACCAGGGTGCCCTTTAGTACTATTGATGCGTTTGATGCTAACGAAGAACAATTGTTTTTAAACTTAAGTTTTGCAGCAGGATAAAGGAGACAGCTTATGCGTTATTATTATCTTCCACTACTTTTAAGCCTTTTTCTGGCTTATGGACTGTCTACTTCTTTTCCAGACACGGCTCAGGCAGCTGCACCACTATTTTTGGAACACACCTACGAAGCAGAAGATGACATTGCCTGGAACTGGGCTGCTGTCTCGTCTGCAGAAAACAAAATAACTTTTATCGCCAGCCCCTGTTCTGCCGATGTCTACCTACATGCCAAAGATGGATATTGGGAAGGAGTTTTAGGCCAAACAGAAGGTGTGGCTTGCTCTTCTTTGGACGCAGCTTTTACTTCAGGCCAAGTAATTATGCATATTGTGCCGATACAAAATAATGACCAAAATGAAATCCTGGCTTTTGAAGTACGTATTCCTCAAGCTATTCGTAAATATGTTCAAAACTTAAACACCTCCATGTTTGTAGAAGATTTTTTTACCAGAGAAGAAATTAGGTACTTTCTGCCTGGGGCAAATATAAGTCTTTCTCCTGTGCTGACCTTGACTGATCCCCAAACCAGCAACTCTGTGCCGTTATACAATACTGGCGGTGACCCCTCTGGAAAAAATTTTCTGCTCTACTACAATGAAAAATTTGACTATACTTGTTGGATTCCCACTGCTTTTACTCAGGTTGTTCTTTTGCCTGACAATGAAGACGGGTTGATAGTGGCTGCTGTAGATGCCCAGGCCCAACTTCGAGCCACAGGTGGCTATGTAGATTTTCTTGATGGTGGCCTCAAAGGAGACTTTGAGCGCACAAAAAACTCTATCACAAAAAATAACCTCATCTATGAAGATTATACCCAAGATGAATGGAAAACATATTGGGAGTTAAGGTGGCAAGATAGTGACAAAATCGTCCTGCGCAAAATGATTTTAAATGGAGATTATTATTGTGATCTTGAAATTTCATATCCCGCAGCACAACAAGAAAAATACTCAAGCGTAGCAGATATTATCGCACACAACTTTAACCGGGAAATAGAAGATTTTTAAAAAATATGAACTTTGAGGGTAAACAACCATGCTAAAATTTCTTGCCCTGGCCTTGACCATGATCTTTATCATATCCAAGGCCGTTGCTGCTGGACCTTTGGAGATTCCCTTAACCCTCAAAGATATTTCTTTTAACCTCCTTTACCGGAAAAGAACTTCTGGGACGATATCTAACAACTCTACGTTGAGAACATGATCTTTACTCTGTGCCGGGCTATAGCCTGCTCCGTGTGTATAGCTTTGATAATGGCGGGAAAACCCTCTCCCGCCCTATCTTCTGACTCTATACTGCGCCCCTTTCCAGCCCAATACACCCAACCCCAGATTTACCAGGCAGCCCTGAACAACGCTCAAGGGATTCCTCCTCTTTCATCCAAGATTACCGGGCTAACCATACCCCATCACCTCTTGGCTGTGGAGCTTATGGCCAGCGCACTGGCCCTGGTGCGTGACCAGACCTACGAACGCATCATTATCTTAAGCCCCAATCATTTTCATCGGGGACAAACTTTTTTTTCTGTGTCTATCCGTCCCTTTTCCACCTGTCTGGGACCTGTGCCCATTGATATTCAGGCGACACAGCAGGTCTTGAACAACCCCCAAGTATCCTCTTCCAACCTCTTTTCCCATGAGCATGGTGTGCAGGCATTATTACCCTTGCTGGCCCATTATTTCCCCCAGGTCCCAGTGCTGGCCATAACTATGCATCTGGCTGCCAAAAAGAAAGACTGGAATGCACTGATGCACACCCTGTTGCCCTTGGTCAGTAAAGACACCCTGATTATTCAGAGTACAGATTTTTCCCACTATCTGACCTGGCCCCAGGCCATAATTCATGATCAGGAAACATTACACGCCTTGGCTTTAGGCCGTGCTGATGACATCAATCTATTGGACCAGCCCGCTCATCTCGACTCCAAGGCCGCTCAATACCTACAAATAAAACTGCAAGACCTGGTCTGTAATGCCACGCCCACAGTCATTGCCAATGCCAATTCTTGTGAATTTGCCGCACCACAAGAGCCGTTACCCCAAGAAACCACCAGCTATATAGTTCAGGTCTATAGCCCGGAAAGATTACCCAGCATCAATCTTTCAACCCGGGGTGCTCCCAAGGCTCGTTATTTTTTTGGTGGGGATTTTTTTACTGGTCGGTATTTGACCCAACATCTGGCTAACCCGGCCAAGAGGCAAAAATTTCTGGATCAGATCCTGAATCTTACTCAAGGCGCACCATTAATTCTTAATTTTGAAGGTGTGCTAGCCACCCAATGTCCACCACAAGATCTTGAAACCTTGTCCTCAGGCCAGACTTTGCCCCCTGAAAAATGGCAACTATGTATGCCCAAAGCTTTGACTCTGGAGATACTCAAAGCCCTCAATGTTGTGGCCGTTGGTCTGGCCAACAACCATAGCCATGATCATGGACCACAGGGTTATGCCCAGACAAAAAAAACTCTTGAGGAACATGGAATCATGGTTGTGGAGTCCGGACAAATAACTTCCTTGCCAGATTTTAATCTGGTGGCCTGGACAGATGTGGATAATAATCACCCACAAAAAAGAGACCTGCTGACCACAGACGAACTGACAATTTTACCGGAAATGCAGACTCATAAACCTTTGTGGGCCCTAATGCATTGGGGGCAAGAAGGCTGGCCCAAACCCAAGTTACGAGAAAAGTTGTTATTCGAGCAACTACAACATCAAGGTTTCTCCCTCATCGTGGGGCATCATTCCCACCGGGCCGGAGAGCTACAAGGCAATACCCAAGGTGTCGTGGCCTGGTCTTTGGGGAATTTTCTTTTTGATCAGCCAGAGCCCATGGCTGATGGTGCTTTACTGGAAGTCAGCATTTTTCCTCAAGGCACATTTTGGGTTCGTCAAATTTACCTGGGCAACCTCTATGCACAGTGTTTCAAGCACTAACCGTGTAGTCTAACCAATATAACGACCAAGGCAAAAGAAACTTGAGTTGAAAATTTAAATTGAATTTGCCAAGGTCTTTTCATCTAGTTTTTATAACTTTATTCCGCCAGTAACGAGATAGCCATGCCTATTGCGCAAAGAATTTCCCGTTTGGGCACAGAAACAGCCTTTGCTGTTGCTGCCCGAGCTACAGCCCACAAGGCCCAGGGTCATGAAGTTTTCCCCTTTCATTTGGGAGATATGAATATCCCCACCCCAGCCAATATTATGGATGCAGCCTGTCAGGCCATGCGTAGTGGGAAAACAGGCTATTGTCCCAGCGCTGGTATCCCAGAATTACGTGCAGCCCTGGCCCAAGATGTCAATAGCAGCAGAAAGACCAACTATACCCTGGAAAATATAGCGATCCAGCCTGGTGGCAAACCGGTCATTGGCAAATTCATCATGACCTGCATGAATCCTGGAGATGAGGTCCTCTACCCCAACCCCGGCTATCCTATTTATGAATCCCAAATTGAGTTTCATGGGGGTCGGGCGGTGCCCTACCGCTATGGGTATGACCACCAGGGCTTTCATCTTGATCTGGATTATCTGGAAAGCCTGGTTACGCCACGAACCAAAATTTTCATCCTTAATGATTTACAAAACCCGCTAGGTGCACAATGCACCACCCAAGAACGGGAATATGTGGCTGAGTTTGTCTTGCGCCATGACTTGTACCTTCTTTTGGACGAGGCCTACTTTGATATTCGCTATAGCGGTCAAAGTCAGTCCCTGGTCTCTATCCCAGGTCTGGCTGAACGCAGCGTCATTTTGTACACTTTTTCCAAAAAATTCGCCATGACTGGCTGGCGTTTGGGTGCTGCCATTGGCCCGCAAAATATTATCGACATTACCTCCAGACTCAATGTTAATGATGAGTCGTGCTCCAATCACTTTATTCAATATGGAGCTCTGGAAGGCCTGACTGGGGACCAAAGCGGTCCAAAACAGATTTTGGCCACGCTTAAAACCCGTCGCGACATGGCTGTGGAGCTGCTCAACGCTACTTCTGGTGTACATTGTCCGTGTCCGGAAGCTACTTTTTATCTTTTCCCCGAGGTCACAAAGCTGATGCGCAATAAAGGATTTGCAGGTGATTACGCGGGTTTTGCCGAGGATGTTTTGGTCAAAACCGGAGTATCCCTATGTACCAGACTCCATTTTGGATGCCCTCAACCAGACGAAGTTCGCTCCTATATCCGTCTGGCCTATTCAGGGATTACGACACAAGATATTAAAAAAGGCTTGAGTGCATTCCAGGCGTATGCCCAAAGTTAAAAAGCCTTAAGGAAATACTGATCAATTCAGCCATCATTGCCAGGAGCGTAGCAACATAGCGCTTCGTCAATCTATAACCTATTGATAAATAAATGATTTTGAACTATTATACTTCGTTCGCAATGACTTGTTCATGAAAAATCTTTAAAAGATTCACCATCAAGGAGAAAGCCCATGCGTAACTGTCTTGTTTTTACTCTATTTCTAACCATGCTCATATCCCAGGCCTTTGCCGCTGGACCTTTGTCTGTACCCATAGCACTGAAGGATATTCCTGTTAAATCCTTTGCCGCTCCGCCAGAGCCCCTGCCTAAAAATTTTCCTGCGGCCATCAAGGACAGCAAATTCTCCTTGGCTGAGGCCAGCAATTTTGCTGCCGTGGAAAAACGCTTGGGTGGGCTGACCGAAGCACAAAAGCAGTACCTGGAAGAACATCGTTTTCTTTTACTGCCCCCCAAATCCTTTATGGACAATTTCCCCGATGGATCAGCGATGTTTATGTATGATGAAATGCTTCATGAATTCGACAATATCGGTGGCCCTGGTCTTGACGAAGCTGTTTTACGTGCTCCTGAGCACGCGGTTTTAATCGGTCCAGATGTATTTCTACAGGCTTTGCACACGTATTTTAGTCAGCGCCTCAAAACCTTGGAAAAAACAGAGCTTAGCCAAGGCCTCCAAGTTTTATTACAAAACCTCTACGCCAACTCCAGGGAGCTGGGCAGCATTGCCAGCAAAGAAGCCAAACCTCATTGGCAACGGTTGCAAACCCAACTTATTATCCCCCTGATAGTGCTTAAAAATTGCGCAGAGCCTGTCCACGTGGACCCTTGGGAGTCAGATGGAGAAGATGCTGGGGCTGAAGATAATAGTGATACTTTCCAACAAGCTCTGGAAATTTTTGCATCATCCTATGCCCAAAATTTTACAGCCGAGCAGCAAGAAGCTATCAAAGAAGAATTAAACCGTATTTATAATGCTGAATCCAATTTTGACTCTCTGGTGGGCCTTAAGCCAGCCTATTCAGCTCCATCCATAGATTACACCCAGTTCAAAGCCCGCGGCCATTATGAAAACGCGTCCTTAACTCGAGCCTATTTTCGAGCCATGATCTGGCTGGGGCAAATTGGCTGGAACCTTACTGATGAACAGGGCTTGACTGACAGCATCAACTTTGCCCTGGCCATGTCCTATGATCGTATCCAGAACAAAGACAACCCTGATGAGCTCTCTTTTCGTAAGCATTGGCAGCGGATCATGGAAATCAGCTCCTTTTTTGTAGGCTATCCTGATGTACCAGCCTATCCGCAATGGCAGGCCTTTTTAACTCGTTTTGGTGGAACAGACTTTACTCAAAATAGTTGTGCTGACCCAGAGCTCCTGAAAAAACTAACGGACAACCTGAACCACGTTCCCTTTGCCCAGGTTCCCTTTGATAGCCTGCAAGAAAAAGATGGTATTTCTGTGCTGACCATTTTCCCCCAACGTTTCACCATCCCCTGGCTCATTGCTGACCGTTTGACCTATAAGCAAGGACTGCGTGAAGATGTGCCGGTTCTTTTTTCCAGTCTATGGATACCGGCCCTTATGGGCAGTTCCTATGCTCAAAATCTTCTGCCTGAGCAAATCAAAGTCAGCCTGATGGGTAAGCCCAATGCAGACAAACAGGGTGCTCCTATTACCGCAGCACAATCTGAAGAGGTTACCGATACCAGAGGGCTTATCTATGGTCCTGAAGAAATAGATTTCTTTTTGTCTGGCCTGACCAAGCATATGCATTCTTTACACACCGAGCTTCAAGGTCAAAAACCAGAGGACTGGTACTCTTCCATTGGCGCAGTCTGGTTCTCCTTGCTTAGCACCTTAACGGCTGAATATGGGCTCGGATACCCCTTGTATATGCAAGACATGGCTTATCCTGCCAAACAACTGGAAACTTTTATGGGTGCTTATACTGCTCTCAAACATGACACTATTTTGTATGAAAAGCCCAATTACGCAGAAATGGGTGGTGGTTGGGATGAGGGTGAAATGCCTCCAGTACCCAAAGGATTTGTAGAACCCAATCTTCCTTTTTGGCATGCGCTGCTTCGGGCTGTGGACTATATGGCTCAAGGCTTTCAATCCTTTGGTATCTTTGAACATGATACTGAAGAATATGGGGCTTTGACTCAATTTAAACAGTCCTTGGAGCTATGTGTGGCCCTATCAGAAAAAGAATTAGCCAATACCCCCCTCAGTGAAGATGAATACGAAGCCATTAGGACCCTGCAACTCCAATATATGGCTGAACCGCAAAACAATGAGGTGATTACCCAAGAGGAAGCCCTGTCCGCCATTGTCGTTGATATCCAAACTGCTAATCTGGATGACCAAATGGGGGCAGAATCTGTCATTGTTTATGAAGCCAATGCTGCGCCCTATATCATGCTTGCTTTAGTGGGTAACGAAGACAGCCCCCGCGTGGTAACGGGCATGGCCTTTAATCATCGGGAATTTATCACCCCCTATGGCTCACGGATGACGGATAGTCTGTGGAAAAAGCGGGTATATGGCGATGAGGACCCCGAGACCTATAGTTTTATGCCTGAACGAGCTCTGCCACTACCAGAAAAAAATTTCTGGTATGATGTGCTCAAACCCTAGGCTCTCCATACGATTCTCAAGGCAGGAGGGGCCAACGCCTGGCCTCTTTTGCCTTGCCCATTAAACGCGGACGGCTTCTACAAAACACCATTAACCAGCGGGCCTATGTCGAAGACAACAGGGCTTGCCCATCAAAAAAGGAGGGTTTGCAGTGAGCAAAAAACTGGAAAAAAAAGCTTGGAACCCCTACCTGGCTGGAGCGTTGAGCGGGGTGGTGCTGATTCTGTCAGTGTGGATAGCGGGAAAATATTTCGGTGCATCCACAACTTTTGTCCGCTCTGCAGGATTTATTGAAAGCACCTTCAGGCCGGAAGCTGTGGAAACAATGGAGTATTTCCAAAAGCAAGTTCCAAAAATCGATTGGCAATGGATGTTTGTAGTGGGAATTTTCATTGGTTCCCTTTTGGCAGCAATAACTTCGGGCAGTTTTAAGTGGAAGGCAGTGCCGCCCATGTGGGAAAAGCGTTTTGGCTCGGGTGCGTTGTTGCGAGGAGTTGTGGCATTTTTTGGCGGTGTTGTGGCCATGTTCGGTGCCCGCCTGGCAGACGGCTGACCCAGCGGTCATGGGCTGAGCGGGTCGCTTCAGCTGGCTGTCAGTGGTTTTGTTGCCCTGGTCTGCTTTTTTGTAGGAGGTATTATTATCGCCAAATTGGTTTACGGGAAAGGAGGGCATAAATCATGAAAATTGATTTGATTTACGGCCTGGTTACCGGAATCCTGTTTGGATTTTTGCTGCAAAGGTCGCGGGTTATCCGTTACGACAAGCAGCTTGGCGCCCTGCGTCTTAAAGACATGACCATTATCAAATTCATGCTTTCCAGCGTGCTGGTAGGCATGGTGGGCATTTATCTTTTACATGATCTTGGCCTGGTAAAACTCTCCATCAAAACCACCATACTTGGTGCCCAAATTATAGGAGGTCTGCTATTCGGCCTTGGATGGGGACTCCTTGGATACTGCCCGGGCACAGCTGCAGGAGCCTTGGGCGAAGGCCGGCTGGACGCGGTCTGGGGCATAGCTGGGATGATTGTGGGTGCTGCTCTTTTTGCCGAAGCCTACCCTGCCATGAAAAATACGGTTCTCACCTGGGGCAATTACGGCAAGATAACCATCCCAGGCATTCTTGGAATAAACCACTGGATTATTATTGTGGTGTTTGTAGTTTGCGGTCTTGTACTTTTTAGGTGGCTTGAAAAAAAGGAACTATGATTAAGGAAGCACTGGTTAAAAGTTTTTTAGTAACAGCTGAATGTGCATCAGTGAGCTCCTTCCAAACGAACATTGATTTGTTCTGTCATTCCAACCGAGTACAACGAGTGGAGGAATCTCAAAATTCCTCCACTAAGCTCGGGATGACGTAAATTAGGATAACCATGAAGGAAAGTTTAGTTTAATCAGTGCTCTCCTAAAACCCTTCCTTTCCTTTTCTCAAGTATATTTTTTTATTTTTGCCATAGACAGCATGGTCGTGACAAAGCTCTCCATAATAATATTCTTGACCATCTATGAGCACACGGTTGAATGCCATACTTTCACTTATTATGCCATACGCCAATACCTTATCAGCGGAAAAGGTTATGCCCCCTAGCTCTTGAAACAAAGCCTCGAATTGTTCATTGCCAACTATGATATAAGCCCCCTGATCAGCATTGGCTGCATAGGCCAGAGTCTTCCCATCAGAAAAATATTCTATCTCAGTCATCCACTCATAGGGTCCCATTTTTTCACCATCAATTATGACGTATGACAGGCCATCAATGTCAACTGAATAGGTCAGGCTTTTGCCATCAGAAGATATTTTTATAGGCCCCACACTGTTATAAGGCCCAATCTGTTTCTTACCCACCACAACGTACCCATCGTAACGGTCTGAACTAAAATTACGAGATATTTTATGACAGGAATAGGCTGGGATATATTACCCTTGATCATTTATCATGACACCCCAAGAAAATACTTGTTCTTCATCACAGACTAAATCACCAAGCAACATATCAGCTGCGTCACCAGGCCTAGAAAGCAAAAAAATAAGAAAAACAGCACAAAAGTACATAAGGTGAGGCGACAAAAAATTTGAGGCCTAGGAAATCTCCTTTTTCAAAGTCACCAATCCTGTCAAAACTACAATTTTCTATAATTATTTCCCTTTTGTATAAGGTGCTCCCCAATCACTGGACAGAGAGCTGGTTTGATTAAGCTTGAAATTCTCATTACGCAGCCTGCTCGACAAACTGGAATCTGTTTGTCAGTTCCGCATCACGCTTACACTATTCATTCTCAAATTCACTGAGGTAAAGTGAGCCATCCTCACCGCTCGCTTGTATAGAAAAATATCTTGTTGTGTCGGTTTCATCTATAAAAGATATTCCTCTATGCGGAATGGATCCCCACTCCATCCAAGTGACCACAAACGGTTTTGCGGGTGACAATTCCTCCAGTGAATACAGTATCTTGTTTTCAAAAAATGCAATACCCATATCTTGTTCTTTAAAACTGACCTCTATAAACTTAAAATCTTTTACTGCAATATTTGTTGTGAAGATAATTTTTTGATAACCTTCATCTTCAAATTCAATAAATTCAGCAATAGAATCATATTTTCTTACAAGTTCATCTGACATATAATCGATACTTACAAGAACTTTCTTTGTTGCAGAAGTGGTAAATGCAGGAGATTCTGAGACCTCCTTTTCTCTATTGCCATATAGTACACCAAGATTGTATATAGCATCTGTATACCCTTGCTCCGCACCTTTTTGATACCACTTCAAAGCTTCCTTTTTATTTTGAGCTACACCATCACCAGAGTAATACATTTGTCCAAGCATAATTGAAGCTTCTCCATTCCCTTGGTTCGCAGCTTGTTTATACCACTTCAAAGCTTCCTCATAATTTTGAGCTACACCTTCCCCATATTCATACATTACTCCAAGTATCAATTGCGCTTCTGCATACCCTTGGTCTGCAGCTTTCTTATACCATTTCAAAGCCTCCTCTGCATTATCAGGTACGCCATCACCATATCGATATATATATCCTATTTTATATTGAGCTTCTGCATTTCCTTGGTCTGCAGCTTGTTTATACCATTTAAAATATTCCTCAAAGTTTTGAGGCACATCATCATTATATCTATACATTTCTCCAAGCAAAATTTGCGCTTCTACATACCCTTGGCCCGCAGCTTGGTGATATAACTTCAAAGCTTCCTTTTTATTTTGAGCTACACCATCACCAGAGTAATACATTTG
>JAAYGN010000135.1 GCA_012727715.1 Desulfovibrionales bacterium | reverse complement strand
CGGTCTGTCGTATTTTTCCCAATAACCTGGTCGCGCTCTTTCAAGATTATGGATATTCTGTTTTTGATGACGACTATGCTGGGGATTGGGTGCCAGAACATCTGGGCAGTGAAATTTTTCGTACAACCTATACCCTTGAATCCACACCCAATAATAAAGAAAAACTCAACCTTTCCATGTCTGAAATTATCCCTGACGACCGACCTGGTCTGTACAAAATTAATATGGCCAGGCCCTCATCATATCGGGGCGCAACACGTTGGGTCATGCGTACGGATATTGGCCTGGTGGCCAAAGAAGATCCCAAGGGCTACATGATCTGGGCTTCGTCCATATCCTCTCTCAAGAGCTTGGCTGGTCTGGAAATTCGTCTTATCAGCTCCAAAAACCAGATCCTGGGCACAGGCTATACCGATGACTCTGGCCTGGCCCGAATTTCTGCATCTGGCAATGATGAATTGGGCTATCCCCTCATGCTTTTGGCCCAAAAAGGTGAAGATTTCAGCTTTATCTTTTTGGAACGTTTTCACATTGATACCACAGGTCTGGATGTCAGTGGCACAAGCATAAGTGACACCGGACTCCAGGCCTATATCTATGGCAAACGTGATATCTATCGACCTGGAGAAACTCTGGATGCCATGATCCTGGTACGGGATATCCGCCTCAATACTCCCCAAACCATGCCCCTGAAGGTCGAACAATTTGATCCTGAAGGTCGATTGTTGCGCACCATGCAACTGGAGCTGCAAGCAGGCATGGCTCCAGTCACTTTGGATGTCCCTGACTGGGCCTTGACCGGTCCCTATTCTTTGCAAGTATCCAGCGCCAACCAGGTTATTGGCTCCTATGACTATCAAGTGGAAGAATTTATTCCTGACCGCATTAAGGTGGAAATTGTTGCTCCTTCCAAACCCATACTTCCTGGGCAAGATCTGGATTTTGGCGTGGCCTCCCACTATCTTTTCGGCCCCCCGGCATCCAATTTGGCTGCCACCACCAAAGTAAGGCTTATTGCCGCTCCTTTTGCTCCCAAGGGGTTTGAGAAGTATGTTTTTGGTCATAGCACACGAGCTTTTGAACCTCTCCAGATCTTTTCTACAGAAAGTCATTTGGACCAGGAAGGCCAAGCCTCATTTCAAACAGCCATTCCTGACGATCTGACCCCACCGGCAGCCCTTGAAGCAGAGTTGACCAGCCGGGTCCAGGAGCAGGGAGGACGAGGCGTTACAGCCCGAACCCGTATTCCAGTCCATGCCTACACCTTGTATCCTGGCATCAAGGAGCCAGACTCCATAGAGCTGGAACCTCGTAAAGCAGCTAGCTTTGAATTTGTGACCGTTACTCCAGATGGTACCCTCGTGGACCATCCAGCCCTTGAGGCCACCTTGTTTCAAGATCGCTGGCAAACAGTGATGCGCAAAACCTCCAGTGGTTTTGTGTACGAATCCGTGCGTAATCCTTTGGAAATCTCCACCCAACACATAAAATCTGGCAAAGGACACGGAAAGATCACTATTGTGCCACCAACCTACGGTTCTTATCGTCTCCAACTCACTGCTGGCCAAGGCCAGGCTGTTACTGAGCTGGAATTTTATTGCGGTGGTTGGGGTTATTCACCCTGGGCAGTTAAAAACCCCGCTCGATTGGAATTGGTGGCCGACAAGGCCGGGTACCGTGCCGGTGAAACTGCTTCCATCCAGATTCG
>JAAYGN010000134.1 GCA_012727715.1 Desulfovibrionales bacterium | reverse complement strand
GAAAGGGAAATGGTCCCAGGGCTGAGCCCAGAATATTATGGGTGTCCTCTAAATGCTGGATCCAGTATTTGAGGGTGGCGTTGACCGCGTCTTTTAAGGTTTTAGTGCCGTCTGTCACCGGGATTACTTCAGCACCCAGCAATTTCATGGCGTACACATTGGGATATTGGCGGCGCATATCCACCTCGCCCATGAACACCGTGCATTGTAATCCAAAACGCGCCGCAGCCGTGGCTGAGGCCAGACCATGCTGTCCAGCTCCGGTTTCAGCACTGATCCTGGTTTTGCCCAGGTGCTGGGCCAAAAGAGCCTGGCCCAGGGCGTTGTTTATTTTGTGGGCACCAGTATGGGCCAGGCCTTCAAGTTTGAGATAGATTTTACAACCGCCCAATGCTTTGGTCAGCTTGTCCGCAAAATAAAGTGGCGTGGGCCGACCGCAATAATTGTGGTAAAGGTCGGTCAATTGGGCTTGAAATTGGGGATCTTGTTTACATTGTCCGTAACCCTGTTCCAATTCTTCCAGGGCCGGGACCAGCATCTCCGGAACATAGCGGCCGCCATAAGGGCCAAAATGGCGTGGCAGCATCTGGGATATTCTACTCATGATTGTCCTCGCAAAATAATAAGGGCTTGTTGCACTTTGTGGTGATCCTTGACACCTGGGGCCTTTTCTAAACCGGAATTGAGATCAAAACCCTTGGCGCCGCAGGATTTTACCAGTTCCAAATTGTCCGGTCCCAGTCCTCCGGCCAAATACCAGGGATGGGTGCTGGTCAGGCCGCGTAAAAAATTCAGATCCAGACCTTGGCCATGCCCGCCTCCACTGGTGCCGCTATCAAACAAAAAGGCGCGACAAACCGGGGCAAAACGCTCCATATCAGCCTGAAGATCGTGGACCTGGGTATAATTCATGGGCCAGAGGGTTTTGATGACCCGGTGGGGCCCCAACGCCCGGCATTGCTCAACACTATGTCCCCCATGGAGCTGGAGCAGGTCCACCTGGGCCTGTTGGGCCAGGCGCTGGATTTCATCCAGATTCTGATGCACAAAAACACCGACCTTGAGGGCCTGGTGCGGTTTTTGGGATGCAGCCCACCGGGGTGTGACATGGCGCGGACTGGGCGGGTGAAAAATAAAGCCCAAAAGGTCTGCTCCGGCCTGATCGCAAAACTTTACATCTTGCGGGCGGGTCATGCCGCAAATTTTAATGATCATGATGGTCTTCCTTTGGGTTGATGAGTTTGGCCAGACTTTGCCCGGGATCATGACTGTGCATCAGAGCTGTGCCCAAAAGCAGGGCATCCAGACCGGCACGTTTAAGGGTCTGCACTTGAGCCAAAGTGCTAATGCCACTGGCCCCGATCCAGATTTCCCCTGCTTCCTTGTGCTGGACTAGCTCCAAGGAGCGGTTCAAGTCTGTTTGCAGGGTATCCAGGTCGCGATGATTGATCTGAATGATTCGTGCTCCTATTTCTTTGGCCCGGTCCAGGTCGTGGTGATCAAAAACTTCCACCACGGGCTCCAGATCCAGATCCAGACAAAGGCCATGGATCTGATCCAGCTCCTTTTGATTTGGAAACATGCGCACAATGAGTAAAATGGCCGAGGCCGGAGTGGCTCTGGTTGCCAGGACTTGCAGGGGATGGATGATGAAGTCCTTGCGCAATAGCGGAAGTCCCAGCTGGGCTACTTCCACAAGAAAGTTCAGCTCACCCTTGAAATACCGGCTTTCTGTCAGGATGGACAAGGCCGAGGCCCCGGCCCGGGCGTAGCCTAGGCAGGCATCCAGGGGGGAAATGTCCACATTGATATCTCCTTGGGACGGGGATGCCCGTTTAAATTCAGCAATGATGCCATGGGATTTGGGGTGCACCAGGGCTGGCCTCAAAGGCGGGCGGGGCAGTATCCAGGGCTGGTGCGTATGCCCCTGATCCTGGAGCTTTTTCAAGGCGTTGATTTCAGCCTCTTTGGCCAGGCGGAATTTTTCAAGCATGACCCAGTCTCCCGGCCAGAGAGCCGCTAAGACCGCTGGCGACCTTTTGTCTGGCCAGATCAATGGCGGTTTCCAGCCCGATTTTTTCTTCAAGTAAAAAGATGGCTACCCCCAGATTCAGGGCGACCATATTTTGCATCGCCTTGGGCCCTTCTCCGGCCAGGACCCGGCGTTGCAATGCCAGGGCTTCATCCTTGTGGGTACAGGCCAGATCTTGGGGGGTGCAGGTTGGCAAACCCAAATGAGCTGGATCCAAAACAATTTCCCGGATCAGCTCATGTTCCACAAAGATAATTCGGCCCGGTCCGCAAGGGGTCAGTTCATCAAAACCTCCGGCACCGTGAACAATGGCTGCTTTTTCCAGGGTAGGGCGTTGAGCCAGCACGTGAGCCATCAAGGACGCCAAGCCAAAGTCCGGAACACCCAGGAGCTGATGGGTGGGCAAGGCCGGGTTAAGGAGGGGACCCATGAAATTAAAAATTGTCCGAATGCCCAATTGTTGGCGAATGGGTCCAATATGCCGGAAGGCCGGGTGAAAGTAGGGGGCAAAAAGAAAAACAAAATTATGCTTGGCCAATTGGTCCGCTGCTTCCGCCGGGTCATTGATCAGGGGCAGACCCAGATTTTCCACCACATCGGCACTGCCGCAGGCACTGGATATGGCCCGGTTGCCGTGTTTGACGACCTGGTAGCCCAGATCCGCCAGAAAAAGGGATACTGCTGTGGAGCAATTGAAACTGAAGCGACCGTCTCCACCTGTGCCACAGGTATCAATACGTGCGCCGGACAGTCCGGTGATCAAACGGGCGTGTTTAAGGGCAGTATCCACGGCAGCGGCAAGTTCTGCAGAGGTTTCTCCCTTGGTGCGCAGACCCAGAAGAAATGCTCCGGCCTGAGCTGGTTCAATTTCACCGGTCATGAGCAGTCCAAAAACAAGACCGGCCTGTTCTTGGGAAAGATCACGCCTCAGGGCCAGATGTTCGAGAATATGACTGATGGTGTGCATAAGAGTACTCCTTTATTATATCAGGCAAGGCCTGGAGGTTGTGGATCACATGGTGAAAAATCTGGACCAGGTTGTCGGGAAATTGTGCTCTGGGTGTGGGTAAATTCGTCACTGGACTCCTGGCTAGTAATGGCCTTGAACATGGCTTGGGCCTTGTTCTGACATTCCTGCCATTCCCTGACCGGGTCGGACTCCAAAACCAGTCCAGCTCCGGCCTGCCAATGGATAATGTCATTTTCTATCCATAGGGAGCGAATGGTAATGCCCAGGTCCAGGTTGACCTGTCCTTTGTCCAGGCCGATCCAGCCAATACAGCCGGCGTAGGGACCCCGATCCAGTTTTTCTTCCTGGGCAATGATTTCCATGGCCCTGATTTTGGGTGCTCCGGAAACTGTTCCGGCTGGAAATCCGGCCCCAAGCACGTCCAGGGCATCCAATCCATCAGTCAGGCAGGCCGAGAGATAAGAAGTCAGGTGCATGACATGGGAAAAGCGCTCCACTTGCATGTATTTGTCCACCCGCACTGACTCGGGCTTTGCGATGCGCTCCAGGTCTTGGCAGCCCAGTGCCACGAGCATGTGGTGCTCGGTACGTTCTTTTGCATCAGCCAAGAGGTCTTGGGCCAATGCCTGGTCCTCAGATTCGGTTTTGCCGCGTGGTCTGGTTCCGGCAATGGGGCGCAATTGCAAGAGATTTTTCTGGCAGCGGATGAGCAGTTCCGGTGACGAGCCCAAGAGGGTCAATTCCGTAAAATTCATAAAAAAGGTATAGGGCGAGGGATTGATGCGGCGTAGCCGGCGGTAAAGGTCAAAAGGGGCACCAGAAAAAGGGGCCTTAAAACGGGTGGACAGGACAATTTGGTCAGCCTGACCCTGAATAATATGTGCCTTGGCTCGCTTGACCCGGCGGATAAATTCTTCACGTCCAGGCTGAGTCATGATGGGGCCGACCACAGGCTGGGCTGAAGGTCCGGGATGCAGGCAATGGTTGAGACGGGCACTTTTATCCAGGCTGAGAAAACAGCAGCCATGGTGGAGGTGATCGAACAAGATAATTTTGCCCGGCAGGACCAGGGTAGCTTGTCCTTTTTGCGGGGGAAGGATTCTGGCCAGAGCTGGTTCAAAAATCCCGCTCATATTGTACCCCAGGTACCCGCACAGGCTTCGGGTCATGGCCGGAAGTTGGCCCAGATTTTCTGGGGCGGCAATAGTCAGATGGTTGAGACAGGACTTAAGACCCTGGAGATAATTCTGGCCGTTGAAATTGTTAAGATGGTCCAGGCGTGGATCAAGGCTGTGTACCTTAAGAAGGCCTTGGACGCAGGACAGGATCAGACGAAAATCCCAGCCAAGAAGACTGTAGCGACCCAGGCGGCCATCTACTTCGCTACTTTCCAAAAGAAAGGCGTGTTCGTCTTTAATGAGGGTCAGATAGAGGGAAATAGGGGTTTGGGTATCTGCTGGAAGCCAGCTTCCGTGTTGGGCAATGGTGATCATCGTCGCTCCGTGGATTTTTGTTTTAATGGATAAAAAAAGACCGGTTCCCTGAGGAACCGGCCTTTTTTGCCTTTATGTGCCTTGAATGACGGCAATACATGCCGTCAGGAAGCTGGTTCCCCCGGTTGATGTTGTCTGGGCCACCACCACAAAGCCTTGGGGCTCAAAAGATCCAGGTCCCCGCCCGCAGCTGCGCACAAACAGGAGCAAAACATGTGCTCTGATTTCAGGCTGTGGGGGGTGGCTTCAAACATGGTTGTACAAAGGGCTGGGTTTTCAGTGATCATTGTGGTGGTTACTTCCATTTTTTTATGCTTATGATGTCCTTGATTTTTGACCGGGTTAATGCAGTGGGCAAAAATAAAAAAGGGCCGCTGACATTTGCCTGCGGCCCTTTGGTTGCTTTGGTTAAAAAATAGCTAAAGCAGTTCTCCCAGACCACAGGATCCATTACAATAAAAGCACCAAAAAAAGTACAAACTGCTGTGATTGGGGATAATTTTGTTCATAGACTGTCAATTTATTCGGTTTAAAAGCAATTTGTCAATAAAATATTTTCGTCAATGCGTTTTTGTTTTTGTTTTCATAACGAGCCAAGTTGCCTTGATGTTGACCAACCAAGGCTACCAACACTGATCTGGACCTCATTATTGCTGGCAGTCGTTATTTTTTATACCCAATTCTTCCTGCAAGGCCGCCACCTTGCCGCGCAAATAGGCCGCCACCAAATCGCCCATATCTTCCAGTCCAGAATGTTTACAGGCGTATGTCCGCAAATCTTCTTCAGTTTGTTTTTCCATGCGTTCGGATTCCATGAACATGAGAAAAATAAGACCCAAAGAAGCAGTATTGCCTTCACTGCCATCGCAAAGGTGGGCCAGTTGTTTTTCAGGTACGGTGGCAAAGAGACGATCCACAAAAAGGTCAATCCATTTGGCGTACAGTTCTGGCAAAAGATCGGGGATCAGGGCGGCCAGGCGACTGGCCATGGTTTCTGAAATATTGGGCATGGTCACCAAAAAGTATTCTTGCAAAGCTTCCTGGCGGCGTTCGGTGGTGTTGGAAAATTTGTCTAAAATGACCAAAAAAATATGGGCGCGCATTTGAGCACGGTTTAAGGACATGGGCTTCTCCTAAAGTCCAAAGGGGGCCAGGCAATGCTGGTTTTCTTCCACCGCAGCCATGACAATACGGGCACAGGCTTCGGCATCAGACCCAGCATGATGATGGGACAGGCTCAAGCCCAAAAAATTGCAGACATCAGGCAGTTTGGTGGGCCGTAAATTCCATTGGTTGCGGGCCAGATCCACAGTACAAACAAAGGGCAGGGCAGGTGAGGGCAGTCCAGCCAGGGTGCAACAGGTGGCCAGAACCGAGCGATCAAAACTGGCATTATGGGCTGCTAAAAAATCGACACCTTCGAGAAAATGCGCATGCTGTATCCAAAATTCACCAAAGGTCGGTGCATTTTTAACATCATGCCAATGAATACCGTGAATGCGCACGCAAAAAGAGGAAAAACGTCGGCGTGGCGGACGCAAAAGCCCATAGAGCTGGTCCACGATTTTACCGTCCTGCACCTTGGTCAAACCCACGGCACAGGCACTATCCCGCTTGGCATCAGCAGTTTCAAAATCAATGGCAACAAAGGAGCAGGGCATTTTAGCAGATACGGGGGAGTTGCTCACCTTCAAGCATGTCCATCAGTCGTGTACCGCCCAAAGGAGTTTCCAAAACAACCTTGCCCTTGTGTTCCTGGCGCACTTCACCAATGCACACCGCGTGCTGTCCCAAAGGGTTGGCCTGCATGATGGCCAGGGCTTGGGCCGCATATTCTTGGGGCAAGATACAGATAAATTTGCCTTCATTGGCCAAATACAAGGGGTCCAGACCCAAAAAGGAACAGCCACCACTGACTTCAGGGCGGATGGGGATGGAATTTTCAAAAATGCGACATTCTACATCAGATTGCCCGGCAATTTCACTAAGGGTTGTGGCCAGACCACCCCGGGTGGGATCACGCAACACATGGATGTCCGGGATAGTTTCCAAAAGATGGACCACTAAATGATTTAGCGAGGCGCAGTCCGAAGCCACTGGAGCTTCAAAGGTCAGGCCCTCACGTTGGGATAAAATGGCCAGACCATGGTCACCGACAAAACCATTGATAAGGATAGCATCTCCTGGCCGGGCTTTATGGCCGCTGGGCGGATTGGCCACAAAAACCTCACCTATGCCCGTGGTGTTGATAAAAATTTTATCCACAGCACCCCTGGGCACAACTTTGGTATCTCCAGTGACAATGTACACCTGCGCTTCTTGGGCAGCCCGGCCCATGGACTCCACAATGCGCTCCAAATCAG
>JAAYGN010000133.1 GCA_012727715.1 Desulfovibrionales bacterium | reverse complement strand
TAACAACGTGTATAAAACATTGGGTTTAAGTGGTTAAATCAAGCGTTCTGCCCCGCATTGGCATTTGTGTCGGTGGATAGGAACGAAGCCCGCACTCCCCAACGTTTCATACACGCAACCGTTGAACTAAACCGACAAATGTCGGTAGATGTGTTTTGAAAAATTCTTTCCTTGTATGATTATTCACTTATAATCATACTACAATGAAAAAAAATCGTTAGAAGAGCTTGTTCTGCGGGAGATGCAAACCCGTAATTACAGTCCCAGGAGCATTAACACCTATATTCATCTGCTCTGTGATCTCGAAAAATACTTTAAATGTTCCGTTGATGAGGTTTCTATTGATCAGGTAAAAGACTTTCTGCAGTACACCATTACAGAAAGGAACTTATCAGTTTCCTACATCAATCAGGTGATCAGCGCTGTAAAAATACTTCAGAAAGATGTTCTTGGTAAGGACTGGGAATCAATCCGTATAAAGCGACCCAGGAGGATTAAAAGGCTCCCTGTTGTCCTGTCCAAGGAAGAGATGAAGTCAATGATAGAGACAACAAGGAATTTGAAGCACCGGACAATACTGGCAGTAATATATTCAGCCGGTTTGCGTATCTCGGAACTTATAAACTTAAGACCCTCCGATATTGATTCTGACCGTAAGCAAATAAGAATTTTAGGTAAGGGGAATAAATACAGGTACACGCTGTTGTCAGCAAATACCCTGGATATGTTACGAGTTTATTGGCGCGCCTATAAACCGAAGCAATACCTTTTTGAAGGACAGAAGCCAGGGCAACCCATCAGTAGAGAAACTATCCAGGCGGTATTCAGACATGCATGTAAAAAGACCGGGATAAATAAACCGGCATCCGTACATAGCCTGAGGCACTCTTTTGCAACACATCTGCTGGAGAGCGGAGTAAATCTTAAGATAATACAGAGTCTTCTGGGTCATTCATCACTGCGAACCACGTCAATTTATTTGCATGTGACTCGTTTTGATCCGTCGACTGTCAAGAGTCCTTTTGATGAAATAGCCTTTTAATGCTATGGAAAACAAAAGACAAAAAATCGAAATCGCTGATATTTTCAGACGGTTTGAGCCGGAGTATTATCAGAAGCACGACATGATCCGGGAACAGCAGAAAGTATTTAATGATATCATTAATTGCCGGTCACAAAATATGGGCGGGCATACACTGAAGTGTGACACTTGCGGATATGTTCAGCATGCTTACAACTCCTGCAGGAACAGACATTGTCCCAAATGTCAGTATTTAAAACAGGTTGTATGGGTGGACAAACTTAAAGCCAGACTGTTACCGGTAAAATATTTTCATATAGTTTTTACAGTCCCATCGGCATTGCACAAATTATTTTATACCAATCAGGGAATCTGCTATGATTTACTTATGAAATCAGCCTCGCAGGCAGTAATTAAAGCTGGAGACAATCCCGCTTTCCTTGGGGCTAAAACAGGTTGTGTTGCTATTTTGCACACATGGGGACAAGCGCTTACATATCATCCACATGTTCATCTTCTGGTACCGGCTGGCGGTTTTGACAGCGACATGCTTGAGTGGAGACAAAGTAAAGGAGACTTTTTTGCTCCGGTAAAAGCCCTTTCATCTCTTTTTAGGGGGATATTTGCCCGTAACATTTATAAACATGCAGAAGATCTGATCCCGGATAGAGATGGTGAAAAAACAGATATTGATTTTCTTAGAAAACTGATTTATGAAGCCAACTGGAATGTATTTGCCAAACCTGCTTTGAAAAACGCTGAAAATGTAATAGAATATCTTGGACGTTATACACACAGGGTAGCCATATCAAATGCAAGGATACTGGAGATAGCTGGCAATAAAGTCCATTTTGTATGGAAAGACTACAAACAAAATGGGAGAACTAAGGTGATGAAGCTGGAGGCAGTGGAATTTATTAGTCGGTTTATGCTGCATGTATTGCCAAACGGCTTTTACAAAATACGGTATTATGGAATCTTTGCCAATATACATTGCAACGATGTGCTTGATACATATCTCTCATTGGAGAACAAAGAGATGGTGCTCTCATTGACGGAAGGAAAAGTCTGGCAGGATATTGTTGAAGAGGTACTTGGATATGATCCGTTTCGTTGTAAAAAATGCAAGAAAGGAAAGATGCTGATATATGAAAAAATTGATGCAAAGCCAAGAGCTGCCTGAAATAGATTATAAAAATGTTCTTTGATATAATTTCAACCGTAAAAAAGAAAACTCTTTACCGGGAGAGGTATGTCCAGCCGCGACTACGTTCTGATACTGAAAGACTCATGTATCTAAAATTCCGGAAAAAAGAGCAACTAAAATGCAGGTAAAATCAGATATGGGATAACCCTTGAAAATAGAACACCCATAGGGACGACCGGCTTAGTCCAACTCAATTTTATACACAATCTTATAAGCACCGATCAGAATAGTCCGCTAAAAGTTATTTACGTACCTTTAAGAGCAGTCTGTAATAAGACTGTGTATAAAACACTATTAAGTTAGCACACATATTATGAAATTCGTCTTAACAATATGGTTATTAATCCTTACCCAATTTTGTGGAGCACAGAACGACTTCTACTCTAGACTAAGTGGTGCTGCTCTAGAGTTAACAAAACAACAAGTGACGTATGACCCAAGATACTTTTCAATCCCCTACCCCAATGGTGATGTGCCAAGCAACAAAGGTGTTTGTACTGATGTAATTATCAGGGCATATAGAAAACTGGGCATAGACCTTCAAAAAGAGGTACATGAAGACATGAAGGTTAACTTTTCAGCCTATCCAAAGAATTGGGGGTTAACAAATACAGACACCAATATTGATCATAGAAGGGTGCCAAATCTTATGGTTTTCTTCTCAAGAAAAGGTATTAAGCTGCCCATTTCCCAAAAGCCAGAAGACTATCTTCCGGGTGAGATTGTATGCTGGGATCTTGGTGGTGGAATAACACACATCGGTTTCGTGGTAAATGTCAAAGACCTCAACTCAGACAGGTATAAAATCGTTCATAATATTGGTGCAGGTCAGGTGGTTGAAGACTGCCTATTCAAATTTAAGATCATAGGTCACTATAGGTACAGTGGCTAGAACAATACGTGTGCTAACAGGTCGGTATATGTCATTGGCTTCTGTGCCGCGAGAATTTTCTGGTTTAAAAAGACTAGTATTGTGGCTGGTGGCACAGGCTGCCCCGGCTCTCGCCGGGGACCCACGCTGGTGTCACGGTTTTTGCCAACGCGAGAATAAAC
>JAAYGN010000132.1 GCA_012727715.1 Desulfovibrionales bacterium | reverse complement strand
GCCAGACATCAGAGATGTATTTGAGAAACAGCATGGTCAGGATGTAGTCTTTGTAGGTGTCAGCACTGATGGTGCCGCGAAAAGTGTCGCAGGCGTTCCACAGGGTCTTGTTGATGCTGTCCTGGCTGATGGGGTTGTTCATGGTTTTTTCTCCATAAGTAAGTACTGGAACATGCCTTGAAGCATGGTTTCACGATTTTGTAACAAGGCCTGAGTCAGTTGTTGTTCCTTTGGATTTTTGGAGGAAGTGCGAGAAATCATCTGGTATCACCATGAGCGGGTTGATGGGCAGGGCTATCCTCGTGCCTTGCCTGTAGAAAAAATTCCTCTGGAGGCCTTGATCATTGCTGTGGCTGATGCCTTTGACGCCATGACCACAGATCGGCCCTATCAAAAAGCCAGATCAGTGCAGGAAGCTTTGGATATCTTACGAGATGGTGCCGGGTCGGCCTGGGACAGTGACTGCGTGGCAGCTTGTGAGCGAGTTTTGGCTGTGCACGGCAAACAACAGGCCGAGGCGATCCCTACCCCACAAATTAATAGGATATAATTTTGTCTGCTCCTTGAATCAGACCATATAATTCTTTCATGTTTGATTTTTTAACATATTCATCTGTATCCACACCGTGGATGTCCATACACTTTCCTCAGGCCAGAAGGACTCCTTCACTCAGGTAAAAAGTTTTGGTCAGTTCATGAATGGGAAAGGCCTCGGAGTCACCTTCATACCAGGCAACAGATGGTCCATTGAGAAAAATGCTCACGTCATCACCTTCGTTGAGCAAAACATTTCCAAAACGTACAGCGTTCCATTTAATTTCCGGGTCGTTGCTGTTCATCAATAATAAAACTTGCATGTTCACCTCTTGCTTCAACAGGTATCCGGTTTTGGGTAAAGTTAAGGCTTTGTCATTTCAAAAAAGCCCGGTTTCCATGGGATTCCGGGCTTTAATAGTTGAAAAAGATTGAATTTTACAATCCAGCGTCATCCACCAAATCCATATTCCTGGCTGCGCGTACTTCATCCAGGCGTTGTACCGGCGTGGTTATGGGCGCATTTTGTATGTACTCTGGGTCTGTCTCGGCCCTGGTCAAAATCTCAATAAGATCATCCACAAAAAGATCCAAAGTTTCCTTGCTCTCGGTTTCCGTGGGTTCAAACATCAGGCATTCCTTGACAATCAAAGGGAAATAAATGGTTGGTGCATAATGGCCCTTGTCCAGAAGAGCCTTGGCAATATCCAGAGCCTTGACCCCTTTTTCCGCCTGGCGCACGGCTGAAGCCACAAACTCGTGCATACAAATGCGATTGTACGGAATTTCCAGATGGTTTTCCAAACGTTTGCGCAAATAATTGGCCGCCAAGACTGCATTTTCTGTGGCCCGGACAATGCCTTCACGGCCCAGGCGCAAAATATAGGCATAAGCCTTTAAATATACACCAAAATTGCCATAAAATGGGGCAATATAACCAATGCTGTGGTCATGCTGATAGTCCAGGTGAAATTGACCATCAGCCAACTTGATGACCCTGGGCACCGGCAAAAAATCCACCAGGCAGGGGCTCACTCCCACCGGGCCGGAACCAGGCCCTCCACCACCATGGGGAGTGGCCAGAGTTTTGTGCAGGTTTAAATGCACAATATCAAACCCAGCATCCCCCACCCGCATTTTACCCATAATGGCGTTCAAGTTGGCCCCATCATAATAGAGCAGCCCATCCACACCATGAATAAGCTCCACAATGCGCTGTAAATGG
>JAAYGN010000131.1 GCA_012727715.1 Desulfovibrionales bacterium | reverse complement strand
GCCAAAGGTTTGGGCTCTTCCAAACGAAAGGTCAGATCATGGGCAGCGGCATTGGTCATGACCACATCCCAATGACGGACAAAGGTTTGTTTACTCTTAAACAAGCCCTTGCCTCCGGTTTTTTTGTCCCGCAAAACAATTTCACAGGTCAAGAAAGGATCCACACCAAAGAACATGGTGCTTTCCTTGTCCGATAAAGCAAACTGCCTTTGATCCACAGTGGCCCCATCAATGAGAAAAAAGGCCGAACCTTTGGGAAAGTCCTTGGGTTCGTCAAAACTCATCTTGGCCTGCACATAGGCATTGCGATCTAAACTGGGACGCAGCAAGTGCACAAATTCCGTTGGCCAAATTTCTTTTTTAATACTAAAAACCCGAGTTTCTCCAGCCGGCAAGGAGCGTTGGCCCATATCCCAAGCCGCATAGGTGGTGTACCGTACTTCCTGAGGAACAGGTGGTGCAGCAGCAACTGGCATGGCGCCATCCTCTGCGCTACGCATGAGCAAAGCTCCAGTCGGTGCCCCCAGTTCAGCCTTTCTCTGCACACTACTACGCGGCTGGATTTCCCATGGTCTGAGCTTCCCGGGTTCCCCTCGAAAATCTGGCTGCATGGTGGCCAGGTGCAAGGCTATTTGCGACCAGTTCTGGCCTGAACGTTGCCACACCTTGGCCTGCCAGGAAAAATCAATGATCTTTTCCTGTGGCTTGGCTTCCAGGCGATACAATGGGGTCCACCCACAATCAGCCATGGTATAGTCAAAGGAAAGTTCCTGAGGAGGTTGTCCACTGCACAGCACTGTAACTTCCCAAACCTTGCGATTATGGCCGGCAGCTTGGGTAATTTTTTCTTCAGTCTGAGCAATGAGATTTTCCACCTTCTCCAATTTTTGATCGAGTTCCAGAAGGGTTGCAGCATCAGCCTGTAAGGTGCTGCCCACTTCCTGGGCCAGGGCGCGCAAGGCATCCAGGTTTTGCTCCACCGGCTTATTTTGGGCCTGCCAAAACGCCATGCGCCCGCGCAGGCCTTCTTGTTCAGCAGTAATAGTCGTGCGCTGGGATTTAAGCTCGTCCAACAAGGAGTTCAAGGCCGTCAGTGCCGTTAAATCTGGTTCCTGGCGCGGCCTCCAGGTGACATCAGCAATATTGGTATCACCGGACAACGGACCAAAGCGCAGAGTTGAAGGATCGGCCTGGCCAGGCAAGGTCAGAGCAATGGACGAAAAACCCTCGGCATCGGCCACAGGGCTGACGGCCGCCACCTCGGTCACCAATGCTGAAGTGGGAAAGAGGGTTACCTGCACTGGTGCAGCCCACGATACAGTGGGCACGGCCAAAAGAACAAGCATCAGCAGGCAAATCATAATTCCTCCTATGTCTTGAGTGTTCTTACTTGTCTTTGTTTGCATTGGGATTAAAACCTGTTTCACTGATAAACCCCATCCCTCCTTGCAGGCTAAGGGTAACAAATCCAGCATCGCTCAGGGTAATTTGGGCTTCATAGGCGCGAGCTCCAGTATTACAGACAAGGACAACTTTTTTATCTTTGGGTATTTCATCCAATCGGTCCCGAATTTGTCCCTGAGGAATATTTACCCAAAAATTCGGATGCTTGGTCACATATGGCTCAGCATTAGGCCATTCTCTGGTATCAATGCACAATAAATTTTCCTGAGTCCGATTTTCCCACAAACGAGCAAAGTCCTCCGGCTGGATAGGAGTACATTGGCCGGTCAAAACATTTTCCGCTACATTGGCTGCAACATTCAAGGCATCCATGGCCGAACCATAGGGTGGAGTATAGGCCAACTCTGCATTGGAAAGGTCACGCAAGGTAGGACGAAACTTGAGCATGGCTGCAACAGCATCAATACGGGCCTTAATGGAATCGCCATTCTTGCATGCCCCCTGAATACCCAAAATTCTGCCCGAAAGCTCTTCCACCACAAGTTCCAGACTGACCATATCCCGATCAGGATAAAAATGAGCATGGTCGGGCATGATCACATGGGTGCTCCAGGCCTTAAAGCCTTCGCGCCGGGCCCCAGCCAAAGTTAAACCAGTGCCCGCAAAGGCATAATCAAACAGTTTGACAATAAAAGAACCCAGGGCACCATCAAAGGTTTGTCGGCCACCGCCCACATTGGTGCCTATGACTCGCCCTTGGCGGTTGGCCAAGGAGCCCAAGGGGTAATACCCGAGTTTGCCGGTAATCAGATTTTCAGTCAGTACGCAATCGCCCCCAGCATAAATATCTGGGTCAGAAGTTTGCATGGTTTTAGAGACAATGATGCCCCCGCGATCATGGCACAAGAGCCCTGCTTCACGCGCCAGAGAGTCATTGGGCAAAACACCCACAGCTAAAATTACCAAATCTGCGTCAATGGTGCGCTTATTGGTGACCACGCGTTTGACCTGGTTATCTTCTCCTTCCAGGGCTTGCACCATTTCTGAAGTATGCACCGTGACTCCATGCTCAACCAAATGTCCTTTGGCAATATCAGCCATGGCGCGACTTAAAAAGTCAGGCATAATCTGATCGGCCACTTCCACCACTGTGGTGGAAATACCCCACATGTCTGCAAAGGCCTCGGCCATTTCCAGACCAATCAATCCTGCACCAACAATGACTGCTGAACTGACCGAGCCCGTAGATACTTGTTCCCGAATGCGGATGGCTTCATCCAGGGTAGAAACCGTAAAAACATTGCCTAAATCTCGACCAGGCAACGGTAATTGTCGGGGTGTGCTGCCGGTACCCAAAATTAATTTGTCATAGGGCAGACTTTGCTGTGCTCCATCTTTGGTCTGCACCACCACGGTCTTGGTCTTGCGGTCAATGGACAAGGCCCTGGTTTCAGCCATCACCGTGATATCCTTACAGTCCTGGAAAAACTCAATATCCCGCACCATATGGAAACTTGTTTCCAGCAATTGCTGCACGTCACTGACATCCCCTGAAACATAATAAGGGATACCACATCCGCCGTAAGAGATGTACTTGTGGGCATCAACCATAGTTACCTGTGCATCAGGAAGCACACGTTTAAGACGCGCGGCTGCCTTGGGACCCAGGGCCACTCCACCGATAACAACAACCTGTAAAGACATAAGAAACTCCTTTGAGTATAGTAAAATAATATATCTACCTGAAAAATAAACAGGCTTATGCTTACGCTTTTTTTTACCAAAGGGGTAGATAAAAAAGCATCAGCACCAGACTATGCCCCACGCACTGGTCGTACATAAAAACGGCAGGTCAAATCTTGGAATAACACTGCCGCTCCCCCGATATCCACAAACCAGGCCGATGTGTAACTGCGCCGATCACCAGACCAGATCCACAAGTAGCGGTTGTCAAAAGAACGCTGGCAAAACTGTGTGGGGTCCTGGTTAGGCTGCAACAGCGAAGCCAACTCTTCTACTGTGGGCAGTCGCCACTGTGCGCCAAGATTACGGATATAATCCTGGGCATTGTTCCAGGTCATGGGCCAGGGAGAAACTTCTCCCCAGACCAATTGCAAACAAGGATCCAGCCAGCCGTCAGAAACAGGTTCCAAGGCCACAGCGCGAAATTCTTTGGGACGAGACAAATGATCCAAAAAAGAAAAGGGGTGCTCTTGCACTCCGGTGCGCACAAAAGTGGAACGCAAGGGGCCACGCAGAACACAGGTTGGCTCATGCCAAAGACAGGTCCCTCCCAAATCCACACCAGCCTGCAATGCTTCCAAAGCAACCCGCATGTCCGAAGCTTGTTGAAAACGTTCTTGAGGATCTAAAGCCAGGGCCTTGTGAAAAAAATCAGCCCAGGAATGGGTGTCAAAAGCTTGGGTCTCCGGTAAATACCCTGTCACCAGACGATGCAACACCACAGCCAGGGCATAGAGATCAGCCCGGTGATCAGCCTGGTCGGGATTGTGCTCCTGTTCAGGAGGGCAATAGCCTGGAGTGCCGATTTTCAGGCCCTTGGGCGTCTCCCAATGTTCTCCAGCAATGCGGGACAGGCCCAAATCAATAATCTTGATCTGCCCTTGACTATTGAGCATCAAGTTGCCGGGTTTGATATCCAGATGAGCAACACCTCGGCTGTGCAAATAATCCAGCCCGCTGAGGGTCTGCGACACATAATCCAGGGCGCGGTCCCAGGGCACAGTACGGGTCGGCTGTTCCAGCACATGGCCTTCCCCAATTAACGCACCCAAGTTCATGCACAAATACTCCAAGACCATGAATAAATGCCCTTGGTGACTGTCCAGATCCCAGACCCGGGCCAAATGTTCATGATCACTGCTGGCCAGAAGCTGGGCTTCACGTTCAAAGGCAGCGCGCACCTGGTCCGCGCCCATGAAATGCTCCAAAAGTTCATGGGGTTGGAGCAGCTTTAAGGCCATGACCAGGTCCAACTTGTCATGATGGACCTTATACACTCCGCCCATGCCTCCCCGACCCAGTCGGCCCAATACTTTATAACGACCAATGTGCATTACCAAAGCCTTGATCCATAATATTCCGGAAAACCACGTGCTTCTATTTTGCGTACCGTGCACGCGATATCATAGGCCACAAAACGAATTTCTACAGTGCTGGCCTGGGTATCCCATAAGGCATATTTAGCGCGATTGTTCCCATCCCGGGGCTGCCCTACACTGCCCACATTAAAAAGGCAGGGGGCTGTGGGTACAGGCACAAGCTCCTGGCCCAGTTCACATTGCTCAATGCCTGTATCAGTATATTGTACCAACACCAATTCATGCGTATGGCCCACAAAAGTTAAGGCTTCTCCTTGGGCAAACCAAAGGGCCAATTGTGCTTCTTCCACCTGAAAAAGATAGGTGGTCACGCTATCAGGAGGAAAACCGTGGACAAAACGTGCTCCCTCCAGCACCAGGCTGCGGGGCAAAGCAGCAATAAATGCCAAACTTTCAGGGGATAATAAACTTGCGGTTTTCTGCACTCCCTTGAGGGCGGTGTGATTAAACCAATGACGCGCTTCAGGAAAAGCGACCCCCCACTCGTGGTTACCCAGACAACACAGGGCATTATGCTCACGAACCGAACAAATAACATCATCAGGGTCTGGCCCATAGCCAATCATGTCCCCCAAACAGACAATGGTATCCACAGCAATATCTGCCAGGTCCTGCCAACAGGCCGTCAGGGCCTCCATGTTGCCATGGATATCTGATAAAATTGCAATGCGCATTATAAGAACATAGAAAAATTACTGAGTTAGAAATATAAATGCAATCGAACTGACCATCATTGCTATCGTCATTTTAGGTCATCCCGAGCATAGCCGAGGAGCCTGCCCTGAGCCTGCTTGTTCTTGTCATTTCGACCGTAGGGCGTAAGCCCGAAGCGGAGAAATCCCTGCCTTTTCCTGGATTGCCACGTCCTGCCGTACTTCGTTTGCAGTCCTCGCAATGACTTGGGTGGAAAAACCGTCATCGCGAGCATAGCGTGGCGATCCATGCCTTTTACTTGTCACTCTGAGCGGAGCAAAGCGGAGCCGAAGGGTCTCTGAGATTCCTTTACTCGTTGCACTTGGTCGAAAAGACAACATAACTCAAGGCTTTTACTCGCTCTTTCTACGGAAAAGACTACAAAGACCTTCCCACGCATAGCGACAGCCACGCACCACAAAAAGTCCTAAAACAGTGATCAGGGCGGCATTGGTTTTGGCTGCCTGGACCATGGAATCTTGAAAATATGCTTTGGCCTGGTGATAATTTTCATCCACCTGGGACTGAGGTGGTGGTACCTGATTTTCATCCATGGGCACAAGTTTGTCCTGTTTATCCATTATATTCTCCTTGCAAAATCACGGACCAAGTGCTGCAATCTTTTACCATCACCTGGGCGGTCACCGTAGCGAAGAGCAATGTACTCGTCCACAATGCCCTGGGCAGCCTGGGCCAAATCCGGCCGATGCTGCCCGACCCGTTGCATCAAAGTCACAGGCCCTTCTGAGGGATCAGGCCCCAGACCTTGGCGTGCTAAAAGACGGCCAAAGCGAGCATAAGCCAATACAACCTGATCTTTACGCTCAACCCTGCGTCGTAACAGCAACCAGAGCATACTGGAGACAAGCAGCCCCAGCCCGATCACAACAAGAGCAACCAAGGAAAACATACCTGTTTTAGTCCAGGGATCAAATCCAAAATATTTCCAAAACCTGTGCTGGCGTTCATAGCTAAAACCCAAGACCCATTGATTCCAGGAATTATTGGCTGCATCCCAGCTTAAGTGGAAAAAACGACCAAGATGGCGCACAATCTTTATGTCCTGGGGCAAAAACATACCAGGTGTGTCCGGAACAAAGGATGCTCCTCCTGTTTCCAGACGCAAGGGAGCAATGACCATAGTAGGATCCACCCGTTCCCACCATCCGTCCACCCACACTTCCACCCAGGCATGGGCATCGGACTGGCGTACCATAAGATAGCCGCCCAGGGGATTTATTTCTCCGCCCTGATAGCCCGTAACAATGCGCGCTGGAATGCCCGAGGCACGCAACAAAAACGCCAAGGCCGAGGCATAATGCTCACAATATCCGCGCCTGGTTGCAAATAAAAACTCATCCACACCATGATGCTGTAAAACACCAGGCTGCAAGGTGTAGACAAAATTGTGCTCCTGAAAAAACTCCAGGGCTTTGGCCACGATTTGGTGTGGCCGAAGATGCTGATTCCGCCAGCTTTGAGCCAATTCCCGGGACCGGGGATTGCCCACAGCAGGCAGGTCCAGGGCCCAGGCAGGACTGGTCCTCTCAAAAGCAGAGCCAGGAAAGGCCTGGAGTTCATAGCGCGTTCGGGACGTGATGTTGCGCATACTGACCAGAAGAAGGTCTTGACTCAGGATCACCCCTCGGGGCGCGTGGTGGGGTAAGTCCAGGGCAAAAATCCAATTTCCCCCGTGGGCTTCCAAGGTCAAGCTATACTCTGTCCCCAGCTCAGAGCGGCCCTCTTGTGCTCCCGAAATAATTTCCAAGGGCTGTTGCCGGCTCCAGACTTGGCCATCAAAACTATCCAACACTTGTCCTCGCCAATACAAATGCTCCCGCTTCGGGATGGGGCCAGTAAAATCAACACGAAAAGCCATTTCTGGGGATACAGATAATTGCGCCATGGATCCTGGCTCCAAGGTATCGCTAAAGCCCACCACTCCCTGGTCACTGGGCTGCTGCACACCCCATAATGCACCTTGCAAACGGGGAAAGAAAATAAAAAGAAGAATGGCCAAAGGCAGGGCCTGAAGCAGCAGCAATCCACTGACCCGTAAATTTCCCTGAATATTTTGCTTGGGGGCATGCACATGCACCAGGGCAGCAGTGACCACAAAAACAGAGAAAAACATGTATAAACTCATGGCCAGGGATTCAGAATAGAGCACATTGGTGACAATGACAAAATAGGCCAGAAAAGCCAGAGCCAGAAGATCACGGTGGGATTTGCTTTCCAAAGCCTTGAGCCCAAGCATGAGCGACAAAAGCCCCACACCTGCATCTGGCCCCAAAGTCAGGCCATGAAACTTGATCAGCAGCACTCCAGACCCCAGAGCCAAAATACGTAAAAGCCAGGGTCCGCAAGGCGGCCAACCACGATAATGCATCCCCAGGCTATAAATCCAGGCCAGAGCCAGCAAGACACTGATAATCCAGGACAGATGCACAACATGAGGCGCATAGGCCACGGCCAAGGCCAGCAAAAGAACTCGAAATTTTTCTTTGTCCAAGGTCATGTTTCCTCGGGCATCAGGGCCAGGGCTTTGAGGCAATTATGTACATGCGCCAGCCCCGAAGACGGAGCAACGCTTTGACCAGGCAAACGCAAACCGTAGGCAACCCCCTTTTTTTCTGCTTCCAAGACCAAACCCGCCATGCGACTGATGCGCTGCTCATAGTCGTGCGCCTGCACCTGGTCCCAATCCAAGACTACAGTTCTGTTTCCTTGCTGCTGATGGTATTCCTTGGCCTGGAGACCGCTCCCTCTGGCCGATGCTTTCCAATAGACGCGGCCAGGACCATCTTCTGGTCGATATGGCCTTAGACCCACAAACTCTTCCCCAGCAGCCTTGTGTGTATCATGATCAGATCCATAACCACCCAGATGCTCCCAATCATGGACCCTGGGAGGCAGACTGGCTGGATAGGCCAAACCTTGAAGGGGTAAAATCAAAGGGGACCAGGCTCGAAACAACCCCAAAGGATAGCGCGTGTGCACCTGGATTGGACCAAGGGCAAAATACCCGCGACGCAATGTTGGAATGGGCAACATGACCTGGTGTTGCTCCTCCTGACCCCACTGGATTTGTACCGATCTTTTGGCCTGACTGAGCACCAAAGCATGGCGCTGGCCTTTGCCATTATGCAAGGTCAGGGTCAAAGGAGCATCTTGTCCACAGGCAACAGGGTCAAGATGACCATGAAGAATAACCACACCAGCCAAGTTGGCATAGGCGTGGATGGCAGAAAGTATGGCCAGGCTCCCCAAAAGAAAAGTAAGCAGAAAAGCCAAGTTGTTGGTGTAGTTGATGGCCGCCACCAGCATGGCCAGCAAAAAAAGACAAAAAATAAGCCCAGCCTTGGTGGGCAAGATAAAAATACGCCGACGAGTCAGGGTCACGGGCAGGCCAGCCTTATGACGGGCTGCCCAATACTGTTGCATAAATTTTACAAACAAAGTCATGCCAATGTTAGGGAAATACTGATTAAACTGAAACAAGTCATTGCGACCGCGAGGAATCGAAGCGGGAAGCAAT
>JAAYGN010000130.1 GCA_012727715.1 Desulfovibrionales bacterium | reverse complement strand
TCTTAAAAGCTACTAATTTGTGGGAGGATTACCCAACAACTGCTCACTGGCAAAAAACGCCTGCGGGATGACAAGGGGCAAAGATTTAGTAAGGAGTGGAGTCTTCAAAGGCTCGGAGAGTTGGCAAAGATTTATCAGCCTAAAACAATTTCTCAATCAGTTTTAACCGAAACTGGCTATCCTGTGTATGGTGCCAATGGAATTATAGGGCTTTATTCAGAATACAACCATGCAACAGAACAAATCGCTGTGACTTGCCGTGGCAGCACCTGTGGCGTTGTAAATCTTACTCAGCCAAAATCATGGATTACAGGCAATGCTATGGTTGTAAATGTCGATGAAAACAACAACTTAAATAAAAAGTTCTTATTTTATATGCTTTGCTATTCAGACTTGAATTATTTGATTACAGGATCGGGACAACCACAAATCACTGGCAATATTAAGATTCACCTAGTGTCAATGCCTGGGGTTGAGGAACAAGAAAAAATCGCCACCGTCCTCACCGCCGCTGATAAAGAAATTACCACGCTGGAGCAAAAACTAGAGCATCTGAAACAAGAGAAAAAATCCCTGATGCAGCAGTTGTTAACGGGTAAACACAGGGTTGATTTTGCACGGTAGTAAAATATGCATACAGACTTTATAAAGGAATTAAACAAATGGTTTCCATGTATAAGGAGTAGTCTTTTGTTACATTTCCTACCTCATGCCAAATAAAACAAGCTTGCACGACGTCATAGAGAAGTACTTGACAGGTTAGAATAATGCAAAAGCAACTGCTTAGAGAAAACAAAATTTATTGTGAGATGGAAAACAAGTACTCTAACTAATAAACTTTTATCTCGCTAAAATGCAGCTCAAAATTAAGGAGAGGTTATGCTAATACGATTTTTAGGTTTCTTAATTGAGATGCCAAAATCAATTGCGCTGAATGAAGTTATGACGATGCTGGAGGAGCGAGCCGCTAACCATAAAAATTTTGATAATGCAAGTCGTTTGCTTTTTGTTGATACTCAATCTGACAGTGAGTATTATCTTGGGCTAATTGTAACGGTTAGGAACCAAAAAACATTCTGTGAACTAAAAGAGGCAAATAATTCCTTTAAGGTTCAAGTAAACAGGTTAGATCACAATTCAAATATAATGGAATTTAATTTTTTCATCATAAACAAAAAATCATGTGTAGGTTTATACCAGTATTACCATCAGTCCTGTAGTATCGCTCAAGGTATGAATCTTATCAAAAAGCATTTCAATGAACTCAAAACACAAAAGCGGAATAAAAAAAGAGACGAATTAATAAACAGCGGAAAAAAAGAAAGTAGAGCTCAAAAAGAAGCAAACAAACATTTCAAAGGATATTTCGAATGGCAACTCCTTGTAAGAAAAGATAAATTAGCTAGTGTTCTCAGTGAATTGGCGCAAATCAAGGCCTTGGAGTTAGACCTATTGTATTTAGAACCAGATTCGAAGGAGTTTGGGCAGCTGTCTGGTTTTGTTAAAAAGCAAAGACGAAAGTTTTCATTCGAGAAAAAATTTTCTCCTTCGATCCTTATTGGCCCTATAGTATCTGCCATAAACAAATCTAAAACTGATTCTGGAAGAGTTTTTGGTGTTGATGAAGATGGCCTGGATAGAGTAATTAAAATTCAAAACAACCCGGATTTTTTTGACGAGTACGATTATGATGAAGTCGCCACTAATATAAACAACCTAGATGTAACTGACTTTATGAATAGCTGGGTTATACAGAGCTTAAGAAATGTTTGTGAAAAGCATAAGGCAATTTTCAAAGCGAAAATAAAATGACATTAAGGATTCTAATATGCGCCTTTCTGGCGACCCTTGCAACGGCGTGCATTAAGTGGTTTGCCACTAATCCGAGTGAGCTAGTTTTATTTTATGAAAAGTATCTAAGGGGAAACTTATTTGCAGGATTCTTAACCGTTGGTAGTTTTTTGCTCTCTCTAAAGACATTTATACTCATAAAGCTGAAAGAGAACGTTTACGATCACGAAGAATACAAAAAGATATATAGAGAGCAAAAAGAATTAGACTCGTCGCTTCAGTTGTATGGTCCCTTGAAAAGCTTGAGTGATTTCCTGTTTTGGTCTGTGTTGTCAGCCATCATTGCGGCTGTAGCACAGCTAACTATTGGGTTGCTCGGGTACTATTGGCTTGTTCTGGGTTCTCTATGGCTGTCTTTTTTTGCGCTTTCTATTCTGATTGCTTCGCTTATTTTAATTAAGGGAAGTCTCAATGATTGGTTTGATTTTATAAACCATGCGGATGAATAGTTGCAATGGCCCACTGCATTTCTGCTCAGACATTATTCTCTGATGAACTGTATAAATCAACCATCCACAACAAGCCTATGTAATAACAGAACAAGGCAAAATCTGGCTGAAAAACAAAGAGAAGTAACACCATGCCCACCCTCCCCAAATTTCAGGAAGAATACAGTGCCAAGCTGCCAGCCCTGGTGCTCTTAACCAATCTGGGCTGGCAATTCATGTCACCAGACCAGGCTTTGGCTGCTCGTGGTGGACGTCAGGATCAGGTGGTTTTGCGGGAGGTGTTGCGTAAGGAGTTGGCCAAGCGGCGTTTTCAGTTCGCTGGTGGTGAATATCCTCTTTCAGACAAATCCATAGATAATCTCCTGGCCCAGGTCTGCAGCCCAGCCTTAAACCAAGGCTTACAAGCAGCCAACGAACAAATATATAACCATCTGCTCTACGGCATTTCCATCACAGAATTTGTGGATGGCAAGCGGGCCACTCCCACCATTTCCCTCATTGATTGGGACAATAT
>JAAYGN010000129.1 GCA_012727715.1 Desulfovibrionales bacterium | reverse complement strand
CCAATGGGCTTTCCCAATTGTAGCAAAATAGCCCGTTCTGTTTGATCCACAACAAAAACGCACTGGAGGAGCAAAAATATTCCCAAAGCCACTAGGCCAGCAAAGAATTGTATCTTTTTCATTATTCGCGCCCTCCTTCCGAAGCCTGTCCCGTCTTTTTGGGACCATCCAGGCGCTGTAAAGGTAAAAATGGCAGGGCTCGTTGCATGGAATCATTGGCAATGATGATTTTTTCCACTTCAGGGCGGGACATAATTTCTTCCATGGTTTCCAGGTAGAGACGTTTTTTGGTGATGTCCTTGGCCTTGCGATATTCTTCCAGCACAGCTGTAAAGCGGTCACTTTCACCCTTGGCCTGACGAATTTTGGATTCCTTGTAGGCGGTGGCCTGGTTCAAAATTGCAGCTACCTCACCTCGGGTGCGAGGAATGAGATCATTTTCATAGGCTTCAGCTTCATTGATGAACTTGCTCTTGTCTTCCTTGGCGCTGGCCACATCTTTAAATGCATCAACAACTGGCCGTGGTGGGTGGACATTTTGGAGCTGCACAGCCATGACCCGAATACCACTTCCATAGCTGTTTAAAATACGCTGCAATTCATCACGGGCATCATTTTGAATAGTAGTCTTGTCGTCAGTAAGGGCAGCATCAATTTTGTTGTAGCCAATGACTTCACGAATAGCGGCCTCAGCAGCATCTTTGACAGTTTTTTCCTGATTGGCAACATTGAATAGAAAAGCTTGGGCATCGTCAATTTTGTACTGAACGGAGAATTGTACATCCACGATGTTTTCATCACCAGTAAGCATGTGTGACTCTTCAGGTACTTGACGCGTACCGCTACTGCCTCCAAAGGTAGTGGCTGCTCCCGTGCGGTATCCCACCTCAATACGCTGAATCTTGGTTACCTGGGGAGTCAATACGGATTCAAAGGGATAGGGAATCCGGTAATGTGGTCCAGGGTCTGTGGTCCGGTGGTAGGCTCCAAAGCGTTTGATCACACCTACTTCGTCGGGTTCGACAATGTAAATGCCACTAGCAAGCCAAATAACCAGGGCCGCCAAGAGGATAACTCGCCAGCCAGGAATATTTATTTGTTTAAATTGTTTAATTTTTTCGTTAAAATCACCCAGGTCCGGTCCAGGTACAGGGCCAGATTGCCTTTGCCGTCTTTCTTGTAATTTATCCCAGTCCCAATTCATAATAACTGGTGTTTAAAAGAGTCTAGGATTCAGGTCAAGAAACTCCATAATGAGGTTTATAGTGAAAGTAGAAAAGAGTAATAGTGCTGAGGTCCATATTTACACCGATGGTTCCAGCCTGGGTAACCCAGGGCCAGGTGGATGGGCAGCCATTCTGGTTTGGGGAGAAACAACCAAGGAGATCAGCCAGGGGTACAGGGAAACCACCAATAATCGTATGGAGATTCGCGGGGTCTTACATGCTTTGGAACTCTTGAAACGCCCCTGTGCTGTGCATGTGTTTTCTGATTCCAAATATGTGGTTGATGCCATAACCAAAGGCTGGCTCGTTAATTGGCAACGCAATGGCTGGCGCACAGCAGGTAAAAAACAGGTAAAAAATCGTGATTTGTGGGAGCAGATGGCGCACCAGTTAACCCAACACCAGGTCATTTTTCACTGGGTCAAGGCCCATGCCGGACATCCAGAAAATGAGCGTTGTGACGAACTGGCCAAAAAAGCGGCCATGGCTGAAGATTTAAGAGATGACGTCGGGTATACGGGTGAGATATAGTCATGCTCAAGGTGCTTTTTGTGGATATTTTGCTGTGTAGCGTCAGTGAAAGCGCAGCATCCGCACAACATAAAGACATGGATCCTGCTGCTTCAGGCCAAAGTGGCTTCCAGGGAGAAGAACATGACCAAGATTTTGGTAGCTGATATTGGTGGGACACATACGCGCTTTGGTTCTTTTGAGGTACGGTCAAAAAGAGCATTGCATCTTGTCGCTGTGAGCAGTGTTCCAACAGCAAGTATTCACTCTGGCTTAGAACTTATCAATATTTTTCAAGATCATGGTTATTTGTCTGAAGCTCAGGCCATGGTCTTGGCTGTGGCTGGAGTGGTAGAAAACGAACGATATTGCCGTCTGACCAATGCGCATTGGGATCTGGATCTAAATATTTTGGGTGCCAAAATTCCCAAAAAATCGGTGTTGATCAATGACTTTGTGGCTCAGGCTTTGGGATGTACTACGCCTAAGATTTTGTCCGGGATGCTTACGGTTCAGCGCGGTATTCCCGATGCCCACGGTGTATTGGCAGCCATTGGCCCTGGTACGGGCCTGGGTATGTGCACTCTTGTTCCCCAAACTGACACTGGGACGTATTTTACCTTGCCCTCGGAAGGTGGTCATGCGCCATGGCCTTTTTTGAACAGCCAAGAATGTGCATTTCAACAATTTCTTTTACAGCATACGGGCTATGCCCATGCTTTTGGGGATATTATTCTTTCTGGGCGAGGGTTGTCCTTTCTGCATGAATTTTTAACTGGGCGTAAGTTAGCTCCACCTGAAGCTGCGGCTGAAGCAGGGCCAGAGAGTGAAACAGCAGCCTGGTTTGCCCGATTTTTTGGTCGGGCTTGTCGTATCTTGGCTTTGCATGTGCTGCCCCGTGGAGGTCTTTTTTTATGTGGTGGGGTGGTGGCTAAAAATCCTCACTTTGTTACTCATTCTGAGTTCTTACGAGAATGTATAGACAATCCTGCTTATAGGAAATTATTGTCAAATATTCCCATACATCTGACTACAGATCCACAAACAGGCTTGTATGGCGCGGCAAAGTATGCACAGCAGACTTGGGAACTATAAGGGGTGCCATATGCAACGCAAGGCAAGTACAATCTTTAAGGTTGCCTACAGTCTCACCTTGGGAGGAGCTGTTTTTTTGTCCCCCATGTTTTCTCCAACCCATGGCTGGGTAGGCTCGATTTTGGCTGGGGATCTTTGGCAGCCACAAAGTTTATTTTTTTTGGGTTTAACGGTGTTTTGGGCTTACCGGGTCATGACAATCCTGCGTGACCCTGTAGCTCTTGATGTTTATCTCTCCGGGAAGGTATCCCAATTTCTTTATTTTTGGGCTCTCCTGTGCATTTGGTTTGGCCTGATCTCTATGCTTTTCTCACTATTTTTCTTGCTTCCAGTGGTTTATACATGGTTTTTTTCAACAATGGACCATTTTCTTTTGAGCCTTTTTTTGGCCCAGTGGATATACTTTTTAGTTTTTCTGGGAATATTTGGAGTTGTTTTATTTGAAATTGTGGCCAGGACGGGAAAAGGTGCTGTCGTATCTTGACCTTCAGCCCCCACAGGTTTGTCCTCTCTTAAGGAAATGCTGATTAATTCTGTTGTGCGAGGAGTGTAGCAACGTAGCAAGCTATGGCCTATTTATAAGTCAACGATTTTTGGTTGCTTCACTTTGTTCGTAATGATTTGTTTCTGCGTAATCAGTATTTTCTAGGGGATAGTTCTTTTAAGCTTATACGTTGCAAGTCATAAAAGATGTATCCGAAAAATGAACAAAAGCAAAAAATAGGCAGGTCGATGGGTACAGTTCCTTCCATATCTGAGATCAGAGGCATCTTGTCCTAGTACCGACCATTTTTAACAGTAGTTACAAAATTTTGCAGGTTTGGATCGTTTTCAGCACATTGCCCTGGAAAAGATTCAGGGAGCCAGGTGAAATGTGACTGGTGCCACACAACCTGTGTTTTCCGTGCTCTGAATGTCTCATCAACGTACACCACATCAAGAATGCCCTTAGAGGCATAGGATGAAATGTCACAAGCAATACCTATTTTGTTTCCGGTGTTGCTGTGAATTGTGACCGGATAACCGGCTTTAATTTTTGGAAGCATAGCCAGTTCTTCATTCCTTACATATTGAGTTTCACTGATCCGCATCAGTCTGCTTTCGTCAGTATATATTTTGCTGTTAGCGCGATTTTTGCGCTATGAAAAGTAAAATTAATTTTATTGATTCCACACGAAAACAAAGTTTTTTCTCGCCTTAAATATTTTTATCTTACTGTAATATAAAGCTAAACAAAACACTTTCCAAAGTCTTTGTGAAATATTGGATTTGTGCTTGACGCCAGGAACGGCAATCTATACTTCCCGGGTAGGAATAAATCATACCTGATTGGGATGCTTTCGCTTTTGGACTGAAGGCAAGCTGTGAAGGGATTTGTTCGAGGCAGTATTTTATGATTGGGCGGGTCTTCTGGAGGGCAGAAGATTTCCGGAATTTTCCGGGGTGGATTTCAACAAAGGATTTTTTACATGGAGAAGGGAAGACCAAAGCTACGATGGGTCGTAATCCTGTGCGTGAGCATGGCTGTGGCTGGGTTCGGTCTGAACGCTCTTGGGGGGAAGCAGGACTCGATTACAACGAAGCAGTTGGGCGCGGATCTCATTTCCATTGATACGCTCAAAAAATTCGGTAAGCTTGATTATCCTGTGGTCCAGTTTGAGCATGACAAGCACACCAAGGCGGTGGATGGCAAATGTGAATCCTGTCATACGGTTACAGGTACTGTTGTGACCCCAAAATTTAAGCGCCAGGAAGACACAACTGCCAAGGAAATTAAAGCAATTTATCATGACAATTGCATCCAGTGTCACACACAGACTACGTCAGCTGGTAAAAAAAGTGGTCCAGGTAGTGAACAGTGTCGGACTTGTCATGCTGGGGCTGTTAGTGACACGCGCACGTCAATTGTTTTTGATAAGTCTTTGCACTACCGGCATGCTTCATCAAAAATGGTGCTACCTGCGCCAGGCGAAAGAGAGAATTGTGTAAAATGTCATACCAAGGACAAGGCAGAAGAACGTAATCTATCCTTTGCTCAAGATAAAGAAGAAGCACACGCCAAGTGCCTGTCTTGTCATTTGGACGTTGCACAAAACGATCAGCCCACAGGTCCACTAGAATGCGCCGGCTGCCATGATGCTACTGTCCGCGCAAATTTCAAGTACATTGCTCAGACCCCACGTCTTGATGCTGGCCAAAAGGATTTTACCTTGCTGGTGGCCAAGTCCACTTCTCCAGCAACCACAATCAAGCCAGCTTTGGTCAATGCTGTGCCCTTTAACCATAAGTTACATGAAGACAAAGCCAACAATTGTTCTGTGTGTCATCATACTGCTTCTACCAATGGAGTTGTGGCTTGTTCACAATGTCACAGCGTGTTGGGCAAAGAAGAGGGCGGATTTGTTTCACTAGAACAGGCCATGCATAAGGTTACGGCCCAGTCCAGTTGTGTGGGCTGCCATGCCAGCAAGCAACAGGAACCTCAATGTGCTGGTTGTCATACTTTTATGGGTCGTACTGGTCAGCAGACCGAGTCCAGTTGTGCCAAGTGTCATGTGTCCTTGCCTGCTGAGGCAGAGTATCAAACAAATGCCAATGTCAAAGGAGATACAGCGGCCATGTTGATGGGCGCACGGATTAAGAAAGATCCAGAGTTTAATCTTGAAGAAATTCCTGATGTTATTGAAATCGGTGTGTTGTCCAAAGAGTATGAGCCGAGCAAGTTTCCCCATCGCAAGATTGTGCGCAGTCTCTATAATGGCATGAAAGATAATGGCATGGCTGCATATTTTCACTCTTCACCCAATGCCATGTGTTCTGGATGTCATCACAATGCCCCTGCATCAGCTACTCCAGATAAATGCAGTAGTTGTCATGGCCTGGGGGGAACTCCGCTCAGTGAAGCCAAGCCTGATCTAAAGACTGCCTATCATCAGCAGTGTATTGGATGTCATACAAATATGGGAATTGAAAAGCCAGCAGCCACGGCCTGCGCTGAGTGCCACGCTGTCAAGAAGTAAGTGCCTGCAAGGTCGTAATAACGAGGAGCTACTATGAAACGCAGAAAATTCATTGGCATGCTGGCTGGTGCAGGAGCCTCTTTGGCAGCATCTCCAGCCTCTGCTGGTGGGACACATCATTTTACAGGATATCCCAATAGTTTTGGGGTGCTCTTTGACAGCACCAAATGCATTGGGTGCAGAAAATGTGAGGCTGCATGTAACAAGGTTAATGACCTGCCAGCACAGCCTGAACCTTTTGATGACTTAAGTGTGCTCAATGCCCGGCGACGGACCAAGCACGACAAGTTTACTGTGGTCAATAAATATGAAGTAGAGGGTAAGCCCGTATTTCGTAAAATCCAGTGTAATCATTGCTTGGAGCCAGCTTGTGCATCAGCCTGTTTTGTGGGGGCCTTTGTCAAGGATGCTACTGGAGCTGTGAGTTATGATGCTGCTCGATGTGTAGGCTGTCGCTACTGCATGATAGCCTGTCCCTTTGAGATTCCAACTTATGAATACGATGATCCCATCACCCCCAGGGTACGCAAATGTACTTTGTGTGAGTCAAGGGTCAAAGAAGGCAAATTGCCTGGTTGTGTTGAGGACTGCCCCAAGGGAGCCCTGATCTTTGGTCGTCGTGAAGATTTGTTAACCATTGCCCGGGAGCGCATTCGCAAGCACCCTGGCCAATATATTAATCATATTTATGGTGAGCGAGAAATGGGAGGCACCAGCTGGCTTTATATTTCAGGTGTGCCCTTTTCCCAGATAGGTATGCGTGAGGATCTGGGCGTGACACCTGCGCCAGAACTTACATCCGGAGCCTTGTCTGTTGTGCCAGCTGTGGTGGGTTTGTGGCCAGTTTTTTTGACCGGAGCTTATGCCTTGACCAAGCGTAAGGAAAAGATTGCTGAAGAAGAACAGCGCCATGCTGTGGCTGAAGCTGTGGTTGAAACTGAAGCCCAAGCAGCGATAAAGCTCAAGGCTGCTCTGGACAAGGCCGAACGAGATAAACAGGCCGCTGTGGATAAGGCAGTGAAACAAGCGCTCAAGGAAGCAGAAGAGGCCCGTAAGCAGGATGAATCCAGTGACACTGAGAGCAATAAGGAGGAGGGCTGATGTCTCACCACACCACACCTAGTAAAGGATTCTGGACACCGGCAAATATTCTGACAGCAGTTATCCTGGCCATTGGCCTGGTGTTGACCGTCAAACGTTTTACCATGGGTATCGGATCTGTCACCAATTTAACGGATGACAATCCTTGGGGTATTTGGATTGGCTTTGACCTGCTTTGCGGCGTGGCTTTGGCAGCTGGAGGTTATACTACAACAGCGGCTGTGTATCTCTTTGGGATGAAGAAGTATCAGTCTGCTATTCGCCCGGCCATTACCACGGCCTTTTTGGGTTACACCTTTGTAGTTATTGCCCTGCTCTATGATTTGGGGCGGTACTATCGTTTGCCCTATCCCCTAACCATCTATCCTGGCCCGACCTCCTTTCTTTTTGAAGTGGGTCTTTGCGTGGCCTTGTATTTGACCGTACTGGCTATCGAGTTTTCACCTGCTTTGTGGGAAGTATTGCGTTGGAAAAGATTGCGCTATTACGCCCATAGTCTAACCTTGGTATTGACCATTTTTGGGGTTGTGCTCTCCACTTTGCACCAATCTTCTCTTGGGGGTCTCTACCTTATTGCTCCGTCCAAACTTCATCCCTTGTGGTACTCGCCGTATCTGACCATGTTCTTTTTTGTGTCCAGTATTCCGGCGGGTCTATCCATGGTCATTTTTGAGGGTGGATTATCCCACAAGTTTTTACACCATAAAATGGATGATCGGCATTTGGCCGAATCTTCAGGAGTAACCTTGGGGTTTTCCAAGGCAGCAGCTGTGGTGCTTTTTGCTTATTTTAATTTGAAATGGATTGGTGTGGCTCTGGACCATAATTGGCAGCACCTGGCCACTGGTTGGGGAGCTTGGTTTCTCGTGGAGATGTTTGGCTTTGTTCTGGTCCCCTGCCTGATGTATGCGGTGGCAGCCCGGGAAAAGAACGAAAAATTGGCTTTTTGGGCATCTATTCTGACCATTTTAGGCATTGTGATCAATCGTCTGAATATTTCCCTTATTGCATTTAATTGGCAGCTCCCGGCTGAGGCACGCTATCTGCCTTCTTGGGAAGAAATTTTCATTACGGTTTTTATCATTACCCTGGAAGTCACTGTGTTGCGGATTTGTCTGAGCAAGTTACCGATTCTGCACGAACATCCTGAATTCAAGGGCGCACACTAAAGGAGGCTAGCTGTGGAATTCATGACCTTACATGACTTCATGTTCTGGACCAAAGGCATGGCCTATGTGGGCATGGGCCTTGGGCTGGTAACATTCGTGGCTTTTTGGCTGTTTGTTACTGAACGGGATGAGGACAGGTTTGCTGATAAGGAAGAAGAATAGTCTTGGTTTTTGTTGACCAAGAAAGGAGTTATCCCATGTATGAAATATTGACAGGTCCACTGCTTTGGATTGCTTTTGCCGTTTTCTTTATCGGCTTGACTGTCCGGGTGGTACTTTATTTTCGCGGGCTGGACTGGCGATTGGACCGCGTGGCCTACAAACCACAGATGAAATACGGTATTAAAGGTGCTGTGCGCTCAGTGGGCAGTTGGCTTTTGCCTTTTGGGACCCATAGCTGGAGGTCCAAGCCGCTGTACACTTTGATGTTCTTTGCCCTGCATATTGGGGTGGTTATTGTGCCCCTTTTTTTGGCAGGCCACGCGGTGATGATCAAAAATGGCCTGGGTATTAACTGGCCAGCCATGCCTCAAATTCTCGCGGATATTTTGTCCATTGCTGCTTTGCTTGGTGGCCTGGGGATAATGGTCCGTCGAGTGCTGCTGCCAGAAGTGCGCATTTTGACCAATAGTAAAGATATGTTGCTCTTGGCACTTATTTTGACGTTATTGGCATCAGGCATTGTGGCTGCCCACAATCCTGCCCATTATTCATTTTGGATCACTTTGCATGTTGCCTGTGGTGTCACTGTCCTGTTGACAGCCCCCTTTACCCGACTGGCGCATATTGTATTGTTTTTTTGCACGCGTATCCAGTTAGGTATGGATTTTGGGATAAAGCGTGGTGGGATGAAAACTAATTTTGACTGGTAAGCCAAGAGGAATGGAACATGCCTGAAGGAACTCTTTGTAATAAAAAGCCAATTTCCACCAAAGAGGAGCTTGATGCCCTTTTGGCGGATAGTAATGGCCGAACATACTATGCGGAAATGGAAGAACTGGAGGTGGACTCCGATGCCTTGTGGGCGTTGATTCAAAAAACCATGAAATCACGCACCAAGACGTGGTTGGATATTTGTGCTCATTGTGGTTTGTGTGCGGACAGCTGTTTTTTGTATTCTGTCAATGAACGTGATCCCAAGCAGGTACCATCATACAAAATCCAATCTACCCTGGGGGAATTGGTCAAAAAACAAGGTAAGGTCAATAACGAATTTATGCGCATGTGCATGGATACAGCCTGGTCCAAATGCACTTGTTGCAATCGTTGTGGTTCATTTTGTCCATACGGTATTGATATGGGTGTTATGTTTAGTTATTTGCGCGGTCTGCTTCATTCTCAGGGGTTTGTGCCCTGGGAACTCAAAATTGGGTCTGGAATGCACCGCTTGTTTCGCGCACAAATGGACGTCACGGTAGAAGAATTTGTCGATACCTGTGAATGGATGGTGGAAGAAGCAGAAGATGAGTGGCCCTGCCTGGAAATTCCCATTGATAAGGAAGATGCTGATATCATTTACATGATCAATGCGCGCGAGGCCAAGCACTATCCAGAAGATATTGTGGAAGCAGCCATTTTGTTTCACCTTGCTGGTGAGAATTGGACCATGCCTTCGGAAGGTTGGGAAATGACCAGTTTGTCCATGTTTGCCGGGGATTGGGAAGCCTGCAAGATGCAGGTTGATACTGTATACGAATCCATGGAGCGTTTGCGACCCAAGCGGATGGTGGCCACAGAATGTGGTCATGCCTACCGGGCCACGGTTATTGAGGGTCCATATTGGGCTGGCCGACCAGATGGCAAGCCACCTGTGGAGTGTATTCATTATGTAGAATGGGTGGCTGAGGCTCTGGAGACTGGAAAGCTCAAAATTGATCCTACCAAGCGGATTAAAGAGCCGGTCACTGTACAGGATTCCTGTAACTATGTGCGTAATGCAGGCCTTAGGGACTGCACGCGTATAATCATGAAGCATATTGCTGAAGACTTTCGGGAAATGGCTCCCAACAAGGAACATAATTATTGTTGTGGTGGTGGTGGCGGTTTCAATGGTATTGGGCGCTACCGCAAACAACGCAATGTGGCCTTGAAGATGAAACGAGAGCAAATTCTTGCTACTGGGGCCAAGTTTGTCATCGCTCCTTGTCATAATTGCTGGGACGCCATTCGGGATCTGGAAGAAGAATTTGAGATTGGTATTAAATGGAGCTTTCTCAAGCCCCTCTTGATCAAGATGGTTGAGGTGCCCGAGCATCTTTTGCCAAAAGAATAAGGATCCACGGTGTGCTGCCCAGCAGCACACTGTAACCAAGCAGGAGTTGACACATGTTTAAGAAAATTCTGTTTGCCACATCTGGTTCGCCATGCTGCGATGCTGCGGCTCGCGTGGCCTTTGATTTGGCAATGCGTTATAATGCCAAGCTTTTCGTGTATCATGTTCTGGGTGTGCCAAGTCGTGGATTCAGTCAGATTGTGGTGGATGTACGCACTGGCGAAAAAGTAGAATTAGATGATGATTATATCTTGTGGGTCGAAGATGAACTAAAATCTACCTATGATCGTCAATTGAAAATGGGGGTGGAGTGCGAACTGGAGGCTGTGGTAGGCATCCCACACCGGGAAGTGCTGCGTAAAGCTCGACAGGAAGATGTGGATTTAATCATTATGGGTGCCAGTACTACTGGCTGTGAGACTGATTCTGATGCGTATCAGCGTCATTTTGCGGGCTCAACCCTGCAGCGTGTCGCCAAGGCCTCCAAGGCACCTGTGTTGGTGGTTAATCGTCCGGTGGCATCTTTTTGGGGTGGGTTTACCAATATTGTTTTTGGAGCAGATTTTTCCACGGCCTCAGAGCACGCTTTTAAGTTCGCCTTAAAGACTGCCAAAGAATTAGAGGCCAATTTGCATGTTTTTCATGCCATTGATGTGGGATCAGCGCACAGTTTTATTTCTCAAAAAGAACTGGACGACGCACTTATTGAGGCCAGAGATAGAGTCAGGCGCAAATATCTGATTCAAGCTGGAGATTTTAATAAAATAAGTGCAGATATTTGGGAAGGTATTCCCTATATTGAAATCGTCAAATATGCTCGTGAAAAGCAAGCTGACCTGATTGTCATGGCCCACCACTCTAAGGATGTCCATGAAGAAGCAGCAGTTTTTGGACGTACCCTGGAACAGGTACTTTTGCGGGCAACCTGTCCTGTGGCATCCGTCAATCGGCCAGATAAAGTATAATAAAGGAATGAATATAGGGGGTATCTTATGGCTCAGAAGATTTTGATTGTGGATGACGATCCCAACATTGTCACCTATTTGGAAGACATTTTCCAAGACGCTGGATATGCAACCTGTAAAGCTACTGACGGTGCGGATGCCTTGGCTGTGGTCAGGGAAGAAAAGCCGGCGCTCATTACCTTGGACTTGGAAATGCCCAAGGAGTGGGGCCCGCGTTTTTATCGCGAATTAACTCAGGACGAAGAACACAAAAGTATTCCGGTTATTGTCATCAGTGGCCTGGCTGGAAATAAGTATGCCATTCCCAAGGCTGTGGCTTCTTTTACCAAGCCTTTTGATCGCGATGAGCTGCTTAAAGTGGTCAAGGATGTTCTTGGCTAAAACCATCTAGCTTGGCAAAAGCCCTTGCTGTGTCTGGAAATGATATGTGCAAGGGCTTTTTTGTGAATACCATGCAGACATTTGTTGCTTCAGAACCGATTGTTATCATTACCTTAGATGCCGGACATGGTCAGGTATTAGCCCGGATTTTATCAGAATACGGATATCGGCCTTTTACTTGTGACTATGAGCAGACCATGGATGTTGTGGCCGAGGTGCGTCCTCGTCTTATACTCCTTGGCTTATGTGGTCCTGACCGGGCCCGGATATTATTACAACATTTGTTGGTATTGTATCCAACTACCCAGATTGTCACTTTGGTATCTGAAGATGACTATGGATTGGGTCTTGAATTGCTGGAAGACGGGGCTGCAGATTTTTTATTTAAGCCTGTTTCCGAGGAAGCATTGCGCATTGCGTTGGGTCGAGCCAGGACCAAAGTTGATTTGTACAATGAAGTTGAAACGTTGCGTGCAAAAAACAGGATACTAGAAGAAAATCAACAATTATGTCGTCAGCTTTTTGATGAAGTACCTTGTTATATTTCTGTGCAAAATCGCGAGCAACGTATTGTGCGCGCCAATCGTCAATTCAAGCTCGACTTTGGGGCCTGTTTAGGGGAACGCTGTTACGAAATATATAAGCACCGTACCCATCCCTGCCCCAATTGCCCTGTTGAACAGACCTTTGCTGATGGCTTGGTACATCAGACGGAAGAGGTCGTAACCACATGTGATGGTGAACAAAAAATTGTCTTTACCCTGACTGCGCCTCTTAGAGACGAACATGGAGAAATAACAGAAGTCATGGAGCTGGCCACAGATATTACCCAGATTCGTGAGTTGCAAGGTCGCTTGACCACTTTGGGGCTGTTTATTGGATCTATTTCCCATGGGGTGCGAGGAATGCTCACCGCCTTAGATGGCGGACTTTATCGTCTTGAAAAGGGGATTGCACAAAATGACATGGAGCTGGTGGTCAATGGAGCTGAGCGGGTCAAGCTCATGGTTTCACGTATTCGTAATTCTGTGCTGGAGATGCTCTATTATTCCAAAGAACGAGAACTTAATATTCAGTTGGTCGATGCCCGTAATTTTGGGGAGGGGGTAGCCAATTTTGTCGAGCCTAAAGCCAATAACCATGGCATTAGTTTTGAAAAGGAATTTCATGGGGTTATGGACCGTATGGAAATGGACCCCGAGGTTATATCATCTGGCTTGGTCAATATTCTTGAAAATGCTGTGGACGCATGCATTGAAGATGAGAGCAAAAGCAATCATACTGTTTCTTTTATCATGGAAGGGAGCCCTGACACCATCACTTTTCGTATTCGTGATAACGGCATGGGCATTGAGCGCTCACACCAAGAAAAAATGTTTTCTCTGTTTTTTTCTTCCAAAGGAAGCAAGGGTACAGGTCTTGGCTTGTATATAGCCAATGAAGTGGTTAAGCAGCATGGAGGGCATATCTTGGTAGATTCCACTCCAGGTCTTGGTACGGAATTTTGTATTGCATTGCCTCGACACCATGTGCCTCAACCTGTTTCTGAAGAACAGGAAAAGGTTTGTGTGTAGTGATGGGCTGTGCAAATTCTTTTTTTATTTCGGAGGAACGCATGCGCTTAACCACTCGTAGCCGCTATGGAACTCGCCTGGTACTGGATATCGCTCTCAATCAGGATAAAGGCTGGGTAAACACCACGGATATTGCCCGGCGTCAGAAAATTTCACAAAAATATATTGAAAAGCTTATCACAGGGTTGCGACGCAGTGGATTGTTGGAGAGTAAGCGCGGCCCCTTTGGCGGGCATAAGTTGGCCCGGTCCGCCTCAGAGATTACAGTGGGCGATGTGGTGCGTGCTTTGGAAGAAAAGGTCATGATTACCCATTGCGCTGAGGGAGAGCCAATTTGTGGAGAATGTTCATTGGCCGGTGAATGCGTGACCCAATTCGTATGGATTGAAGCAGGTAATGTTCTTATGCAAACATTGGATGGATATTGTTTGAGTGATTTGATCCGTCGTCAAGGATAAGATCAGTCTTCAATGTTCAGGAACAAAAGGATTGCCAGACGTGAGGGGGTACTGTTTCTGGATGAGAAAACTCGCCATGGCAATCCATAGATATGCTTATTCTGTCTCTCTAAAAGAAAGGGACACAGCACTGATGATTTCCTCTACTTGCTCCCTGGAAAAGTTCAAAGCCCATTTGAACGCGACAAAGATCTTGCTTCCATCAGCAAGGGGCACCAGAAAGTACTCTAGCTCTGCATCATTGGGGAAATCAATACTTTGCGATTGACCTGTTATTTGTTGGCCCTGAAAAATACGCACTACTGATGTGCTCGCAGGGTCAGTCAGGCCAAAAAAGGTTGTCTTGATATAGGCAATCACTTCTTCATCGTTATTGTTCATGCTCTCTTGTACAACTTGGGATACCCTGGCCAGGGTGATTTCCATTTGCTCTTCGCCCATACCGCTTTCCGGTGGATGGATCAGCGCCACCGCATCCAGGCCAATTTCCAAGGGGGGAGAAAATGGCAGAGCAGTCTGAAAGCTGATCTTGCCCCAGGTTTGTTCCATGGTTTGGGCAGACACACCCTGTGCTGCCAATGCCAGTACGAGTGAAGTACTCAAAATCGTGGTAAAAAAACGGGCAATTCGTGATTTCATCATTGATACTCCTTTTGGGGTTCTCATCAACAATGACTTGTGGGGTAGTACTTTTTACTTTGCAACATCCACATATTCAAGATTGTCTTTTTTCATGAGCCCCACAATAGTCGTTTGTGCTGTTTGAAAGCGAGCCAATACCCAGTTCTGTCCAAGGTTATAGTTTTCAGAGACTACCTCTACCAGGTCATTTTCCACAACAAAGGTTGTGAGCTGTGCAGGGGCGCCCAGCACAACTTCATGGAAGTATGTTTGGGGCATCGTAACTCTGCATAATTGTGTTGGTTTGAAGCTCTCCAGTACAAAGGTGTCACCAGGCCAATAGGCCCCGCAAAAGGGAGCAACACCATTGATGGTGTTCATTTGCACGCCTTGTTCAGTGAGAATAAAGGCAACGGTACCCATTTCATCCACATGATGATACAAATTATCATCCACCAAGGTCGCCATGCCTACGCCCTCGCAGGTGTGAGCCGTTTCGCCAAAGATTGCAGAGTAGCTAAAATATAGGGTATTTTCAGCCAACATTAAAGCCAGGGGGCCGTGTTGGCCTTCCCAATGTCCACTGGGATCAATGGGGCCGCTTTGGCCTTGAGAAGGTGCGGCTATGACCAGAAAGCAGCCGAAGATCAGGATAAGCTTTGTCCAGAGTCTCTGGTGTGCAGATTCATTTTTGAGCATAACTTTATCCTTCCTGGTTTGTGCTTGTTTTTTAACACTGCTCATAAACTTCAAGAGGCATTGATGCGCTCTATCTCTTGGTAATGTCATCAATGCCTCCCTTGTTTTGTCCTAAGAAGTGCTGCTATGGGCAGCTCACGTTCTATGACATTTAGAAAACAGGATAGCTTTTATCAAGGGCCCCACCAGGCTTGATTTTAACAATACGGTAGCCAGATGTCGCACCATAGGCTGTTCCATCAGGTGCCACACTAAAGGACTTAAAGTATTCTGGCCAACCAGGCAGGCGGTCCTGGCTAAATGTAGTTTTGTTCAGATTTTCTACTTTGGTATATGTACCCTTGGCCAGACCGCCAGTAAGTAAAGTCTGATGATCTGCGGATACGCCAATGCCGTAATTATAGCTGTTGTCCAGCTTAAACAGGGTTACTTCACCCTGGGCGTCAATTTGGGCATTCAGGTTGGTGTAGTTGACAATCAATATGTTTTCTTCTTGGAAGAGCAAGGTGGCACCAACAGTAGAAGCAGAGAAGTACAGTTTGTGGTCAGCAATGTTGGAACCGTCAGTTGCACTGAAGATCAACAGACGTGATGTCTTGCCATCATTTTTTAGTTTGAACTCATCAGCCTCTAAATTTTTAAGGTCTGTGGGTACTTTTTCTTTGGGTTCGGCATCGTCATCAACAGGTGTAAGCAAGATGGCCAGACGATCTCCTTTGGGGGCCAGAGCCATACAGGCAACTCTGTCCTTGTCACCCAGGGTGATGGTCCCAGTAGCACTGAGGTTCTCCAGGGAAAAAAGGCGGACAGTTTGCCTATCCAGGCCAGCAACCAAGTTCGCCTCACGAGAGACAGTCATCTGTTCGGCTTTAGGTTCATTTTTGATTATGCTCCAGTCTTGAGCATTGAAGAGGAAGAGCGTGCCATCAGTATCTTCAGCCACAACCTTGCTACCATCCTGGGTAAAGTCCAGAGCAAGAATAGGGGTTCCCAGCCACACGCGCTCGGTTACTTCCATGGTCTCGGCATTGATGGCATACAGGACTCTGTTGTCTCCAGCGGCTACTATTTGTTTGCCATCTGGAGAAACGGCGACAGCGAGTCCGCCCAGGGGAGTGGCCGCATGTACCCATGCAGACAGGCATAAGGTCAGCACCAAAGACACTACAAGAACAACATTTTTTTTCATACTTGTTTCCTCCAGTAAGGTTATAATTTTTAAGAATAATAAAGGTAACATACCGATTAAAAAATTACATAGCAAGGTTTTGAGTAACTTGAAATAATAGATTCTGGCTTATTGTCTGATGATTTTCATTCAATTTGTCATAGTTTTTTGAGTATTGTACAACTAGCTGGATTTTTTTAAGAATCACGTATTATCTTTTATTGTATTGTTGATTTCAGAAAATTGTTATCTTTATTCTTGCCATGGTTTGGGACAAGCTGTTTGCTACCTTAACTTCTGTGATGAGCATATGAATCAATTCCCCAATGTGGATGAGCATGAAATTGCCAGATTTGAACGTCTGTCCCAATTGTGGTGGCAGCCAGGAAGTAAATTGAGCATGTTGCATGTTATCAACCCATTACGCATGAATTTTATTTGTAGTCAGGCAAATATTCATGGAGCTCGGGTACTTGATCTTGGATGCGGAGGAGGGATCTTGTCTGAAGCCATGTCCAGAGCAGGAGCGCATGTAGTGGGTCTTGATCAGTCCCCGCAGACCTTGGAAGTTGCGCGTAGACACGCTACTGAGAATAAGCTGAATATCGATTATCGTTTGCAGACTGTGGAAGAATTGGTCCAAGAAGAAGCTGGGAGCTACGATATGGTGACCTGTATGGAAATGCTTGAGCATGTACCTGAACCTGGCAGAATAGTTGAGGCTTGCGGACAGCTCATTAAGCCACAGGGACAGATATTTTTTGCAACCATTAATCGCACCTTCAAGGCCTGGCTTTTTGTCATAATTGGGGGAGAGTACCTTCTTGGTTTTTTACCACGCGGCACCCATAACTATACCAAGCTTGTCCGGCCCCATGAGTTGCGTCATTGGGCTGCCACAGCCGGCCTTTCTTTTGTTCATTCTGCAAGTCTGACCTACAACCTCCTCACAAAAAAAATTCAGCTTGTGCATGGTCTTGAAGATGTCAATTATATGCTCTGTTTTTCCAGGAAGACATGAGAACCATGCAAAGATTCTTGGCCTTGTCTCGCTCTTCTCATAGTCTGATTGATATTGCCATGCCCTGTTTTGTTGCCTTGCTCTGGCTTGGGCATTTTCCTGAGTGGCCAGTCTTTGGGGCTTCCCTGGTAGCCATAATCTCCGGATATACTGCCATTTATGCCCTCAATGATCTTGTAGGAGTCAAGATTGATAGGGAAAAATTTATAGAATCAGGCATTAATGCTGGCTATGCAGTGGAAGCATCTGCATTGCGTCATCCCATTGCCCAGGACAAGCTCAGTTTCTCCTGGGGCCTAGCCTGGTTCGGGATGTGGTATTGCCTCACACTGATAGCTGCCTGGTGGCTCAACCCTTTGTTGGTGTTGATTGTTTTGGTCGCCTCAGCACTGGAAGTCGTTTATTGTTTATTGTTGCAAGTGACCTATTGGCGTATTTTACTCAGCGGTCTTGTCAAATCTGCTGGGCCAATAGCTGCTGTATTTGTAGTGGTACCCAAGCCATCTTTGGCTGGACTTGGATTACTGTTGATGTGGGTAATTTCTTGGGAAATAGGGGGGCAAAACATCCCTGCTGATTGGAATGATGTGGAAGAAGATCGCCGTGTCCATGGTCGGACTATTCCCCTTGTTTTTGGTCCAAAACTCGCTGGAATTATTGTTTTTACAGCCTTGCTATTCACAGTTGTGCTCGGATTATTTTTGCCGTTTTTCTCTCCCCTGTACCTTGGCTGGCCTTATCAGTGCCTCAGTATGGGGGCTGGTATTTTTTTATTGCTTGTCCCAGGATTCCATCTTTTTAAAACAGGTGATGGATTACAGGCCTCCAGGCTTTTTGATCGAGCCAGTTTCTATCCTGTGGCCATGTTGGCCATCATTATGCTGTTTGTCTTTGCGCAATAAGGTTTCTGTGGATCAAGTTATGGCCAAAAGTTTGGTAGGACTTTTTGTTGGCGCCATGAAAAAGGCCCCGTCCCATAAGGAACGAGGCCTCTGCGAGCATGGAGTGTCAATACGCTTGGATTACTTGCTTGAAGAATAATTCATGCCAGAAGCACGCTTGGCAAAGTAATCCTTGGTTTCCCGAACAATAACCGGGCTCAAGAAAATAAGACCGATCAAGTTGGGGATAGCCATGGCACCGTTAAAAGTGTCAGCCAAGTTCCAGATAAAGTTCAATTCAGCCTGGGTTCCCAGGAGTACGGCGGCAGTGAATACCACGCGATAGGGAGTGACTGCCTTGAGTCCCAACAGGTACTCAATGGATTTTTCTCCATAGTAGCACCAGCCCAAAATAGTGGAATAAGCAAAGAGCACTAGGCCAATGGTAACAATGTACTGGCCACCAGCAAAACCCATTTCAAAGGCAGAAGAAGTCAATGGAGCGCCACTCAGGCCGGAATTCCAATTGAACATGACGATAACCAGAGCGGTCATGGTGCAGACTACCAGGGTGTCGATAAAAGTCTGGGTCATGGATACCAGGGCCTGATCTACTGGGTGGCGAGTTTGGGCGGCGGCAGCAGCAATAGGTGCAGAGCCAAGACCGGATTCATTGGAGAAAACGCCACGGGCAATACCAAAACGCATGGCCATCATCAGGGTTGATCCGGCAAAACCACCTGTAGCTGCTGAGCCAGTAAAGGCAGATTTGAAAATCAAAGCAAAAGCTGCGGGCACTAGATTGATATTTATGAAAATAATACCCAAGGCACCAATAACATAAAAAACAATCATGACGGGTACGAGTACAGATGTTACTCGACCAATACTTTTGATGCCCCCCAAAATTACCAGGCCGGTTAAAGTGCACAGGATTACGCCTACCAGGAGTTTGTCCATACCAAAGGTGGCGTACAAAGCATCGGCTACGGAATGAGACTGGACCATGTTGCCAATACCAAAGGCAGCTATCGAGGCAAAAAAGGCAAAAAGTACTCCGAGCCACTTCCAGCCCAAGCCCCGGGCAATGTAATACATGGGGCCACCAGACATTTCTCCTTTTTCACTGGTAACGCGGTATTTGACTGCCAAAACAGCTTCGCCATATTTGGTAGCCATGCCTACGAGTCCAGTAATCCACATCCAAAACACAGCTCCTGGACCCCCAATGGCAATAGCGGTAGCCACGCCAGCAATATTACCAGTTCCTACTGTAGCGGAAAGAGCTGTCATCAGCGCCTGGAAGTTGGAAATATCCCCTTCTTCAGCTTGGTCATCTTTGCGTTTGATCAGTGCCAGGTACAAGGAGTGCCCCAATTGGGTAAATTGTAGCCCCTTGAGCATGATGGTGAGTAGAACACCCGTTCCTACTAATAGCACCAGCATGTACGGTCCCCAAACAAGACCATTGATCCAGTCAACCAGTTCAATAATTCTGTCCATCAGTTAGCCCCCGCAGATGGTGGCTCGTTGCCGGATCAGTTCGTGTCCGGTTAAACGAACCGTTTGTGAATTGAACATGGGAGAAAATGAGAGATCCATGCCCTGCACACAATGTTCAGGCATTGGCGTACTATGAGAGTACTTCATTCTCCCATCGCCTTGGTATATAACGGAAATCATGTACAGACTTGGGGTAGGGGTGTCAATGCAATATCTGGAAGGATCAGCAATAGGTAAATCCTATGTGTTTATACTGATGGAGTTTTGCTTTATTCAAAAAGTAGAAATATAAATTTGTATAAATATACAGGTCAGCTTTACCAGGAAAGGAACAGGAAGAGATTGACGTGCGCGATATCCTTGTACTATATTTATTTTGTTGCCTGGGTGGCGGAATTGGTAGACGCCAGGGATTTAAAATCCCTTGTATCTTAGATACGTGCGGGTTCGATTCCCGCCCTGGGCACCATTCGTTTCAAGCCAAAAGCACGTCTTCGCATTTCAATGTAGAAGTCGGAGCAGCCCGAAGTCGTGCGTACTACGGCCTGTTGCGCTTCGATTTTCTTTTCCCGTTCGGGAAGGTTGTAGGCCTCCACCTGGCTGGCGAGTTCCACAACGCGGCAGCCGTAGTTTTTGCCGCCGCTTTTGATCAAGGTTTCGTGGTGACGCAGTAATTCGGCAGCGTTGGCGGCTTCTGCCTTGGCCAGATCAAGCTGCGCCATTACCATGGCAACTTCCTCTGGCCGCTTGCCAGTTTTCATATCTTTCAATTAGGCCTGTGCCGATAACAGTTCATGTTCAGCCTGCCTGAGGGTATGGCGTTCGTAGTCAGTTTCCAGTGCGAACAGAAGGGTTTTTGCCTCCACTATGGTACCGCGTTCCGTGGTTAAGGTTTCAAGTCGTCCGGCCAGAGCCAGAGTGAGATAGACATAATCTCCTTCAATATCTTGCGACTTTCTACAGCCGCTGATAGCCAGCATAAAAAACAAAAGAAAAAATCTCCTGCCTCATTGCTTCATTACTACTCCTCCCGGCTCTTTTCCGGGCATAACCCGTCCAGCAGCAGTGCGAGAGCGTGACGCCGTAAAGCCTCTTTACCCAAGGTAGGCATAATCGGAATTTTGCCGAGCATGTCCCACGCCGTAATAGGAAGCATGACCACGGCCATGATGGAGGTCATTACAAGAGGCGGACTGATCAGGGGGTTAACGATTCCTTTCTGTTGCGCCAGGGAAAAGGCACTGATCACAGTTGCGAAGCGCTCCAATGGAACAAGTGTCAGCAGCCACTCCCGCAGCATACCGCTCAGATGTATTCTATGGCAGGGGCCAGCCGTTCAGCAGCAATAGGCGTCCAGCAGACCTTCGCGATTACCGAAATAATAATGCACCATGGCTGAGGTGTCCCCGGAGTTTTTGACTATTTGCGCGATGGTTGTTCCCGCGATGCCATGTGCGGCAAACAGAGTCAGGGCGCTGTCCAGAATTTTTTCGCGTCGGCCTTCGCTCTTCCTTGCCGGAGGGCGACCTTGGTGTGAGTATGATGGATTTGTTTTATCCATAGCCACTAATGAGTTATTTAGTGGCAAGTACTATTTAAGAGAGCGGTTTCCTGCATTGCAAACGGTGGCGGGCTATTACAACAAGATATGCAAAGACTTTTGTCTCAAAAGCTCTAGTATAAATTCGAGTAGGCACTATCTAAAAATGAAAGCCTGACTGTCAAATTTTAATAGAGTGTATTTTTTTAAATTCCATTATATTTAAGGTTATTAAAAGATTATTTAGTTTCGTCTAACTTAAATTATTGCCAGGTCAGTATGAGCTTGATATTAGGGTTGGTCTTCAGAATTACGCATTATAAAATTGAATCAGGAGAGGGGACTAGTATGAAAGCTTTTGCAATGTTGGGGATAGGCAAGACTGGTTGGATAGAAAAGGATCGTCCTGCCTGTGGCCCTTTGGACGCCATTGTTCGGCCCATTGTTTTGGCACCATGCACATCTGATGTGCATACAGTCTGGGAAGGCGCAGTTGGTGACCGGCACAATTTAATTTTAGGGCACGAGGGCGTGGGAGAAGTGGTTGAGGTTGGCGATTATGTCAAAGATTTTAAACCTGGTGATCGTGTCATTCTTTCAGCCATCACCCCTGACTGGAATTCTCTTGAAGCTCAAGCTGGTTTTGCCATGCATTCAGGCGGTATGCTCGCTGGTTGGAAATTTTCCAATATTAAGGATGGTGTTTTTGCTGAATTTATCCATGTTAATGATGCTGATGGCAATTTAGCTCTTCTTCCTGAGGGCATTGAGCCAGAAGTGGGAGCAATGCTATCGGACATGGTTCCCACGGGCTTACATGGTTCCGAACTTGCTGGAGTTCAATTTGGTGATACTGTTTGTGTCATTGGTATCGGTCCGGTTGGGTTGATGGGTGTGCGAGGTGCTGTTTTGCGTGGAGCTTCTCATATTTATGCCGTGGGCACTCGGCCCAATTGTGTGGCAATTGCTAAAGAATATGGGGCAACTGACATTATCAGCTATAAGGATGGCCCCCTGGATAAACAAATCCTGGATAAAACTAAAGGTAAAGGGGTTGATCGGGTTATTATTGCCGGTGGTACGGTCGATACCTTTGCCGAGGCCATTAGAATGCTCAAGCCTGGTGGGAGTATTGGAAATATTAATTATCTGGGTGAAGGTGATTTTATTAAAATTCCCAGGGCAGACTGGGGAGTTGGCATGGGGCATAAAACTATTACAGGTGGTTTAATGCCAGGTGGTCGTTTGCGATCGGAAAAATTGGCTGCCTTGGTTGTGGCAGGCAGAATTGATCCCGCCAAGCTGATCACGCATCGTTTTGAAGGTTTCGATCAACTTGAAAAGGCTCTTATGCTTATGAAAGATAAACCTAAAGACCTGATCAAGCCTGTGGTCAAAATTACCTAGTAAATTTTTTTCTGGTCTCCCATGGTATTGCTCCTGTCTAAGGGGCAGTACCGTTTTTTATTCTCACTTTTACATTATCCTGAATGGGTGTGGCTGATTATCAACAATTACAGGAAAAAATAACGGCCCAGGGCCACGCAGCCCATACCCATAATAACAGCACCCACAAAACTTTTCATTTTCCAACTCACCAAAATGGTTGGTATTGCAGCCCACAAGAAAATATTGTCTCCAGAGAAATCCAGACTCTTTTCTTTGAGCACCAAAATGGGCACAAGCATGGCTGAGAGCACAGCTGCAGGAATGAAGCTCAACCAACGAATCACCAGTTCGGGCAGGGTGCGTTGGGCTAAGGCCAAGAGAGGAAGGGCCCTGGGTAAATAAGTGACAACCATCATTCCCAAGATGGTTATAAAGATGATTTTTTGGTCCACAAGTAGCCTCCAAGGCCCAGGGTCGCCGCAAGTATGGTTGCCGTTAAAACATGGGCTTGGGTCCAACCGAGCATAAACAAGCCCGTGGAGACAATGCCTGCAAAAATAGCGACACCCAAATGCAGGGGAGATTTTATTTGCCCCAAAAGCAGAGCAATAAACATAGCCGGTAAGGCAAAGTCCAAACCAATAGGTCGTATATCCGTGATTAACGTGCTGGCTGCCAATCCCAAAGCAGTGCTGCCCACCCACGTGCTGTGGGCAATGATGTTGATACTGAAAATTTCTTTGGCTTGGAGTTCTCCCTTGGCAAAACGAGTGGCATGCAAGGCAAAGGTTTCATCCGTCATTTGTCCTGAAAACAGGGCTAACTTACCTTTGCTCCACGTGCCCAAATAGGGTGCCAGGGCTGCAGACATGAGCACATGACGTAAATTGACAATAAAGGTCGTGGCTACAATTGTCAGAGGGTTGGCCAAGGCCGCAAAGAGCCCCACAGCAATGAGCTGGGCAGAACCTGCATAGACCAAGAGGCTCATGAGCAGTGTGTTGATATTGGAAATACCTGATTTTTGTGCTAGAACTCCATAGGCAAATCCTACTGGAATATATCCCAGCATCAGGGGTAAAACCTGATGTAAGGCTGATGCCAGAATAGATTTTGGTCTGGTGCTTTGGTTATTATACGCATTCATACGTAATTTTTGAATGATATTTGCTGTTGCGATGGTTATTGGGGCACAGATATTTTATGGATACGCAGAATATTTTCAATGGTTTGCGTAGTCGAGTAGCCTGGTAGCAAGGGGATGGAAAGCACTCGTCCTCCACGTCCTTCCACAACATCACGCCCAACAATTTGGTCTAGGGGCCAGTCGCCACCCTTGACCAAAACATGGGGCTTAAGCTCATTGATGAGCTCTAATGGGGTATCTTCATTGAAGAGTACAACGCTGTCAACGCATTCCAGGCCAGCCAAAACCAAAGTCCTGGCCCGTTCTGAATTTATGGGCCGGGTTGGACCTTTGATCCGGCGTACTGAGGCGTCGCTATTTACGCCCACAATCAAAAACGTACCCAAGGCACGCGCCCGATACAAATAATCCACATGTCCAGGATGGAGAAGGTCAAAGCATCCGTTGGTAAAGACAACTCCAGACAAAGGTAATATTTTTTTGAGTGTTGCTGGGTCCTGGATTTTTTTTTCCAGGTGGGCAAGGCTATGGACTTTGGTTTGACCTTCAGGAATGGCTGGCATAAATATACTCAAATTTTATTTAAGGTTGCTTATGTCTTCAAATTGGCTCGTACTCAAACAAGAATCTTTTGTTCGTGATGTGCTTCGGGACTTCTGTCAAATCGCCAGTGCTTTGGAGAAGCACTTTGTAGATTTTGATACCTCAGGGGAGCTCAGCTTTCATTTTTTTGATGATCTCTTGGGCAGTTCAACCAGTCAAGGCTTGCTTTGGCGTCTCAAAGATACGGCTCATCTTTTGTTTCGTAATGATACTCGCAGCAATCATACCGTGCTGGGCGAATATCTTGACTGGGCCTTGGGGTATATCTTTCATGAATGCATCAAGTTGAAAGAGGATGCCTATCAGCAGATGAATTATAAGCCAAGATTTCGGCAGCTCCAAAAAAATTCTCGCCTCAGCCCCGAAGACCAATACATTGCCACAGAGCTTTATTCAGTGATTGAGCAAACCTCAGAAAGTATCGCCCGGGAAGTACAGCGAGTTCGTTTTATTCTTTTTCACTGTAAGCGCATGTTTATTCTGTATCTTCCTTTACATGCAGATAATTCACTTTTGGCACGATATTTATATGCCAATAGCAATGTTGTACAAAGTGTCTTTAAGGGATTATATAATGATCTCATGGAGTCACTATATCCCCAATCCCTTGAAAAGATGTTTTTTTTGGCTGCTGAATCTTTGGAAGAAGGGGGATGGTATAGCGAGGCTCAGCGAGCTCGAACCTTGTTGCATCCATCCAGTAAGTAAGGGATATGTGTGGCCATTCTTGTGGTAAATACGAGTATGCTTATTTTATGTAACTTTTAACACAACAAGGATTTGTTATGAGGTACATCACTTTTGTTCTTCCTGTCTTTTTTTTCCTGTCTCTGGGCTGTGCAAATCTTACGGGGTCTAGTTCCTCAGATACAGCGCCTCCACCTATGCAAGCTGCTTTTTTTTATGATTTTAACGATATACGCATTCCTGAAGAAATGGAAATTCAAAAGAACAAGTCTTCCATTTCTCCTGTGGAAGGAGGTCGGGCTGGGGTTATGAAGTTTAAAGGTCGCGCTGAACCTATTTCCCTTTTTGACTTTTTTTATAATACCATGCCCAAGGATGGCTGGACACTACAGACGTATCAAAAATATCAGCGTTTTTTGCTGGTTTTCACCAAGGACACTCGAATTTGTGTTATTACCATCGATGAAGACCCTTTTTTCTACACCTGGCTGGAAGTCTGGGTATCGCCTAAAGTACAGGGCTCCGCAAGCCCACAATATCTTTATGGTGATCAGCCTGCGGGCTCTTTTTCTGGATCTGGGTCATCCTTTGAATATGAGCGGACTCTTACCCAGTGATTCCTGACTATTATTTTTTCGATACCTTTCATGGCAAACGCCTGCACCTTGGTGTAACTGGATCTGTTGCTGCGTATAAGGCTCTGGATTTACTCAGGGCTTTTTGTCGTCTTGAGATCCAAGTTGGAATCACCCTGACTCATGCTGCCACACAATTTATAGCCCCCTTGTCTTGTACAAGCTTGGGGGCTGATCCCGTGCACACCACTTTTTTTACGTCTAGCAGTCACTTTGCGCACTTGGAACCTGCCTCAGCAAATGCATTTCTTGTGGCGCCGGCAACAGCCAATATTCTCGCTAAAATGGCTCACGGCATTGCAGATGAGATTCTTAGTTGCCAGCTCCTTGGTTACGCTGGCCCGGTTTTGGCAGCTCCGGCTATGAACCCGCGGATGTGGTCGGCTTCAGTAACTCAGGAGAATTGGCAGACTTTGCTCCGGCGTGGGGTATGGGGAATTGGCCCAGATTGCGGTCAGGTTGCTTGTGGAGATACGGGGCAAGGAAAGATGTCTGGCCTTGACCAGATATTTATTGCTACCTTACGTGCTCTTGCACCTCAAGACCTTGCCGGCCTGAAGATTATGCTTACAGTCGGGCCTACACAGGAGTATTTTGATTGCGCACGATTTTGGTCCAATCCCTCCACGGGGACTATGGGCGCAGCATTGGCAGTAGCAGCTGCTCTGCGGGGAGCTGAGGTTACGGTTGTGCATGGTCCAGTGAATATTACTTGGCCAAGTTTTATTACTACGGTTCCTGTGGTTAGTGCTCGAGAAATGTTTGCAGCAGCACAAGATATTTTCCCAACTCAAGATATTGGTTGTTTTACTGCTGCTGTGGCAGACTTTTCTCCTCCTGTCTGCTCTCAAGGCAAGTTTAAAAAGGATGGGTCTCCTTTAACCCTAACTTTTGAGCCTAATCCTGATATTTTAGCTACTTTGAGTAGCGCTAAAAAAGATTATCAACGCACCATAGGCTTTGCCGCAGAAGTTGAGGATCTTCATGCTCATGCGCAGAGAAAATTGAAACAAAAGAACCTTGATCTTATTGTGGCCAATGCTATTGGCAGTCCTGACTCAGGATTTGCAAGTATGACGAATCGTGTCTTGCTCCTTGATCGTTTTGGTCGTGAAGAGCAGTGGCCATTGTTAAAAAAGACGGAAATTGCCTGGAGGATCTGGGATTGGATGGGCATGAATACACCTTAAGTGAATCAGCCCGCTTGTTGGCCCGAGCGGGGGTTCGGTACGTCCTTTTAGGGCAACATGTTGATATTCCAAGACAATTTCAATCACAAGTGCCTGTTGATGAACATGGGGACATATTGTTTCACGGGAAACAAATGGCGATCAGAACGGTGTGGACCTATGTAGGGTTGGCACAAGATTTGGCCTTGCCCACGCCGCCTGAGCGATTGCTGATGCTGCAAAAAATTCAAAGTAGTACCAGCAAGCATTTGGGCTGGGGCGAGGAGGATTTACACATATGTAGCATTGATGAAGGAGCAGAAACAGGGGGACAGGTTGTCCAGACTCTTTCGCCCAAGGTTGTTTTGTGTTTTAGTGACCAGCCTGAGACTCTTAAGCCAACAGGCATGCCCCCATCATGGAATAATTCGCAAATTGTTTTTTTGCCCAGTCTTGAGGCTATGGTTCAGGGAGGGCAGCAGGAAAAAAATAAAACTTGGCAAATTCTTAAATCCCTCCGCAATTCCTAGTTCTTTCAAATTTTCAAATTCTGGTATCTTTCCCTGACCTCGCGTATATGGCCAGTTCTGCCTTGCCCTTTTTTCCGAGTTGGCATTACATATTGAAAAAGATAATGAAGTTTAGTTATTGCTCAAAATCCGGGCTTGCTATAAATAGGGCTAACTTTAATTTTGGAGTGTCTATGCGAATTCTTGTCACCGGTGCAGCTGGATTCATAGGTTACCATCTTTGTCGCTATTTTTTGGAAGCAGGGGTTTCTGTTTATGGGCTGGATAACCTCAACGATTATTACTCTGTCCAACTTAAAAAAGATCGTTTGGCCGAGCTTGAAAAGGAAAAAAACTTTCATTTTCAACGTGTTGACTTGGCTGATGCCTCGGCGCTGGAAGCATACTTTGCACAGTTTTCTTTTACGCATGTTGTAAACTTGGCTGCTCAAGCTGGGGTGCGCTATTCGCTAATCAACCCCAAGTCGTATGTTGATTCCAATATTGTTGGTTTTGCCAATCTTCTTGAATGTTGTCGTCAGCACCAAGTTAAGCATTTGGTCTATGCATCCTCCAGCTCGGTATATGGGTTGAATACCAAAATGCCTTTTAGTGTGCGCGACAACGTGGATCATCCTGTCAGCCTCTATGCTGCCAGCAAGAAATCTAATGAACTCATGGCCCATACCTACAGTCATTTATTTCGTTTACCAACAACTGGGCTGCGTTTTTTTACTGTTTATGGTCCATGGGGTAGGCCCGATATGGCTTTGTATCTTTTTACCAAGGCTATTCTCAATGGAGAGCCTATTAACGTCTTTAACCATGGCAAAATGCGCAGAGATTTTACCTATATTTCAGATATTGTGGAGGGTGTGTTTCGGGTGACACATCGCATCCCTGAACCCAATGTGCATTGGTCTGGCGATACCCCTGATCCCAGTAGTTCACCAGCCCCTTACAAAATTTATAATATTGGCAACAACAATTGCGTTGAGTTAGAACACTTTATTGATGTTTTGGAAACAGCCTTGGGCAAGAAGGCTGTTCGTAACTATATGGATATTCAGCCCGGTGATGTTCCCGCTACTTATGCTGATGTTGATGATTTGATGCAGGATGTCGGCTTCAAGCCAGAGACGCGTATTGAGGATGGAATTATTGCCTTTATTGCCTGGTTTAAAAGCTACTACGGTTGGTAGTTTCACGTGAAACGTGATCGCGCAGGAGGAACCTTTGGCCCATATAATAGTCCTGGCAAATCAAAAGGGTGGAGTTGGTAAAACCACAACCACTGTAAATTTAGCAGCCTCTTTGGCAGCCATGGAAAAAAGAGTGCTGGTTGTTGATTGCGACCCACAAGCCAATGCATCTAGTGGACTTGGAGTGGACGTGGGCACATTGGAGCGTTCGGTTTACCATGCGCTCTTTCAACCGCAAGAAGCCCAACAAATGATTGTAGAAACACCCATGGAGTACCTTCATCTCCTCCCTTCAACCCCAGATCTGGTGGGGGCAGAACTGGAGCTAAGCACTCTACAGCATCGTGAATTTATTCTGAGAAAAATAGTGCAGGGCGTACAGGGAGCGTATGAGTATGTGCTTATTGATAGTCCACCATCGCTTGGACTGATTACTGTTAATGCCTTGTGTGCAGCAAAGTGGCTGTTGGTCCCGTTGCAATGTGAATACTACGCTCTGGAAGGTATTGCTCAGTTGATGAACACTTTTTCTTTGGTGCAACAACGCCTCAATTCATCTTTAGAGATTTTGGGTATTTTGCTGACCATGTTTGATAAAAGAAATAAGCTCTCGTTTATGGTTGAACGCGAAGTGCGCGACCATTTTCAAGAGCTTGTCTTTTCTACAACAATTCCACGCAACGTTCGTCTGTCCGAAGCACCCAGCCATGGGCTGCCAGCCATATTGTATGATATTAGATCAATGGGCACACAGGCCTATATAACTCTAGCCCAAGAAATTCTCAGTAGTGCAGTACTTCAACGGGAGGCACAGGCACAGGAGGGGTGAGGGGTACAGGTAACAGTGACCTTGTCTTTGAAATGACATTTGGTCACGCGCGCATTGCAGCATTGGCATTGAAAAGAAAGGAGTCCTCCCATATTGGCTGCACGCAGGATAAACTTACGAGGTTCATCTCCTTGCCAGTCGGAAGAAGAATTGCCGCAGGAGTCACAATGGACATCTGTAGGCAAGTCGTAGCGCAGGTCCCAATATTTTTTGAGGAGTTCAAAGTCATTGAGGGGTTCTTGAAGAATTGGTTCCACAGGGAAAAGTTTTTCTAATTGACCTAGAACATGAGCACAAACTTGCTGCCAAAATTCTTCTTCCAAATACACGCCCTGAGGGTTGCCCTGGGCATCGACAAGATAACGTATGGCTGTATCTTTTTTCATAATTTGCTCCACTACTCGTATTTGTTAGCGATGATCACACCTTTCCAACATAATTCAGACTTTGTCCAGGTCAACACCTAGAGGCAAAGCACATGAGAAGACTATGACAATAAAAAAAAGAGGCCTTGGACGAGGTCTGGATGTACTGCTCACCAGCAGAGTTGTCGAACGGGAAAATGAGGCCAGTATTGTAGCTTTGGATATTGATGTCCTGCAACCCAACACCTACCAGCCGAGAGTACATTTTGATCCAAATGCTCTGGAAGAATTGGCTGCTTCCATAAAGGCTCAGGGGCTACTGCAACCGATCTTGGTTCGTCCTTTGGAGGCTCCAGGCCAATATGAGATTGTGGCTGGTGAACGTCGATGGCGGGCCTGTCGTTTGGCAGGGCTACCCAGTATTGATTGCATTGTCAGGCCCATGGATCAGTATGAGAGCATGACTATTGCCCTTATTGAAAATTTACAGCGAGAAGATCTTAATCCCATGGAAGAAGCACGAGCTTTAGGACAAATCAAAGAGCATTTGGATCTTACCCAAGAGGAGCTTGCAGATAAGGTGGGGCGCAGTCGGCCAGCTGTGGCTAATTGTCTGCGCTTGCTCAAATTGCCAGAAGAAGTGCAGAACATGTTGGAAAAGCAAAGTCTGAGTACTGGACATGCCCGGGCCTTACTTGGCCTTGAGGACACAAAAATAATGGTAGAACTAGCCAAAAGAGTAATCACAAAAGGGCTTACAGTCAGAGAAACTGAAACCTTGGTCAAAAAATACAGGTGTGAGAAACCCGATCAAAAGGAAAAAAATGAAAGTATTCCAGTATATTTTGGCAACGCCTTTCGGGCCTTGGAAAATCAGTATCGCATAACCCATAGAGGTACAGAGACCAAAGGCAAGGTTGTTTTTGCCTATACCAGTGCTGAGGAAAGGGCGCAGCTCAATGAAATGCTGAATAAAATTGCCAGGGAGAATAATTGATGAATTTAGCCTTTAGTGCTTCCAGCCTGATTGGCTCCCGTGTGTTAATCATTGGGGATGTCATGCTTGACCAGTATCAACGTGGAGTGGTGGAGCGAATTTCACCCGAGGCTCCTGTGCCCATTGTCAAAATTGTAGAGCAAGATTTTAAGGTTGGTGGTGCAGGAAATGTCGCACAAAACATTGCCCTGCTCGGGGGCAAGGCTACTCTGGTGGGGATATGTGGACAGGATACCTATGGTGAAAATTTACAACATATTTGTGCAGAGATGAAAATTGACTGTAGCCTGGTTTTTTCTCCATCACGGGAAACCACATTAAAGTCCAGGATCATGGCTGCACACCAGCAAATGTTGCGTGTGGACAGAGAAAGTAATGCGCCTTTGGATGCAGCAGAAAGAAAAGCCTTGTGCCAAATGGTTGAAAGTCGATTGGATGACTTTGATGTGGTTATTTTGTCTGACTATGGGAAAGGAGTTATTTCTCAAGAATTTTTAGAGTGGTTTAGGGAAAGAAAAAAGGAAAACCATAAAATTCTTTTAGATCCTAAAACATGTAATTTCCCTTTTTATTCTGGCCTATATTGCATGACACCCAACATGAAGGAAGCTTCAGAAGGTTTGGACATCTCCATTACAACCAAGGAAGAAATCATCCAGGCAGGAAAGCGTTTGGTACAGGAACGAAACCTTGGAGCCTTGGTCATTACTTTAGGCGCTGAGGGCATGGCCATATTTTTGCCGGGTACAGGTGTTTATCACTTATCGACCACAGCGCAAAAAGTGTTTGATGTTACAGGAGCTGGAGATACTGTTATTGCTGTGATCGGGTTAGGGATCGCCTCAGGACTTGATTTGCTTACTTCGAGTATTTTGGCCAATTGCGCGGCTGGGTTGGTAGTCGGACAAGTGGGAGCGGTGGGGATCACCCAGGAAGAACTTACTGCTGCCTTGGGTGTATGGTCCTCAGTACAGTATGAACAATGGGATACAATGTAGCTCTCCCTGGGCAAAAAAGACTAAGGCAGATATGCTTTGGCAATAAGATACAGGT